>NZ_JAVRPS010000037.1:0-6528 GCF_032162105.1 Mycobacterium sp. | reverse complement strand
CGCGTTCCAGCGCGGCGGCGATGGTCTCGAGCATCGGCGCGGTCAGCGAGTTGAGGCTGTCCGGGCGGTTCAACGTCACCGCGAGCACGCCATCGCTGAGCGAAAGGGTGAGGTCGTCGATGCCGGTGTAGGACTCGATGGTGGTCTTGGAGTTGTTCATGCCTCGCCTTGGGTCTGGCGAGCCTGAGGCCCGCGGCCGGTGGACCTGGTTATACAAGTAAGCTATGTCGGCGGTCAACTTGAGGCTACTGGTGGAGGACGTTGCGCGATGGCTGGACCACTACAGGGATTGCGAGTCTTGGAGCTGGCCGGCATCGGCCCCGGACCGCACGCCGCAATGATTCTCGGCGATCTGGGCGCCGACGTCGTGCGCGTCGAGCGGCCCAACAAAAGGCCCGGCGTGCCGCGCGGAAACCGCGACTCCATGCTGCGCAACCGGCGGTCGGTGACCGCGGACCTCAAGAGCGACGAGGGACGTGAGCTGCTGCTGCGGCTCATCGCCAAGGCCGACGTGCTGATCGAGGGCTACCGGCCGGGCGTCACCGAGCGCCTCGGCCTCGGGCCGCAGGACTGCGCAGCGGTCAACGAGCGGCTGATCTACGCACGCATGACGGGCTGGGGCCAGACCGGGCCGCGGGCGCTGCAGGCCGGTCACGACATCAACTACATCTCGCTCAACGGATTGCTGCACGCCGTCGGCCGCAAGGACGAGCGGCCCGTCCCGCCGCTGAACCTGGCAGGCGACTTCGGCGGCGGTTCGATGTTCCTCATCGTCGGGATCCTGGCCGCGCTGTGGGAGCGCCAGACCTCCGGCAAGGGCCAGGTGGTCGACGCGGCGATGATCGACGGGTCCAGCGTGCTGATGCAGATGATGTGGGGCTTCCGCGCCATGGGTATGTGGTCCGACGAGCGCGGCACCAACATGCTCGACACCGGCGCGCCCTACTACGACACCTACACCTGCTCCGACGGTCGCTACGTCGCGGTCGGCGCCATCGAGCCGCAGTTCTACGCCCTGCTGCTGCAGGGCCTCGGCTTGGATCCCGCTGAACTGCCCGACCAGAACGACGCCAGCCGCTGGGGCGAGTTGCGCGTCGCCTTCACCGAGGCGTTCGCCGCCCAGGATCGCGACCACTGGGCCAAGGTGTTCGACGGCACCGATGCGTGCGTGACCCCGGTGCTGTCCTTCGCCGAGGTCGAGACCGAGCCTCACATCACCGAGCGTGACACCTTCTTCCGTGACGGCGACAACTTGGAGCCCGCGCCTGCGCCCCGGTTCTCCCGCAGCGTTCCGCCGACGCCGACGCCGTCAGGGGAACCGGGCGCCGACACCGAGGCCGTTCTACGGGACTGGGTATAGTCCCAACCAACCAGGTGGTCGAGCGGAGGCGCGAGCCTCCGAAATTTTGAGAAGGGAATGCATCTGTGCAGATCAAAGACGCCGTAGCAGTCGTTACGGGTGGCGCGTCCGGCCTTGGCCTGGCGACCACCAAGCGCCTGCTGGACGCCGGGGCGAGCGTGGTGGTCATCGACCTCAAGGGCGAGGAAGTGGTCGCCGGACTCGGCGACCGCGCGAAGTTCGTCGCCGCCAACGTCACCGACGAGGCCGCTGTCTCCGAGGCGCTCGACGTCGCCGAGTCGCTCGGACCGGTGCGCATCAACGTCAACTGTGCGGGCATCGGCAACGCCATCAAGACGCTGGGCAAGGACGGCGCGTTTCCGCTCGACCAGTTCAAGAAGGTCGTCGAGGTCAACCTGATCGGCACCTTCAACGTGCTGCGGCTGTCCGCAGAGCGGATCGCCAAGACGGATCCCCTCGGCGAAGAGCGCGGCGTCATCATCAACACCGCGTCGGTCGCGGCATTCGACGGTCAGATCGGACAGGCGGCGTACTCGGCCTCCAAGGGTGGCGTCGTCGGCATGACGCTGCCGATCGCGCGCGACCTGTCGCGCAGCCTGATCCGCGTGGTCACCATCGCGCCGGGGCTGTTCAAGACGCCGCTGCTGGGCTCGCTGCCCGAAGAGGCGCAGAAGTCGCTCGGCCAGCAGGTGCCGCACCCGGCCCGGCTCGGCGACCCCGACGAGTACGGCGCGCTGGCCGTGCACATCGTCGAGAACCCCATGCTCAACGGCGAAGTGATCCGCTTAGACGGTGCGATCCGCATGGCTCCGAGGTAGGCGCCATGGCAATCAAGACGAAGTTCACCGAGGTATTCGGGGTCGAGCATCCCGTCGCGCAGGGCGGCATGCAGTGGGTCGGGCGAGCGGAACTCGTTGCGGCCGTGGCCAATGCGGGTGGCCTCGGCTTCATCACCGCGCTGACACAGCCGACGCCTGCCGACCTGGCCCGTGAGATCGCCAAGACGCGCGAGCTGACCGACAAGCCGTTCGGTGTGAACCTGACGATTCTGCCGTCGATCAATCCACCGCCGTACGACGAGTACCGCCAGGTCATCGTCAACGAGGGCATCAAGATCGTGGAGACCGCGGGCTCGAATCCGGCTCCGCACCTGCCGATGTTCCATGACAACGGGATCAAGGTGCTGCACAAGTGCACGTCGGTGCGGCACGGGGTGAAGGCGCAGAGCCTCGGGGTGGACGGCATCAGCATCGATGGCTTCGAGTGCGCGGGCCATCCTGGGGAGGACGACGTCCCCGGCCTGGTGCTAATTCCGGCCGCGGCCAAGCAGATCGACATTCCGATGATCGCCTCCGGCGGCTTCGGCGACGCCCGCGGCCTGGTGGCCGCTCTGGCGCTTGGGGCCGACGGCATCAACATGGGCACGCGGTTCATGTGCACCGTCGAGTCGTGCATTCACCAGAACGTCAAGGAAGCCATCGTTGCCGGCGACGAGCGCGGCACCGAGCTGATCTTCCGCAGCCTGCACAACACGGCGCGCGTCGCGAGCAACGTGGTGTCGCGTGAAGTGGTGGAGATCCTGAAGCAGGGCGGTCAGTTCGAGGACGTCAAGGATCTGGTGGCCGGCGTGCGTGGGCGACGGGTGTTCGACGACGGCGACGTCGACGCGGGCATTTGGACCGTGGGCACCGTGATGGGCCTGATCGATGACATCCCGACGGTCGAGGAATTGATCTCGCGGATCGTGAACGAAGCAGAAGAACTGATAACCGAACGCCTCGGCGGAATGGTCACGCCATGGGAGTCCGAGGCGATCTCCGCATAGCGGGAGGCGTTCAGATTGCGCTGAGGGTCGTGGTTCGTGCCGGATCGCGACCCTCAGTACAGCCTCGACGCGGTGCCCTTGGATAGAAGAAGCCGCCGACGGTATCCGTCGGCGGCTGTCTGTCCAGGTCCCGCGATGCAGCTAACGCTGCCGCATGCCAACCTCGGCGCCCACGTGATCAGTCAAGCCACGTGGTCTGACCTGCTGTGTTATACGGCTGCTGCGAGGTCGGGGAACTGTTCGGTGGTATCACCCTCGACCAGGAAGTCCCCGTGGTAGAGGGCTTCGAAGTCAACCTTGATGACATCTGCGCTGGTGTCGTCGATCCACATGTACTGGACAGTAACAATAACTATTAAGAGTTCTTTGAGTCACGATTGTGACTACGGTGGCAATTCTTACCTGCGGGTAGGTTCTACGCCTTTGGATCGCTCAGGTGGATCGGGTTGGTGCCGTTCAGCAAGACCCACGTCGCGACCGCCGCAGCGATTGCGACGAGAAACAGCCCGACCGTGATGACGCCGGGCCAGCGGGCCCGGCCGAACATCTTCGCGTCCACCGAGTAGGCGCCCGCACCGGTGAAGAGCAGGGCCGTTGCGGCGAACGCCACCAGGAACGGCACGTTGAACGGCTGAGACCAGAACGCACCGCCGGAGACGTTGACTGCCCAGGCATCGATCATCGCGGCGATCAGGCCACACGCGGCCACTGGCGTCAGCAAACCCAACAGAAGCAGGATTCCGCCCGCGGTCTCCGTAGCCGTCACCAGAATCGCGGCGAACTTCCCCATCTTCCATCCGTTGTCGTCCATGAAACTGACGGCTGCGTTGATGTCGAACGCCTTGATCAGGCCGGCCTGCAGCGCCGTCGCTCCGGTGGCGATGCGCAGGACGAGCAGGCCGAATGAGCTCACCGAGTCGGTGCTGGCGGAGTCATACCTGGTCGAGAACGAGTCGGTCGTGGCCATGACGAGAAGCCTAAATGTCTGTGCAGATGCTGGGAAACGCTCGTGAGGGGTGAACGTTCCGCGGCCCGGCGACGTGATCAGAGACACGGGGTACGCGGTTGACCACCCAAAGTTATCGTTGGTAACTTAACGTTGATATTGTCAGTTGTCGAAAGGTCCGACATGTTGCGCAGGATCGCCCTACTTGCGATCGCCGCCCCGCGACGCATCCTCGCCATCGCGGCGCTCGTCATGGTGGCCGCCGCGGTATTCGGCATACCGGTGGCCAAGAGCCTGTCGGCAGGTGGCTTCCAGGACCCGACGTCCGAATCCGCTCAGGCGACGAAGCTGCTGACCGAGAAGTTCAACCAGGGCGACATGCAGTTGCTCGTCACGGTCACCGCACCCGACGGCGTCAAATCGTCGAACTCCACCGCGGTCGCCACCGACATCGTCGACCACCTCAAGCAGTCATCGCACGTCGCGAACGTGACGTCACCCTGGACCGTGCCGCCCCAGGCCGCCTCGGACCTGATCAGCGAGGACGGCAAGACCGGCTTGATCGTCGCCGGTATCACCGGCGGGGAGAACGACGCGCAGAAGTATGCCAAGGCGCTCTCCGACGAGGTCGTGCACGACAGGGACGGCGTCACCGTGCGCTCCGGTGGCGTAGCGATGGTGTACGCCCAGATCAATGCTCAGACCGAGCGCGACCTGCTGTTGATGGAGTCGATCGCGATCCCGCTGAGCTTCCTGTTCCTGGTGTGGGTGTTTGGGGGCGTGGTGGCGGCGGCTTTGCCGATGCTCGTTGGCGGACTCGCCATCGTCGGCTCGATGTCCGTGCTGCGACTGCTCACGTTCAGTACCGACGTCTCGACCTTCGCGCTGAACCTGTCCACCGCACTGGGACTCGCCCTGGCCATCGACTACACGTTGCTCATCATCAGCCGCTACCGCGACGAACTCGCCGAGGGGCGGCCGCGCGAGCAGGCACTGATCCGGACCATGACGACGGCGGGCCGGACGGTGTTGTTCTCGGCGACGACGGTCGGGCTGTCCATGGCGGCGATGCTGCTGTTCCCGATGTACTTCCTGAAGTCGTTCGCCTACGCAGGCGTCGCCACCGTGGCGTTCGCCGCCGCTGCGGCGGTGATCGTCACCCCCGCCGCCATCTGGCTGCTGGGGGACCGGCTCGAAGCGTTCGACGTCCGGCGGTTGCTCCGCCGGGTGTTGCGGAGGCCCGAACCCGCCCCCAAGCCCGTCGAGCAGTTGTTCTGGTACCGATCGACGCAGGCCGTCATGCGTCGCGCCGTGCCCATCGGACTTGCGGTCGTCGTCCTGCTCCTCGCGCTCGGCGCCCCGTTCCTCGGCGTGAAGTGGGGCTTCCCTGACGACCGGGTGCTGCCCACGTCGGCGTCCGCGCATCAGGTCGGTGACCAGTTGCGCAACGACTTCGCCGACGACTCCTCGACCGCGGTCACCGTCGTCGTGCCCGACGCCGCAGGACTCGCCCCCGCCGAGATCGAGCGCTACGCCGCCGAGCTGTCCCGGGTGCCTGACGTCCAGGCAGTGTCGGCGCAGACGGGCACGTTCGTCGACGGCAAGGTGGTCGGGCCGCCCACGGCACCGGCCGGCGCGGTCGACGGCAGCGCGTTCCTCACCGTCAGAAGTACGGCACCGCTGTTCTCCGACGCCTCCGAGGCGCAACTCGACCGCCTGCACCAGGTGCCAGGACCCGACGGACGGTCGGTGCAGATGACGGGCAGCGCGCAGGTCAACCACGACAGCGTGGTGGCGATCACGGATCGACTGCCATGGGTGCTCGGTCTGATCGCGGTGATCACGTTCGGGCTGCTGTTCCTGTTGACGGGTAGTCTGGTGCTGCCGCTGAAAGCCGTTGTGCTGAACGTGCTGTCGTTGACCGCGGCGTTCGGTGCGCTGGTGTGGATCTTCCAGGACGGACATCTGAATGCGCTCGGCACCACGGCCACCGGCACGCTGGTGGCCAACATGCCAGTGTTGTTGTTCTGCATCGCGTTCGGCCTGTCGATGGACTACGAGGTGTTCCTCGTCGCGCGGATCCGCGAGTACTGGTTGAAGATTCGGACCAACGGTGATGCCTCTCCGTCGGGCCTGCAAGCGATCAGGCTCGCCCGTGCCGACAACGACAGGGCGGTGGTGCTCGGGTTGGCCCGCACGGGCCGGGTGATCACCGCCGCCGCCGTGGTGATGTCCATCTCGTTCGCCGCACTGATCGCCGCGCAGGTGTCGTTCATGCGGATGTTCGGCGTCGGGCTGACGCTGGCCGTGCTGGTCGACGCCACGCTGGTCCGGACGGTGCTGGTGCCTGCCTTCATGCACGTGATGGGCGGGTGGAACTGGTGGGCGCCACGACCG
>NZ_JAVRPS010000036.1:0-20883 GCF_032162105.1 Mycobacterium sp. | reverse complement strand
TGTCAGTGCAGTACAACAAGCAGCTGAAGAAGTACGTGACCCTCTACGGCGACCAGTTCAACAACATCGTGATGCGGACGTCGGATACCCCGCAGGGCACCTGGTCGACGGCCAAGGTGCTGATGGGACAGCAGCCCGGAGGCATCTACGCGCCGATGATGCACCCTTGGTCCTCGTCCACGATGGGCACCGGAAACGACCTGTACTGGAATCTGTCGTGGTGGGGCGAATACAACGTGGGGTTGATGCGGACCGACCTGACCAAGGTGTAAGTGTCGGGACATGCTGCGTTTCACTGCGATCATCGTCGTCACGGCCGCGACCGTCTTGTCACGACCTGCGGTGGCTGCCGCCGATCCCGTTGTGCCACAACCGGGTACGCCCTGTGTGACGAATCTGAGCGATGCGATGACGTGGCCGCCTGATGACCAGGCGCCGCTGGTGTGCGCCGGCGATCAGTGGCAACCCGTCGCGACGCCTTACCCGGTCAGCGACCGATGGTTCAGCTACGGACCTCCCATGAAGCTGCACGGGGAGGGCTTGCGCAACTCCAGCATCAGGTCGGGCAACTGGACCGCCACCCCCCTGACTCCCGAAAGCCGGTGCAGCGCGGTACAAGTGGCTGTCATTCCCGGCGTGGGCGCCGGTCCGCCGCAGAGCTACGACGGTGTCGCGGGGCAGCCACTGTCGCTTGAGGTGCTGCCGAAGCTGTTCTCGATCGAAATGAGCGGCGACTGCCTCTGGCAGAGGACGGATCCTGACCAGCCGGAGCCGGGGCCGCAGCCCCGGTCCGGCTGGTAGCAATCAGGCGCCTCAGTGATCAGTTCGCCGTCCGCGGCGGCGGCTGAACCATCGTGGGGGTCAGCGGCTTCTTGGGCAGCGGGCTAGTGACGATGTGCTCGTTGCCGTCCGGATCCTGCCAGTGGCACTGCTCCTTGCCTGCGCCGACGATGACCGCGTTCCACCCCTGCGTGATGACGCAGGCCTGCGCGAACGGGGTAGCGCCATTGGCCGACACAGCGGGGGCACCGATCGGGCTCTTCCTGATCCATTCGTTGCCGGTGTTCGGGTCCTGCCAGTGGCACTCTTCGATGCCCGCGGTCACGACGGTCGCTACCCAGCCGTGCGTGGTGGTGCAGGCTTGGGCGAACGTCATCGGGCTGGCCTGCGCCGCGGGGGCCATGGCCAGGAGGCCGACGGCAGCGGCACCCGCGCCAAGGGCGACGGTGGCGGCCGCGATGCGGTTGGTGATGTTGGTGCTCATGGTGCTCTCCTTCGAGTGGGTCGCGGCCATCTGCCGCGTTCATCGGTAGGAGCGACCTGCCGCGCGAATTCCCTCACTTTTTTCTGCGCTGATTTCCGGACCCGAAGAAAGCACGACACCCCGCGAGCCGGAGCTCGCGGGGTGTCGCTTCAAGCAGGTGGTCGCGCTGGATCAGCCCACGTCGAACCGATCGTTGTTCGCGACCTTCACCCACGCGGCGACGAAGTCCTTGACGAACTTCTCCTGGCTGCCGTCCTGGGCGTACACCTCGGCGATCGCACGCAGCACCGAGTGCGAGCCGAAGACCAGGTCGTTGGCGGTGGCCGTCCACTTCGTCTTGCCCGATGCCCGGTCGACGCCCTCGTAGACGTTCTCGTCGGTGCCCGACTTCCACGACGTGCCGATGTCGAGCAGGTTGACGAAGAAGTCGTTGGTGAGCACGCCCGGTTTGTCGGTGAACACGCCGTGCTTGCTGCCGCCGTGGTTGGCTCCGAGCGCACGCAGACCGCCGATGAGCACCGTCAGCTCGGGTGCGGTGACGTCCAGGAAGTAGGCCTTCTCGAGCAGCAGCTTCTCCAGCGGCAGCTTCTCACCGGCACGCACGTAGTTGCGGAACCCGTCGGCCCGCGGTTCCAGCAGCCCGAACGACTCGACGTCGGTGTTCTCCTGCGAGGCGTCGGTGCGGCCCGGCGCGAACGGAACCTCGATCTCGACACCGCCATCCTTGGCGGCCTTCTCCACCGCCGCCGAACCGGCCAGCACGATCAGGTCAGCCAGCGAGACCTTCTTGCCACCAGCGCCGTTGAAGTCCTGCTGGATCTTCTCGAGGACCGGCAGCACCTTGGCCAGCTCGGACGGCTCGTTGGCCTCCCAGCTCTTCTGCGGCTCGAGACGCAGCCGCGCACCGTTGGCTCCGCCACGCTTGTCGGTGCCGCGGAAGCTCGCCGCCGCCGACCACGCGGTGTTGACGAGTTGCTGAACCGACAGGCCGGAGTCGAGCACCTTGGCCTTGAGCGCCTTGACGTCCGCATCGTCGATCAGCGCGCCCTCGACGGCGGGCACCGGGTCCTGCCACAGCTGCTCTTCGGCGATCCACGGCCCGAGGTAGCGGCTGATCGGCCCCAAGTCGCGGTGCAGCAGCTTGTACCAGGCCTTGGCGAAGGCCTCGTTGAGCTCCTCGGGATGCTCGAGCCAGCGCTGGGTGATCGGGCCGTAGATGGGATCGACGCGCATCGAGATGTCGGTGACCAGCATCGTGGGCTTGCGCGGTGCACCACCGAAGGGATCCGGGATGATCGCCTCGGCGTCCTTGGCCTGGAACTGCCAGGCACCGGCGGGGCTCTTGGTCAGCTCCCACTCGTAGCCGTAGAGGATCTCCAGGAAGCTGTTGCTCCACTGCGTCGGGGTTGGCGTCCACACCACCTCGAGGCCGCTGGTGATGGAGTCGCCGGCGTTTCCTGAACCGAAGGGGCACTTCCAGCCAAGCCCCTGCTGCTCGATCGGCGCGCCCTCCGGCTCGGGGCCGTTCGGGTCGGCGCTGGCGCCGTGGGTCTTACCGAGGGTGTGGCCGCCGACGATCAGCGCGGCGGTCTCCTCGTCGTTCATCGCCATCCGGCCGAACGTCTCGCGGATGTCGATTGCGGCGGCCAACGGATCCGGGTTGGCCTCTGGGCCTTCGGGATTCACGTAGATCAGGCCCATGGTGGTGGCGCCGTAGCGTTCCTCGAGCTGCCGCGCTGACGCATCGGCGCCTGCATAGCGCTTGTCGGTGCCCATCCACTCGTCTTCCTCGCCGAAGATGACCTCTTCGGGCTCCCAGAAGTCGGGACGACCGAAGCCGAACCCGAACGGCTCGAAGCCCGCGGACTCCAGCGCGGCGTTGCCCGCGAATACCAGCAGGTCGGCCCAGGAGATCTTGTTGCCGTACTTCTGCTTGACCGGCCAGAGCAGGCGGCGGGCCTTGTCGAGGTTGGCGTTGTCGGGCCAGCTGTTGAGCGGTGCGAAGCGCTGCATGCCTTGGCCTGCGCCACCGCGGCCGTCGAACGTCCGGTAGGTGCCTGCGGCGTGCCAGGACAGCCGGATCATCAGGCCTGCGTAGCTGCCGTAGTCGGCGGGCCACCAGTCCTGTGAGGTGGTGATGACCGAGATCACGTCGGCCTTGAGGGCGTCGGTGTCGAGCTTCGCGAACTCCTTGGCGTAGTCGAAGTCCTCGCCGAGGGGGTTGCCCTTCGGAGAGTGCGCGTGCAGGACCGACACGTCGATCTGCTCGGGCCACCAATCCTGGTTCGTCAGCGGTGCATTCGCCTTGGGCTTCGGCGAATCGATTGCTGGGTTCTCGCTATCGGACACAACATTCCTTCCGGGGTTGGTGAACTAAGGGCTGCGTTCACGGATGTGATCAGGAACTTCGAACGTTTGAGCAGTCGGGGCACATGCCCCAGTAGATGACCTCGGCCTCGTCGATCGAGAATCCGTTGTCATCCGAAGCGGTGAGGCAGGGCGCCTCGCCGACGGCGCAGTCGACGTCGGCGATGACACCGCACCCCCGGCACACGACGTGGTGGTGGTTGTCGCCGACCCGCGATTCGTAGCGCGCCACGGAGCCCGACGGCTGGATGCGGCGCACCAGGCCCGCAGCCGTCAGCGCGTTGAGTGAGTCGTAGACGGTCTGGTGCGATACCTCGGGCAGATCACCCCGCACGGCGCGGATGATCGAGTCGGTATCGGCGTGCGGATGCTCGTAGACGGCGCTCAGCACCGCCATCCGGGGGCGGGTGACGCGCAGCGCGGACGCCTGCAGCATCTGCCGGTAGTCCGCGGTCGAGTCCACGCCCATAGTCTGTCTCCTTTTCTGGAATCAGTCAAGAATTGGTTTTTCGAGAGCTCGCCGCGGCGCGACTACCCGACTAGTTCCGCGGTGGAAACGTCCACTCCCCGTTCAGGATTGCCGCACGCTACCGCCGTGCGGTGCCGACCCCGGGACTATCCCGCGAAGGTGATGGACGTCTCAGCGCACCCGGTGACGGCGCGCCCCGGCGGGAAGGTGCTTGGCTCCGCGCCCGCGATGACCGTCTGTCGGTAGTAGGCGTGTTCGGCATCGGCCGAGTATTCGAAGTCGGCGTTGAGCACGCGGTAGGTCGCCGGATCGGCGCCTTCGATCGCCTTGCCGATCCAGTAGACGCGCTCCGCGTCGCTGGCGTACGGGCCCTCGAGCGGACGGAACGACGCCAGGCGGGCGTCCGGGATCCGGTCGGCGAAGTAGAAGACCCGCTGACCGTCGGTCGCATACGCGCCGCCGAGCACGCGGAACGAGGCCGGGCCCGCATCGCCGATCGGCACGTCGCGCAGATAGACGTGGTGGGCGTCCTTGGCCAAGCCGGGCCGGTCCAGCGGTTGGAAGGTCACGGCGTCGGCGCCGGACAGCACGGCACCATCGAGGTAGACCTTGGACTCGTCGCGGGCGTAGGTCTGGTCGAACACCTGGAACGACGCCACGTCCGCCCCGGAGATCTCGAAGGCCTTGCCAGGGAACGCCTTCAGGTAGTAGACCGTGTCGTCCGTGACGTGATAGCCGGCGGCGTCGATCAGTGAGTTGGCGTCCGATTACGGCTGCAGGCAGGCAACAGCGCCAGCGCCGCAACACATAGGCCGACGAGCACCTTTCGCATGTGCAAACGGTACCGGCAATCACGCGGTCGGGGTCTATCGGTCCCTCAACATGCTCGGGAAGGGCAGCGCGTCCTCGGCCGCGTCGAGTCGTTTGGCGTCGATGACGAAGCAGGCCAGGCTACCGACGAAGCTGATCGCGGCGATGGCGCAGCAGACCGTGGCGAAGACGTCACCACCGAGGCCGAAGGACGTCACGCCCATGACCATGCCGATCACCGCCACGAACATGAGCAGCAGTCCGATGGTTGCCACCACTTCGGCGACCGGATCTCCGACGCCGACGACCTCCTGGTCAGCCATGGTGATGTCCTTTCGGCAACCCAGGATTGGGTGCTGATTCAATACCCAACCGTCGGCCCGCCGAAACGGGTGAGCTCAGACCGGCATGCGCCGATTGATCACCAGCGCGGCGATGGCGGCGAGGGCGAGCACCGCCGCGCCCAGCCGCAGCCAGCCGGTACTGGCTTCGCCCCTGACCGTCTCGTAGCCGATCTGATCCTGCAGCGACGTGTAGACCTTCTCGAGCCCCTTGAGGTCGGAGGCGGAGTACGCGGTGCCTCCGGACAGCCGCGCGACCTCCTTCATCGTGGTGTCGTCGACGGGCACCGGCACCTGATTGCCGTCGACCTTCACCGTGCCGTCGGGAGTGCCGAACGAGATGGTCGAGATGGGGATGCCCTGATCGTGGGCGGCGCGCGCCGCGGTGAACGCCCCGCGCGGGTTGTTGGGGTTCGACGGGCTGGTCTCCTTGCCATCGGAGAACAGGATGATGCGGGCGGGAGGCGGGGTGTCACCGCCGCCGATCACCGCGCCGACGGTCGAGATCGCCTGCAGCGCAGCGAAGATCGCCTCGCCGGTGGCGGTCCGGTCGGCGATCTGCATCTTGTCGATGGCGATCTTCGTGGCGTCGTGGTTGGTGGTCGGCGAGCTCAGCATCGTGGGGTTGCCTGCGTACGAGATCAAGCCGAGGTTGACGCCGGCGGTGAGGTCGTCGGCGAACTTCTTGGCCGCCTCCTGCGCGGCCTTCATCCGGGTCGGCGGCACGTCGGTGGCGTCCATCGACGTGGACACGTCCATGACGAGCATCACCACCGCGCGGTTGCGGGGGATCTTGCGGTCCAGCGAGGGGCCGGCCATCGCGATGGTCAGGAACACCAGGGCGAGCGCAAGCAGCACCGCAGGCACGTGACGCCACCGACTGGCGCGCAGAGGCGAGACGCTTTCGATCATCTCCGAGTCGGCGAACCGTGCCAGCCGGTGGCGGCGGGACCGTTGCACGGCCAGGTAGAGCACGACCAGACCGACGATCGGGATGACGAACAGGAAATACCACGGATGCGCGAAAGCCGACAGCGGCATTGGCCCCAATACGGGCAGATTCACTAATGTCCCTTCGCCGAGCCACGTTGACCCTAAGCCGAGGGTACAAAGCCGGGCCGCGTACGTGCGCGGACCTACACTCGAGCTGTGCGTGACGTGCTCGACGAACTGATCTCGATCTGGAGTGCCGGTGGTGCGGCGGGCCTGGCCACCGTCGTGCGCACCATCAAGTCCGCACCGCGCGCGGCAGGCGCCGCCATGGTGGTCTCCCCGGACGGTTCCGTGGCGGGCTCGGTGTCGGGCGGCTGCGTGGAGGCCGCGGTCTACGAACTTGCCGGCGAGGTGGTGCTGACCGGGAAGCCGCGACTCCAGCGCTACGGCATCACCGATGACGACGCCTTCGCCGTCGGCCTCACCTGCGGCGGCATCATCGACATCTTCGCCGAACCGATTTCACGCGAGACGTTCCCGCAGTTGGGGGCGGTCGCCAACGACATCGCCTTGCACCGCCCGACGGCGGTGGCCACCGTCATCGCGCACCCCGGTCCCGAATGGGTCGGCCGGCGACTCGTCATCGGCGAGTCCAGCGCCGACGGTTCTCTGGGCTCGGCCCGCGCCGACGACGCCGTCGCCGACGACGCCCGCGGCCTGCTCGCCGCAGGGCGCACCGCGGTTCTGACGTACGGACCCGACGGCGAACGGCAGGGCGAGGGCATGGAGGTGTTCGTGGCCAGCCACGCGCCACGCCCTCGAATGATCGTCTTCGGCGCCATCGACTTCGCCGCCGCGCTGACCCGCCAGGCCGCCCTCCTCGGGTACCGGGTCACCGTGTGCGACGCCCGCCCCGTCTTCGCCACGCCCGCCCGCTTCCCCGCCGCCGACGAGGTCGTCGTCGACTGGCCCGACCGCTATCTCGCCGGGCAGGAAGCGGTCGGTGCGATCGACGCCCGCACCGTGATCTGCGTGCTCACCCACGACCCCAAGTTCGACGTGCCGGTGCTCGAGGTGGCGCTGCGCCTGCCGCGGGTCGGCTACGTCGGCGCGATGGGGTCGCGCCAGACACACCTCGACCGCCTCGACCGCCTGCACGAGATCGGCTTGACGGCGGTCGAGACGAGCGCGCTGTCCAGCCCCATCGGACTCGACCTCGGCGCCCGCACGCCCGAGGAGACCGCGGTGTCGATCGTCGCCGAGATCATCGCAATGCGGTGGGGCGGCGGGGGCCGTCCGCTGGCCGAGGTCGACACCCGTATTCACCACGACATTCACCCCGACGCGGTACAACGCGGACCGGTCGAGTAACGCCGGGCGAACCCGCTTCGATACTCACCGTGCGGTTTGCTGACGTACTGTTGTGACTTGCGTTGTCCGTGACAGGGGAGACACATGAGGTCGAAGAACATCGTGGCTGCGGTCGTCACCATGGGCATAGCCATGGGCGTGGGCACCGGCCTGACCACTGCGGTCGCCATCCCCGCGCACGCCGATCCCCAGGAAGAACAACTGGACCAGGCGTTTCTGAACGCGATCCAGCAGAAGGGCGTCCGAGTCAAGTCTCCCAAGACCGCCATCGATCTGGCCCACTCGACGTGCGACCTGCTGCACCGTGGCGGCACGGTCAACGACGCGTTGCTCCACGTGAAGAATGCCACCGATTGGTCGGTGGACGACGTCACCGCGTTCGCAGGGGTGGCCGTGTACGCCTACTGCCGCGACAAGACGCCCAAGTAGCCGCTCAGCCTTCGAGCTTGGCGACGACGGCGGCGATGCGGCGCGCTCTCGTATCGGCCGTCTTGGCCCCCATCACCGACGTCACGTGCGCCTTCCGGTGGCTGTAGGACAGCTTCGCCCAGGCCGCCGAAGCGTCCGGCGAGTCGTCGAGCGCGGTGCGCAGATCCTCGGGCACCTCGACCACCCGGGGTGCGGAGTCGAGGACCAACTCCACGTCGATCGCGTCACCGCCGGAGATGCCGGACTCGCTGCGCCGCTCGGCGCTGAAGGGCAGGAGGTACTGGCCGCCCATCGGGGCGACGGTCGAGCGGTAGGAGTAGCCGTTCACGGTGACCACGACCGGGGGCCGCTTGCCTGCCCCGAGTGCCTCGAGAACGTCGGCGGGTACCTCGATCCCCGTGTTGTTGCCGCTCTGGAACATCGTCGTGGAGAACCGCATCAGCCCATTCTCAACCGTCCGGAGTAGAAGTAAACCCATGGACATCGGATTCGTCGGGTTGGGAAACATGGGTTCGGGCATGGCCGCCAATCTGCTCAAGGCAGGCCATCGGGTCACCGCGTACAACCGCTCACAGGACAAGGTCGACGCGCTGGCCGAACGCGGGGCGCGGCCCGCCCGCACCGTCGCCGAGGCCTGCGGCGGCCAGGTCGTGGTCTCGATGCTGGCCAACGACGACGCCGTCGACGCGGTGACGTTCGGGACGGAGGGAATCCTGGCGACGCTGAGCGCCGGGGCAGTACACGTGTCGTGCTCCACGATCAGCGTGGCGCTCGCCGGCCGCCTGAGCGCCGCCCACGCCGACGCCGGTCAGCGCTTCGCCGCCGCACCTGTATTCGGCAGGCCGGAGGCGGCCGAGGCCGCCAAGCTGTTCGTCCTGGCCGCGGCCGAACCCGCCGTACTGCAGACGGTTTCACCCATCTTCGAGGCCATCGGCCAGCGCACGTTCGTCGTGTCCGACGATCCCAAGGCGGCCAGCTTGGTCAAACTCAGCGGCAACTTCCTCATCGCCTCGGTGATCGAGTCGCTTGGCGAGGCCATGGCACTGGTCGGCAAGGCTGGGGTCGACAAGCTTCAGTACCTCGACATCCTCACCTCGACCCTGTTCGGGGCGCCGGTCTATCAGACCTACGGCGGCTTGATCGCCCGCGAGGAGTTCGAGCCAGCAGGATTCGCCGCGCCCCTCGGGGCCAAGGACGTCCGTCTGGTGCTCGCCGCAGGCGAGGAACTGCAGGTGCCGCTCCCGATCGCCAGCCTGCTGCGCGACCGCTTCCTGACCCTGCTGGCCAATGGCGGTGAGCATCTCGACTGGTCGGCGGTCGGGGCGCTGGCCGCGTGGGAGGCGGGCGGTAAGAATCCGGCCGTTAGCTGACCACGCCGCGTAGACCATCCGCGCCGAAGACGGGCTCCAGCATCGCGCTGAAATCAGGCCCTCGCCGTAGCATCAGCCCGCCGTCCACGTTGATCAGCTGGCCGGTGACGTAGCTGGCGGCGTCGCTCAGCAGGAACAGCGCCAGGTTGGCGACGTCCTCGACCTCGCCAGCGCGCGGCAAGGGCGTGATGCTGCGGTAGTCGCCGATGACTTCAGGCGACTCGAAGACTGCTGCCACCAGATCGGTGCGGATGAGGCCGGGCCTGATGCCGTTCACCCGGACCGACGAGGCGCCGAGTTCGTCTGCGGCCAGCTGCATCAGGTGATCCAGCGCCGACTTGGAAACGCCGTACGCGCCGAACCAGCGGTGGGTATTGCTGGCCGCGATCGACGAGATCCCGACGAACGAGCCTCCCCCGCCACGCACCAGCTCGCGTGCGCTGTGCTTGAGCACGTACATCGACCCGGTGATGTTCAGGTCGACCGCGCGACGCCATGCTTCCGAATCGAGCTGCGAGACAGGCCCGATGGTCTCCGATCCGCCTGCGCAGTGCACGACACCGTGCAATCTGCCGTGCCACGCCGTGGTGGCCTGCACGACCGCGCCGACCTCGTCCTCGTTCGTCACGTCGGCAGGCTCGTAGCGCACGGAACCGGCCCCGTCGCCCGTCTGAGCCCGGATTTCGTCCGCGGCGCCGGCCAGGCGGTCGGCGTTGCGCCCGACGATCATCGCGTTGCCGCCGGCGGCCACCACCGCTGCCGCCACGCCCTTGCCGATTCCACTGCCACCGCCAGTGACGAGGATGGTCCGATCCGCCAACGAGAGCTGCACCGCTTTCCCTTCGGGTAGTTCGAGAAATGCACCAAAACTGGAACACGTTCTCGTCATCGAACCACGGGCGGCATCCCGGCACGGAGGTTCCGGCCCAGCCGTCGGTCAGCAATGCCACAGGACCCTGGCAGTCGACTCACAGAAACGGGACGTGCGCACCACTTTAAGTCGTGATCAATCGATGTTTTCGCTACTCGGCGCGTATTCTCGAGTTGGTAATCGGCTGGCAAACAGCCGATTCCGCGTTGAGTCGGTCAACACAACAGAAAGCGTGACGATGGCGACCCTTGAGTTCTCTGCACGACGACTGATCCTTGCCGGAGGCTTCGCGGTCGCGATCGCCGCCGCACCGGCGGTCGCCGCCTTCACCGTCCCCACCACCGCCGGACCGTCCGTCGCGGCTTGCCCCAACGGCGAGTCCGAGGACACCTTCACCGGCATCTGCACGCCCGAGATGGTCCCGAATTCGCCTGAGTTCCAGTCGTCTCCGGGTGGACTGCCCTCAGTCGACAACATCCCCTGCACGGGCGCCAACTCCGGTCAGTGCATCGGCCTCTCCGAGGAGCAGCAGGCGGAAGGCCCCATCGCCGTTCCGCACTCGTCGGTCAGCTCGAGCCCCTAACCTCGAGGCGATTTCCGCCTACTACATCGCCACGCTCGCCGCATCCGGACGCGGCCCGTTCTCAGAGAACTCGTGGAACGTATGCAGATTCCTTGCAGGTTCCATAGAATCCCGACGAGACGGTCAATTACGACAGAAAGCGTGACGATGGCGCCCTTTGAGATTTCAGCGCGACGACTACTCCTTGCCGGTGGGTTCGCGCTCGCCGTCGCCGCGGCCCCCGCGGTAGCCGCGGTCGCCGTACCAATTGCCCCGGCTACGCCCGTGGCCGCCTGCCCCGCAGGCGAGGAAGAGGATCTGTACACGAACGAGTGCCTCCCGCACACCGTGCCGAACTCCCCCCTCAGCACGCCCGCGGGCAACCCGGACATCACGGAGATCGACGGCGTCCCGTGCACGGGCCGCAACAGCGGTCAGTGCATCGGTCTTTCCGAGGACGCGGCGCCAGCCGTCACGCCCGAGTCGACCGTTGGCAGCGACCCGACCATTACCGGGAGCGAAGGCTAAAAGACGCAGGCGGCTCTAGGCGATTCGAGGAGTCGCCTAGAGTTGTCCTATGGCTGCGAAAACTGATCCCGCCGAACTCGGCGACGTCGAACCTTTGGCCGATAGCACCGCTCGGCAGGCGAGGCGTGTCGTCGCCGCCTATGCCGTCGACGCCGACGAGTGCCGGGTGTTCCTGTCGATGCTGGGCATCGGGCCGGCGAAGCTCGACGCGTAGTGGCACCAGGAGACGGCATTGACGCCGACTCCGGTGACTCCGACTTCGTCACGGAGGGCGGCGAGTCCGACTTCGTCGTGGTGGCCAACCGGCTGCCCATCGACATGGAGCGGCTGCCCGACGGCACCACGACGTTCAAGCGCAGCCCTGGAGGGCTGGTCACCGCCCTAGAGCCCCTCCTGCGGAAACGCCGCGGGGCCTGGATCGGGTGGCCGGGCGTCACGGACGGCGACGAGGATCCCATCGTCGAGGACGACCTCGAGATGCGTCCGGTGCGCTTGTCGGCCGAGGATGTCGCCGAGTACTACGAGGGCTTCTCCAACGCCAGCCTGTGGCCGCTCTACCACGACGTCATCGTCAAGCCGATCTACCACCGCAGTTGGTGGGACCGGTACGTCGACGTGAATCGCCGGTTCGCCGAGGCCACCTCACGTGCCGCGGCGCCTGGCGCCACCGTGTGGATCCAGGACTACCAGTTGCAGCTGGTGCCGAAGATGCTGCGGATGCTGCGGCCAGACCTGACCATCGGGTTCTTCCTGCACATCCCTTTCCCGCCGATCGAGCTGTTCATGCAGATGCCGTGGCGGACCGAGATCATCGAGGGTCTGCTCGGCGCCGATCTGGTCGGATTTCATCTGCCTGGCGGCGCACAGAACTTCCTGATCCTGGCCCGACGACTGGTCGGCGCGAACACCTCGCGCGCCACGGTCGGGGTGCGGTCCCGGTTCGGGGAGATCCAGGTCGGCTTCCGCACCGTCAAGGTGGGCGCCTTCCCGATCTCGATCGACTCGGCCGCACTCGACCGCAGGGCCCGCGACCGCGGCATCCGCCAACGGGCCCGCGAGATCCGCGCCGAAATGGGCAACCCGCGCAAGGTTCTGCTCGGCGTCGATCGGTTGGATTACACGAAGGGCATCGACGTTCGGCTGCGGGCGTTCTCCGAACTGCTCGACGAAGGTCGCGCCAGCGCCGACGACACGGTGCTGGTCCAGCTGGCCACACCCAGCCGCGAGCGGGTGGAGAGCTACAAGGTGATGCGCGAGGACATCGAGCGTCAGGTCGGCCACATCAACGGTGAGTACGGCACGGTGGGCCATCCGTTGGTGCACTACCTGCATCGGCCGATTCCCCGCGATGAACTGATCGCGTTCTTTGTGGCAGCCGACGTCATGCTGGTGACGCCGCTTCGAGACGGCATGAACCTGGTGGCCAAGGAGTACGTCGCCTGCCGCAGCGACCTCGGCGGTGCGTTGGTGCTCAGCGAATTCACCGGCGCCGCAGCCGAACTCCGGCAGGCCTATCTGACCAATCCGCATCACCTCGACGGCGTGAAGGACTCCATCGAGGCCGCGCTGACCCAGTCTCCCGAGGAGGGCCGCCGACGCATGCGTGCGATGCGCCGCCAGGTACTCGCCCACGACGTCGACCGGTGGGCGCGGTCGTTCCTCGACGCGTTGGCCGACACCCGCAACAGCGAGAACGGATCGGACGTCAGAGGAGCTTGATGTCGCCGATCAGCCACTTGCCGTCGATCTTCTCGTAGTCGACGCGCAGGCGGCTTCCGTCATAGACCGGTTGTTTGGACTTGTCGGTGACCGTGCGGTTCATGAACACCATCACCGAGGCCGAGTCGCGTCGCGCGGTCAACATTCCGACGCCCACCACGTTCACCTGGCTGATCACCTGCCGGTCCCGGGCCTGTGGAATCACGTTCTTGGTGGTGTCGTCCTCGTACTGACGCCGAAACTCGGGCGTCATCAGGTTGTACACCTCGGTGCGACTGCGCTCCACGGTCTGGTAGTCGAAGCCGAGGATCATCGGGATCTGCTGCGCGGCGAGCGGCGGAAGTTCTTCGCTGGCTTGCTGTTCGGCACGGATCTCGATGCGGTTCCAGTACAGGTAGCCGCCGATGCCGCCGAGCGCCACCAATGCGACCGCGAACAGTGCCCCGACGAGCGCCACCAGCCTGACGGTCCATCGACCCATCAGTTGCCCCCGTCCGGGTACTTCAGGTCGTAGCCCGTCATGTGCCCGTTGTCGTCCTCGTGCACGATGACCCGCAGCCGGTAGGGCTGCGACGGCTTGTTGACCCCGTCGATGTCGGTCACGGTCACCCGCACCGATACCAGCACGGCGGCGTTATTGGCCACCTCGTCGACCTTCTCCAGCGCCGCGCCGTTGATCACGGCCTCGGAGCTGGCCTGGGTATCGCGGAAGATGGCCTTGAGGTTGTCGACGTTGCCTGCCTGGCTCATCATGTCGCGCAGCGGGCCGCTGGTGCCGTTGACGAAACGGTTCACGCTGTCGTCGATGCTGTTCTGGTTGTAGCTGAACATGTTGACCACGGTCTGCGTCGCGGTGTCGATGAACAGTTGCTCGCGCGCCTGCTCGGTGCCCGCAGTGCGCTGCTGATGCGCCAGCAGGCCCACCACGACGGCCAGGACGGCCGCCAGTACCGCGGTGACGCCTGCGCCGACGACGGCCACCAGGCGGGCGTTCGGCCTGCGGCGCGGCGGCGGGCCGAGGCGGGGCATCCGGACTTTGACCGCCGCCGGCGTCTCGACCTTGAGGCCTGCAATCTCCGCAACGCCCCCCGCCGCCGGTCCGGCGGCCCGAGAGGCCCGGCGGCGGGCGGCAGCCTTCCTCGCCGACTCGGGCGTCTCGTCGGTCGATTCGCCCGCAGTCGTGTCGTCTTCAGTCATTCTCTTCCCGAGTCAACTCGACCTTGGATCCGTCATCAGGTCGACCCACGTCTCCGCGGTCTCAACCTTCTTCGTACCACCGGCGAACACGCCCGTCCCGCCTGCGGGGTCGGCGAACACACCGGTCCTCGGATCGTACGTCGTGGTCGCCGGACCACTGGCCTGCGGCGGTGGCGCACCCTCGACGGGCAGGGGTGGTCCATCCGGTGCGGGCGCCTCGGCAGGCAGCGGTCCTGGTGGTGGCGGCGCGGGCGCCTCCGGTGGCATCCGGCCGTACGGCGGCACGATCTGGTCGGGCGGGGCGTAGTACGGCCACGGGGGTGGCGGGCCGTTGTCGTTCGGCGGCACCGGCAGCGGGAACGGCGCGTTGGGCGCGGGTCCCGGACCGGGCGCCACGCCCGGCGGCAACTGCACGGCCGGCGGGCCCGGATCGTAGTCCGCTCCAGGCGGAATGAAGGGAAACTTGTTGGGCGGCAAGATGTTCTTCCAGGGCGGCTCATAGTGATTGTCTTCGCGTGTGTCCATCGGGGTTCCGTAGGGGATGGGGGGCCCGCGCCACGGGTTGCTGCCGATCGGCACGTAGCCGCGCGGGTCGCGGCAGAGCTGGATGGTCGGCGCCCGCTTGCCGGGGAACTCCTGGCACGGGTAGTTGCGCGCACCGCGCACCACGGAGGGATCGTTCTGAGCCGTCTTGCAGTACAGGTCGGTGGGCAGGTCGCGCAGCGTGGTGTCGGCGGGTGACCTGATCAGCGGGGCCGGAATGAAGCCGGTCGAGCACGGCGGCGGATCCCCCAGATCGACCTTGAAGTCGAGCTTGGCGCCCTCGTCGGCAGGCAACCCGCCACCGACGGTGTTCAGCGCCGCCAGCAGGGCCGGGAAGATCACCAGCGCCTGTTCGATCGACTTGCGGTAGATCACGCCGATGCGGCCGAGGTTGGCCAGGTTGGCGGCCAGCATCGGGAACGTCGGCCGGATGCCGTCGAACGTGGTGTTGGCCGCCTCCGTCGCGCCGGGCACCGTCTGCAGCACTTTGCGAAGCTGAGGATCGGCTTTGGCGGCCTCGGTGGTGAAGCGGGCCAGCCCGTCGGCAAGCGACTTGACGTCGTCGCCGCTGCGGATCTGCGCGTCCAGGAACGGCCCGACCTGGTCGATCAGCTGTGTGGTCTGCCCGTAGTTGGCGTTGGCCTCGTCTATCAACGCGCGCGACGACTGGATCAGCCGCGACAACTCCGGTCCTGACCCGTTGAACGCCTTGAACGTCTCGCGCAGCAGGTCCTGAATCCGGCTGTTCCCGATGCTGCTGACCAGAGCATCGGCCTGGGTCAGCAGCCCGGCGATGTCCTGACCGATCGCGGTGTGGTCGACGCCGATGTCCGACCCGTCGCGGAGCACGGCGTTCGCCGGGTCGGACGGTGGCACCAGGTCCACGTACTGTTCGCCGACGGCCGAGACGCTCTTTACCGTCGCCGTGACGTTCTGCGGCACGGGGGTGTCGCTGTTGAGCCGCATACCCGCCACGACGCCGTCCTTGGACAGGCTCACCGACTCGACCCGCCCGATGGTCACGCCGCGATAGGTGACGTTCGCGTTCTCGTAGAGTCCGCCGCCCGCAACGAAGTTCGCGGTGATGTCGTAGGAGCCGATACCGACCGCGGCAGGCAGGTGCAGGTAGAACGCCGAGATGGCGCCGACACAGATCACGGTGACGACCGCGAAGATCGACAGTTGCAGGCGAGTCAGCTTGTCCAGCATTACGGTCCCTCCCCGACATGCTGCGTGGCCGATCCCGGTGGAATCTTGAACGGATCGGCCGCCTGGCCGGACAGGTTCGCCATGGCTCCGGTGAGGAAGTCCGGCGGGTTGATGACCTCAGCGAGGTGCTTCATGTTCGGATCGAAACCCAACGACGTGGTCAATATGGACTCACCGAAGCGCCGGACCGTCAGGTCGAACGTGACGAACACGTTGAGGTAGTCACCCCGCACGGCGTTGCGCAGGTACTTGTAGTGGAACGGGAACGTCGGCAGGAACTCGAGGTCCTTGATGAGGAAGTCGGCATTGTCGTTGAGCGCCTTGATGACCGGATAGAGGTCTTTGAAGTCGGCGGCGAAGTCGCTCTTGGTCTCCGACAGCACGTGCGCCGCGACGCCTGCGAAGGTGCGCAACGCGGTGAACGTGTCGACGATGTTGGAGCGGTTGTCGTTGAGCACCTTCAACGCGGCGGGCAGCGAGTCCAGCGCCCGGCCCAGGCTGTCCTTGCCGCGGGCCAGGATGCCCGCGAAGCGGTTCAGCCCGTCGGCGGCGGCGATGATGTCGGCGGTCTGCTGGTCCAGGGATCCGGCCAACTCGGCAAGTCGGGGAATCAGCTCGGCGAAGCTTCCCGCACGGCCGACCACGGCTGCGTACGCCTCGTCGGTGATGTCCTGCAGCGCACCAAGATTGCCCTTGTTCACCACCACGCCCAGCGAGGACAGCACTTCTTCGGTGGTCGGGTAGCGACGGGCCTGGCTCAGCGGGATGTTCGAGCCATCTTTGAGCCTGCCCTCTCCCGACTGGTCCACAGGCGGGGCCAGTTCCACGTGCTGGGAGCCGAGCAGCGAGGTCTGCGCGACGGTCGCCGTCGAGTTCTGCGGGAGGTTGACGTTCCCGTCCAAGGACAGCTTCACCGCCGCGAAGAACGTCCCGTCGGGCCGTTGCATCGCTTCGATTCCCGACACACTGCCGACGGTGACGTCGTCGATCATCACTGGCGAGTTCTGCGGCAGCGTCGCGACGTCGGGCAGTTCGACCGTGATGGTGTAGGCCCCACTGCCGTGGCCCGCGGTACCGGGCATGTCCAGCGAGTTCAGGCCGCCGAAGGAGCAGCCGGCCAGCAACAGCACGCCCGAACCCAGCACCAGGCCGCGTCGGGTCAGTGCAGAGATGTCAATCCGCGCAGTGGTCGACTTCATCCTCTTCATCCGCCCGCTCCTTCCGCAGGCAACGGTGGGCCGTTGGGAGTGGCGGGCGCTGGACCCGGCGGCGCGCCCATCGACGCCGGTCCTGGCGCAGGCCCGGCAGGCGAGACCTGGCCGACGACGGCCGGCGGGGGCAGGATCAGATCGCTGAGGTTGCCGTCCGGCCCGGAGGTCGGGGGCGTCACGCCTGGCGCGGGCTGCCACTGCAGGTACGGCACCGGAGTCTGCGCCTTGGCCTCGGTTTCCGGGGTGTCGTAGATGATCTGGCCCTTGTAGGCGGTGATGCTGTTGATCGGGTGGAACAGCAGCGGCGGGAAGTTCATCGCGATCCGCTTGAACACCGGGCCCATCCGCTGCCTGCAGATCTCGGCGCGCTTGTAGTTGTCGGGTGATGCGCCGACGTCGAACGTGCCGCCGCAGATGAACTGCACCGGGTTGCCGAAGTTCGGCAGCGACAGCAGGCCACCGACCGTGCCCTGGGCGGGGTTGTAGATGTTGTAGAAGTTCGCCAACCCGTTCGGCGTGATGTGCAGGACCTGCTCGATGTCGTCACTGTGATCGGTGAGGATCTTGGTGAAGTCGGCGAGCTTGCCGACCGACGCGATCAGGGCCTCGTTGTTCTGGTTGAGGAAGCCCTTCACGTCCGACAATGCCTGATTCAGCGTGCCCAGCGTGGCGTCGAGATCCTTTGAGCTGTCGGCCAACACCTGGGACACCGATGCGACGTGGTTGGAGAACTGCACGATCTGCTCGTTGCTGTTGGACAGCGCATTCACCAGCACCTGCAGGTTGCGCACGGTGCCGAACAGATCGGTACGAGAGTCACCGAGACGCCCGGCGGTCTGGGAGAGTTCGCGCAGCGCCTTGCGGAACGAGTCGCCGTTGCCGTCGAACGTATCCGCCGCCTGGTTCACGAACGCGCTGAGCGGGCCCTGCACCGAGCCTTCCTGCGGCCCCAACTGGGCGCTGAGCTGGGTGAGCTGTTCCTTGACCTCGTCCCACTCCACGGGAACGCCGGTACGATCCAGCCCGATTTCGCCGCCGTCGGCCAGCACGGGCCCACCGGTGTAGGCCGGGGTGAACTGAACGAACCTGGCTGACACCAGGTTCGGGGCGATGACGACGGCTCGCGCGTCGGCGGGCAGCTTCACGTCGCCACGCACCGTCATGGTGACCTGGACGTCGGCAGCGCGTGGCTTGATCGAGTCGATGGTGCCGACGGGCACGCCGACCACGCTGACGGAATCGCCCGGGTACAGGCCCACCGCCGACGGGAAGTACGCGACCACCTTGTTGCCGCCCCGCGTCGGCCACACCGCGTACACGCCGCCTGCCAGCACAGCCACCAGCACGGCGGCCAGCGCGATCCGCAGCCAGCGGGTACGGTCCGGGTTCGAATTCTCTTGTGTCATGGCGACTTCGGCCTGATGAGCATGCGCTCGGAGATGAATCCGCGCAGGTAGTCGGCCAGGCTGTCGGGCAGCTTGCCCGGTTGGAAGTAGGTATCGAGCAGTACCTCGGCGAGGCTGGCGGGCGGCAGACCGTACAGGTTGATCTGGAAGCCCGGGCCCGAGCCGACGACCTCGCCGAGCGCGGTCGCGTACGGCGGCAGCCTGCGCAGCGCCTCGCCTATGTGCGCGCGCCGCTCGAGCAGGTTGTCCATCACGGCATTGAGCTTCTGCAGTGCAGGACCGATCTCGCGCCGGTTGTCGCCGACGAATCCGGAGAGCTGGCGCGACACGTCGTCGATGCCTCCGATCAGGTTGCTCAGCGCCTGGCGGCGCTCATCGAGCGCGGAGAACAGCAGGTTGCCGTCTGTGACCAACTGGTTCACCTGCCCGGCCCGCTGCGCCAGGGTGTCGGACACCCGCTTGGCGTGGGCGAGCAGTTGTTCCAGCGCCTCGTCACGCTTGTTGAGACTGCGCGACAGGTTCGCGACGCCATCGAGCGCGCCACGCAGTTGCGGGGTTGCGTCGCGCAACGTGTCGGTGAGCGTCTGCAGCGCCTGCTCGAACTTCGGCTTGTCCAGCGCGCTGGCGTTCCCGCCGAGATCCTGCAGCGCGGTGTTGAGTGTGTACGGAGTGGTGGTGCGGCCCAACGGGATCGTCGTCGAACTGCCGGTGCCACCGGGCGTCACCGCCAGCGACTTCTGACCGAGCACGGTGTCGGTCTTGATCGCCACCAACGACTGGTCGCCCACCTTGATGTCGCGGTCGACGGTGAACGTCACCTTGGCGGCGTCGCCTGCCAACTCCACCGACGACACCTGCCCGACCTTGATTCCGGAGACGGCGACGTCGTTGCCTGGCGAAATGCCGCCCGCATCGGTGAAGTACGCCTCGTAGTCCTTGCCCTGCGGCCAGAACGGGAGCTTGGTGTAGCCGAACGACACCAGGACCAGGCACGCCACCAGGACGATGCCGAAGATCCCCGTGCGGGTCGGGTTGTTGTCCGGCCTAGCCATTGTCCGAGCACCTCCCCTTGGACGGATCCGGTGGACCACCGAACGGGATGAGGATGTCGCTGCCCGCTGGGCCGTTGATCTTCATCCGGATCGAGCAGTAGTAGATGTTGAAGAACGACCCGTACGCGCCGAGCGCGTTGAGCCGCAGATAGTTCTCGGCGAGCGGTTCGATCACCTTGTTGACGTCTGCCTTGCGCTCGTCGAGCCGCTGCAGCAGCGGCCGTGCGTTCTCGATGACGCCCTGCACGGGGCGGCGGCTGGTCTCCAGCAGTTGGGTCAGATCGTTGGTCGCCGAGGCCAGCGGAGGGATCGCGCCCGCGATCGGGTCGCGGCCCTTGGCCAGTCCGGTGACGAGTTGCTGAAGCTGGTCGACGCTGGCGTCGAACTGAGCGCCCTTCTCATCGACGGTGCCGAGGACCGCGTTGAGGTTGTTGATCGTGTCGCCGATCAGCTGATCCCTTGCCGCAAGACCCTGGGTGAACGATCCGGTGCTGGCCAACAGATTCGACAGCGCGCCGCCCTGGCCCTGCAACAGTTCGATGACCGCGTTGCTGACCTCGTTGATCTTGTTGCCGTCCAGCCCCTTTAGCACCGGCTTGAGCCCACCGAGCAGCGCGTCGAGGTCCAGCGCGGGTTGAGTGTTGTCCCTGGCGATGGTGCCGCCCTCCGGGAGCTTGCGCAGATCGCCTGGGCCGGAAGCGATTTCAAGGTAGCGGTCGCCGACCAGGTTCTGGTACCGCACCAGTGCCCTTGACGAGGTGTACAGCTGATACCGGTTGTTGACGTCGAACGTGACGTCGACACTGTTGTCGGGGTTGAGCTTGATGCCCTTGACCGAACCCACCGGCACGCCGGCGATCCGGACGTCCTGACCGGCCTTCAGCCGCGACGCATCGGCGAAGTTGGCGTGATACGTGTTGCCCGCCGCGAAGCGGAACTGCCCGAACACCACCACCAGGCCCGCCGCCACCAGCAGCATGACGATCGTGAAGACGATGACGTTGATCAAGGTCCTGCGGTCCCGCGTCACTCGACCACCGTCTTCTTCGCGCAAGCGCTCATCAGAAGTCATCCCGTTCTGCGAACGCACCATTGAACAGGAACTGCAGCGTCGACGGCGCGTCGAACTGCAACTCGGTGTTCGGCTGGAACGGTACGTAGGCGTTGTCGGTGACCAAGAACGGTGAGTGGTACCAGGATCCGCCGAACTGCTTGGTTGGCACGTTCGGGA
>NZ_JAVRPS010000035.1:0-14762 GCF_032162105.1 Mycobacterium sp. | reverse complement strand
GGCGGACTGATTCCGTCCGTCGAAGCGCTCGTCGGGATCACCGAGCGTCAGACGAGGCTGCGCACCGTCGGGATGCTGTCCCTGCGACCGCACTACGCCGAGACGCTACGGTTGTGGCGCGAGCGCTTCACCGAGCACCGGGATGCGGTGTCGGCGTTGGGCTTCGACGAGACGTTCCACCGCATGTGGGAGCTCTACCTGGCGTACTCCGAGGCCGGTTTCCGGTCTGGATACCTCGACGACTACCAGTGGACGTTCGCGCCGACCGGAGCAGGCGCGTGAGTATCCTCGTCGTTTCCGGTGCGGCACTGGCGATCCTGATCCTGGGTTACGGGTTGACGTTCGTCGTCGGCCGCTGGATCGGGCGCTACAACGTCGTCGACGTCACCTGGGGTTTGGGTTTCGTGGCGGTGGCTGCGCTCGCCGCCGTGCTCGGTGACGGAGATCTGTTCCGTCGCTTGCTGTTGCTCGGCCTAGTTGCGGTGTGGGGCCTGCGGCTGGCCTGGCACATGGTGAACAAGTCGGCGGGCAAGGGCGAGGATCCGCGCTACGGCAGTCTGCTGCGCGACGACTTCTCGGCCGCCACCGTGCTACGCAAGATCTTCCTGCTCCAGGCTATCCTCGCGTGGTTCATCTCGCTGCCGCTGCAACTGTCCGCGGTGCTCGGACCGACGCCCATTGCGCTGCTCCCGGTGCTGATCGCGGGTGTCATGCTGTGGCTGGTTGGCGTGCTGTTCGAGGCCGTCGGCGACCGGCAGCTGCGGGAGTTCAAGGCCAACCCGGCTCACGACGGCATGATCATGGACCGCGGCCTGTGGGCGTGGACGCGTCATCCCAACTACTTCGGCGACGCCGCGGTGTGGTGGGGCCTGTGGCTGGTGACCATCACCGGGTTGCTGTCGCTGTCCACGGTGTTGTCGCCGGTGGTCATGACGTACTTCCTGGTCTACGCGACCGGCGCCCGGCTCACCGAGCGGATCATGGCCGACCGCCCCGGCTTTCGTGAATACTGCTCGCGCACTGTGTTTTTCATACCACGGCCACCCAGATCCCGATTGTTGTGACTATGCTCGGATCGGCCAGTAGGCTACCCGGCGTGACCGCCGACCTCGACGCATTGCTGCGCCGGGTGGCACAGCGGGACGTCGAGGCGTTCGCCGCCTTCTACGACATCACCCGCGCCAGGGTGTTCGGTCTGGTCACCCGCGTGCTCCGCGATCCCGGCTACAGTGAGGAAACCACGCAGGACGTCTACCTGCAGGTGTGGCGCAACGCCGCGGGTTACAACCCGTCGGCCGGATCACCGTTGACCTGGTTGATGACGCTCGCGCACCGCCGCGCGGTCGACCGGGTCCGCTCGGAGCAGGCGGCCACCCAACGCGAGTCGCGATACGGCGCCGCCAACGTCGAAGTCGCCGCCGACCGCGTCGCCGAGGCCGTGATCTCCCGCGACGAACGACGTCAGGTGACCGAGTGCCTCGGTTCACTGAGCGACGCGCAACGTGAGTGCATCCAGCTGGCGTACTACGAGGGCCTGACCTATGTCCAAGTGTCGGAGCGTTTGTCGGCGAATCTTGCGACCATAAAGTCACGGATGCGCGAAGCCATCCGTGGACTGCGCAAGTGCTTGGGGGCCTCGTGACCGAGCCAACCGACCCCGACCTCGTGGCATTCGCGACGCCCTACGCGCTGCACGCCGTAACGCAGGCCGAGCTCGAGGACATCGAACGCCGGCTTGCTGCCGCACCCGCCGACGTCGCCCGCGCCTTCGCCGACGAGGTGCGAGCCGTCCGCGAAACCATGGCGGTGGTGTCCTCGGCAACCGCGATCGAACCGCCGGACCACGTCCGCGACCGGCTGCTCGCCGCGGTCGAGCAGCCCCCCGTGCGTGCGGTGCCATCGTCGCCGCAAGCCCGCCCGGCGCGCTGGCGCACCATCGTGCTGGCCGCGGCGGCCGCCGTGGTCATCGGCGTCGGCGCGCTCGGAGTCGGATTGGCGCTGCGACCCGAGGCCAAGACGTCGATGACGGAGCAGATCTTCGCCGCCCCCGACGTCCGGACCGTGTCGGGCGACATCCCGACCGGTGGTACCGCGACGGTGATGTTCTCCCGCGAGCGCAACGCCGCCATGCTGGTGATGAACAACGTCGCCCCACCCCAACCCGGGACCGTGTATCAGATGTGGCTGGTCGGAAGCGACGGTGCGCGCTCGGCGGGCACCATGGACGCGAAGGCGGTGTCCCCGTCGACCACCGCGATGCTGCCCGATCTCGGCGGATCGAAGGCCCTGGCCTTCACCGTGGAGCCCGGCGGCGGATCCGCCCAGCCGACCAGTCCGATCTTCGCCGAACTACCGCTGGTCTGAGCCGATATCACCCAGCCGACACCCCGGCCAGCGTGGCCGTGGCTGCCTCCTCGATGACGTCGCCGACCTCGTGGCGCCGTTCCCACGCCCGTCGCTGACGCATGGCACCGTTGCCCTCGGCAGCGATGCGCGTCAGTTCCTCGCGGACCATGTCGTAGTCGCCCAGCGCCTTGAGAGCCGGCTCGACCCGGTCGACCAGGTTGGAGAGGAGTCGCGCGGCGGGCAGTGGTGCGTGGGTGTCCGCCAGGTCAATGGTCCGGCCGTCCAAACCGTCCCGCGCCGCCTTCCAATACGCCGCCTTGAGCGCGTGCGACGTCAGCGGCAACACCGGAGCACCGCTTTGCTCGTCGTCGAGCGCCGTCATCACGGCCGCCCTCACCAAGGTGGCCAGCAATACCGTCTCGGCGACCGTGGCCGGGACGTCGGCGACGCGCACCTCGATGGTCGGGAAGTCCGCCGAGGGACGGACGTCCCAATAGACCATGCCGTCATCCAAAATGGCGCCGGCGTCCTGCATCATCCGGACCAGCGCGTCGTACTCGTCGACCGAATCGAAGTGGGGCGGCGGGCCCGCACTGGGCCATAGCGCCCACAGCACCTTGCGCCAGCTGGCGTAGCCGGTGTCGGTGCTGCGGTAGATCGCCGAGTTGGCCGTCAGCGCGAGCAATGACGGCAGCCACGGCCGCAACCGGTTACTCACGCGCACCGCCAACTCCCGCGTGGGCACCGCGACGTGCACGTGGCAGCCGCAGATGCCCTGCTCGTGGGCGATCATCCCGAACTTGTCGGCGATCTCGCGATAGCGCGGCGTGTCGGTGATCGGAAAGCTGTGCGGGACCGTCGGGGGCACCCCCACGGCCAGGAGACGCGCGCCCGCCGCTTCGGCTGCCTCCGACGCGATGCGGCGCAGTCGGCTCATCTCGCCTCGCAGTGCCTCACTCGACGCCATCACGTCCGACGTCGTCTCGACCTGACAGCTGGTCAATTCCAGTTGCAGGTCGACGCCCTTGGCCTTGGCTCGCTCGGCGACCGCACGGTTCAGCGGGACGGGTTCGCCGCTGCCGGGATCGACGAGCAGGAACTCTTCCTCGACGCCGAACGTGGGATGAGTGGCCATGGGCTGAAGTATCGATCCGGCCCGTCGGAAGTGCTCACGACGGGCCGGGTCGGGGATGGAAAGCTCCTTTGCTGGCCGCTGCGCGCTGAGCGACCTACCGGGTCACAATTCCCGCGACGGAGCGGGGCCAAACATCTCTCTTCGACATCCGCCCTAAGCTCAGGTCATGGCCAAGGATTTTCGGTTCGGGTTCGGTCTGCACGCCGCCAGTCGGCAGTCAGCGGTTCAGGATTGGGCCCGACGCGCGGAGGACATGGGCTACGACGTGCTGCACGTCCCCGATCACCTCGGCGCGCCCGCGCCGTTCCCGACCTTGATGACCGCGGCGGCGGCCACCGAGACGCTGCACGTCGGCACATTCGTGCTCAACGCCGGTTTCTACAAGCCGGCGCTGCTGGCGCGCGACGTCGCCGCCATGCGCGACCTCACCGGCGGCCGTATCGAGCTGGGGCTGGGGGCGGGCTACGTCAAGGAGGAATTCGAGGCCGCCGAACTGCCCTACCCCACCGCCAGGGAACGCGTCGACTATCTGCGACACATCACCGAATACCTGCGCGAGCACGTGCCCGAGGTGCCGCTCCTGATCGCGGGGAAGGGCAACCGACTGCTCACAATCGCCGCGGAGAAGGCTCAGATCATCGGGTTGACGGGCGGCGACCCGAACTCCGACAGTGGCGACCCACTCGCCGAGCGGATCTCGTTCGTGCGCAACGCAGCCCCCGAACGCTTCGACGAGCTGGAACTCAACATCGCGATCACCGCGCTGCCCACCGACGACTCGGGTAACCCCGACCTGTCCATCACCCGCCGGTTCCTGCCGCAGATGACCGACGAGCAGCTGTTGCGGACACCGGGCGTGCTGTCCGGGTCGACGAAGGAGATTGCCGACGAGATCCGGCGCTACCGCGACACCTACGGGGTGACCTACATCATCGTGCAGCAGCCGCACGCCGAGGCGTTCGCGAAGGTGATCGCCGAGCTGCGCTGACTAGCGGCCGCGGACGGCATCCTTGAGGCGCTCGCCGGTCTGCTTCACGCGGGCCTTCACCTGGTCGGTCTTGCCTTCGTTGCGCAGCCGGGCGTTGCCCGTCGCGTCACCGATCTTCTCCTTGGCCTGACCGGCGAGGCGGTCGACGGTGTTGCGGGCCTTCTTCGATGTGCTCATGGGAGTGGGATGCCCCCGCGCGGAGGAGGGAAACACGGAGTTCGCAGTGGGTTCGGTAAGCTGCGAGCCGTCCCCGCCCCCGTAGCTCAGGGGATAGAGCACGGCTCTCCTAAAGCCGGTGTCGCATGTTCGAATCATGCCGGGGGCACTTCCAGACCTGTATTGCGTCGGGTGCCGCCCGTTACGGCTGCTGCACCTGGTCGGTACCCAGCAAGACTCGCGTGCTCTGGGCAACGCCGGTGGAGTCGAGGTAGTCGACGGTGACCACGTTGCCGGGTGCCTTCGCTTGCACTGCCGCTGCCAACGCGTCGGCGTCGTCGATCACTTGGGTGTCGATCTTGGTCACCACCACGCCTACGGACAGGCCGGCCGCCTCGGCGGGGCCGCCGCTCGTCACGTCGACGATCCTGGCGCCGTGGGCGCTCACGTCCTCACCGACCTGCACGCCCAGCCACGCGTGCGACGCCGTGCCGGTGGCAATGAGTTCGTCGGCGACGCGCTTGGCCTGATTGATGGGAATCGCGAAACCCAAACCGATCGAACCACTTTGGGCGGCGGGTGAGTCGCCCAGCGAGGCGATCGCCGAGTTCATCCCGATGAGCTGGCCGTCTTCATCGACCAGCGCCCCGCCCGAGTTTCCCGGGTTGATCGAGGCGTCCGTTTGGATGGCGTCGGTCGCCGTGCCCTGGGTCGCCGAGTCGGCAGCGGTGGAAACCGGACGGTTCAGCGCGCTGATGATGCCCGTGGTGACCGTGCCCTCCAGACCCAACGGGGATCCGACCGCCACCACCTTCTGGCCGACTCGAAGATGGTCAGACGAGCCGAGCGTGATGGGGGTGAGCCCAGAGGCTCCCTTCGCCTGAACGACGGCGATGTCACTCGTTCGGTCCATCGCGACCACGTCGAAGGGCGCGGTGCGGCCGTCGGCGAAGGTGACCAGGGTGTGGGCTCCGCCAGGGCCGTTGGGGCCGGCGCCGGCCGCGGCCGACACGACGTGGGCATTGGTCATGATCAGCCCGTCGGGGGTCAAGATGATGCCCGAACCCTGCTCGGTCTGGTCGGTCAGGTCGGTCTGCAGCTGCACCACGCTGGGCAACACCTTTGCGGCGACCGTCTCGACCGAGTCGGCGGGCAGGCTGGCCGCCGACGCGCGGGGTGCGGCGGCCGCCGCGGTCGCCAGGGTGTTGAGCACGACGGTGTGTGGTTGCACGACCAACGCGGTGAACCCACCGATGCCGGCGGACACCACTGCCACCGCCGCGCCCGCGGCGAACAGCGCCCCGCCTCGAGAAGGCTTGGGCGACTTGCGATGTGCCGACGTCGACCCATCCCCCCCGAGAGGATGCCGATGATCGTCGGGGTATGGGAGCGTGGCCATGTCTCCTAGGATCGCGTTTTCGGCATCGGGTGTCGTCAACGCTGCCGCCCATTGGCGCTTGCTGCTAGCAGCAGAGCTCGGTACCTGCTAGCTGCTACCCGGAACTCTCTGGGAGCGCGTAGAGCCCGGGGAGATTGACCACGACTGCCTCTTGTGTGCTGCGCGCTATCACGATCACGGCGGGATGGGCAGGGTCCGGGTTCTCTTCCCGATGCGGAACGAAGGGTGGCACGAAGACGTAGTCGCCGGGCGCCGTGGCGATACGGACTTCCTGGACGCCGTCGTGGAATACGAACTCGGGGTTTCCGCTTCGGACGAAGATCGCGGTTTCGGATTCGCCGTGGTGGTGATTGTCCGACACCGTCGCCGGCGAAACGGAGGTCTCCCCCATCCAGATCTTCTCCGAACCGACCGAGCTACCGCTGATCGCCGCGAATCGCTGCATGCCCGCAGTCTGGGCCGTGCCGGAGCTGAGCTCTGAAGCCTTGACATGGTGTACGCGCGTTCGCAGCGACGCATGAGCCTGCTCGGTCTCGATCAGGTCTGGGTGGAAACCATCCTGGCTAGCCATGAACGTCTACTCCGGGATGTAGTCGAACACGTCGGGGTTGGGGCCCGTTCGCCCGGATTCGCCCTTGTCGAGGGCAGAGATCGCGTCCATGTCGGAGCCGTTCAGTTCGAAGTCGAACAGCTCGAAGTTCGACCTCATTCGGTCGGGCGATACGGACTTCGGGAAGACGATGTCGCCGCGCTGAATGTGCCAGCGCAGCACGACCTGGGCGGGTGACTTGTTGACCGCGTTGGCGATTCGCTCGACGACCGGGTCATCGAGCACCTTGCCCTGAGCGATCGGCGACCACGCCTCGGTGGCGATGCCATGCTCGCGCCCGTAGGCGCGAACCTCTTCGTTGGTGAAGTACGGGTGGACCTCGACCTGATTCACCGCGGGGACGACGCCGGACTCCTTCGCGAGTCGATCCAGGTGCGCGGGTTGGAAGTTCGATACGCCGATGCTGCGGGCGCGTCCGTCTCGGGCGAACTCTTCGAGAACGTGCCAGGTGGAGACGAAGTCGCCATCGTAGAGCGTCGGGAGCGGCCAGTGGATCAAGAACAGGTCGACGTAGTCGGATCCCAGCGCGCTCAGTGTGCCGTCGAACGCACGCCGTGCATCGTCCGGCTTGTGGAAACCGTTGTTGAGCTTGCTGGTGATGAAGACATCGGCGCGATCCAGTCCCGCGTCGCGGACGCCCTGGCCGACTTCCCTTTCGTTTCCGTACATCTCGGCTGTGTCGATGTGCCGGTACCCCGTCTCAAGGGCAGCCGTGACCGCTGAAGCCGCATCCTCGGGCCTGATCTGAAAGACACCGAATCCCAGCTGCGGGATGTGCACACCATCGTTCAGTTCGATTTCCGGAACGTTGCTCATGATTGGGTCCTCTTCCTTGATCGGGCGGTCGGACTCTGGGCCGTCATCACACCAACGATTGCACTCGGCCCACAGACTGTCGTTGCGACTGGCACCCGTGGGGCATACCCACTGCCGGTAAACCTTCACGGCGGCGCCTGGGTTTTATTGCCCCCGGGTGTCGATGACCTTCTGTGCGACGTCGATGAGCTTCGTGTTGCTGTCCTGGGAGAGCTGGCGCAGCATCGCGAACGCGCGGACGTCGTCGATGCCGAACCGCTCCATGATGATGCCCTTGGCCTGGCCGATGCGGTCACGCGTCGACAACGCCGACTGGAGCTGATCACCTTCGCGGCTGGCCAGGATCGCCGCCGCCGCGTGCGCCGCCAGCACCATTCCGATCGTCTCCGCCTCGGTGTCCCACAGCCTCGGCTTGAACGCGAACAGGTTGAGCGCCCCTGCCGTGCGGTCGGCGGTGTACAGCTTGAACGACAGGCCGCTGCGCACGCCGAGCGCGCTGACCGCCGGCGAGTAGTTGGGCCATTTCGGTTCGTTGTGGAAGTCGTCCGTACGCACCACGATCTCGTCGAGCGCCGCCTCGACACATGGTCCCTCGAGATAGCGCATCTGCAGCTCGTCGAGTTTGAACATCAGGTCTGAGGTGGGCGCAATGGTGTCGAAGCTGCCGTTCTTGCCGACCAACAGCACGCCCGCCGCGTCCACGCCAGGGATCAGCTTCTTGGCGGCAGCGGTGACGTCGGCGAGCACCTCATCGACGCTGCGCAGCGCGATCGAACGCGCCAACTCGGCCATCCGAAGGGCAAGGTCGTGGTTCTGCACCGTCATGACGATGATCTTCCCCCTCAGCCGGTCGACGCGGACGTTTGTGGCGCGAAAACGTGGGCAATGCTCGCGCAGGTGCGCTTGGCGGTGCACAGCCAAGCGCGCCGAGGTCTCGCCGGTTCAGAACCGAGCCGGCGGGGCCGTCAGGCCGCGACGAGGACGTCGAGGGACAGGCAGTCGCTGATCGCGTGGACCGCGGGCCAGTTGCCGGCGCGGGCCGCGCGGGCGAGGTCCTCGGCCATCGGGCTGTCGACACCCAGCTCGGCCAACCACGCCGACACCGTGGCGGCGATCCGGTCACCCGGCACATGGGCCGCCCGCCGGGCGTGCAGCCGGTCGACGATGTCGTAGGTGGTCTTCGTACTCATACCGGTAAGAGGGCGGTGCCCGACCAAAACCGACACTTTTCTGCGAGGAATCCCGAGTCACTCTGTTAGTTGTAGTACGGTGCGGTCATGGGTGGCTCGAACGTGTGGATCCTGGGCGGCTATCAGAGCGACTTTTCCCGCAACCTGACCCGTGAGGGGGTCGACTTCGCAGGCCTGACCAGCGAGGTGGTGACGGCGACGTTGCAGGCCGCCAAGATCGACGCCGCCGACATCGGCGTGGTCCACGTCGGCAACGCCTTCGGTGAGATGTTCGCTGCTCAGGGCCACCTCGGGGCCATGCCCGCGAGCGTCGTCGACGGCCTGTGGGACACCCCGTCGTCGCGCCACGAAGCCGCCTGCGCCTCCGGCAGCGTCGCCATACTGGCGGCCATCGCCGACCTCCGGTCGGGCGCGTACGAGACGGCGCTGGTGGTCGGCGTCGAGTTGGAGAAGACGGTGCCCGGCGACACCGCCGCCCAGCACCTCGGCGCCGCCGCCTGGACGGGGCACGAGGGTCAGGACGCCACGTTCATGTGGCCTTTCATGTTCAGCCGGGTCGCCGACGAGTACGACCGCCGCTACGGCATCGACGAGAGCCACCTGCGGGCCATCGCGCAGCTGAACTTCGCCAACGCCAGGGCCAACCCGAACGCCCAGGCCCGCGACTGGACCGTGCCCGATCTGGTGGCAGGCGGCGACGACGACGAGACCAACCCCGTGGTGGAGGGCCGGATCCGCCGATTCGACTGCGGCCAGATGACCGACGGCGGCGCGGGCATCGTCGTGGTCGGCGACGACTACCTCCGCGAGCACCCCGACGCCCGGCCGATCGGTCGCATCGAGGGCTGGGGTCACCGCACCGTCGGGCTGGGCTTGCAGCAGAAACTCGACCGCTCGGCCGATGACCCGTACGTGATGCCGCACGTGAGACGGGCGGTGCTGGACGCCTTCGAGCGTGCCAGGGTCTCGCTGGCCGACCTCGACGGCATCGAGGTGCACGACTGCTTCACCCCGAGCGAGTACCTCGCGATCGACCACATCGGGCTGACCGGTCCCGGCGAATCGTGGAAGGCCATCGAGAACGGCGAGATCGTGATCGGCGGCCGGCTGCCGATCAACCCCAGCGGCGGGCTGATCGGCGGCGGCCATCCCGTCGGCGCCACCGGGGTGCGCATGCTCCTCGACGCCGCCAAACAGGTCAGCGGCACCGCGGGTGACTATCAAGTCGACGGTGCGCGGACGTTCGGCACGCTCAACTTCGGCGGCAGCACGGCCACCACGGTCAGCTTCGTCGTGAAGGAGGCTTAGATGAACACCGAGATCGTTGGCAAGTTCCTCTCCACGCTGCCCGAGGACGACGACCATCCCTACCGCACCGGGCCGTGGCGCCCGCAGACCACCGAATGGGACGCCGACGACCTGACCGTCGTGGCTGGCGAGATCCCGGCCGACCTCGACGGCGTCTACCTGCGCAACACCGAGAACCCGCTCCATCCGGCGCTCAAGGCGTACCACCCCTTCGACGGCGACGGCATGATGCACGTCGTCGGTTTCCGGGACGGAAAGGCGTTCTACCGCAACAGGTTCGTCCGCACCGATGGCTTCGCCGAAGAAAACTCTGCTGGCGGTCCGCTGTGGCCCGGCATTGCCGAACCGGTCGAGCTCGCCCGGCGCGACTACGGCTGGGGCGCACGGACGTTGATGAAGGACGCGTCCTCCACCGACGTGACGGTGCACCGCGGTACCGCGCTGACCAGCTTCTACCAGTGCGGCGACCTGTACCGCGTCGACCCGTACTCGGGCGAGACGCTCGGCAAGCAGGACTGGGGCGGTGCGTTCCCGTTCGACCTGGGAGTGTCGGCGCACCCGAAGGTCGACGACCGGACCGGCGAACTGCTGTTCTTCAACTACTCCAAACAGGACCCGTTCATGCACTACGGCGTCGTCGACGGCGCGGGCGCGCTGGTGCACTACGTCGACGTGCCGCTGCCGGGCCCGCGCTTGCCGCACGACATGGCGTTCACCGAGAACTACGTGATACTCAACGACTTTCCGCTGTTCTGGGACCCCACGTACCTCGAACACAACGTGCACCTGCCACGCTTCCACCGCGACGTGCCGTCACGCTTCGCCGTCATCCCGCGCCGTGGGGACAGCTCGCAGATCAAGTGGTTCGAGGCCGACCCGACCTACGTGCTGCACTTTCCGAACGCGTACGAGGACGGCGACGAGATCGTGCTCGACGGGTTCTTCCAGGGCGACCCGGAACCGGTCGACGACGGCATGGGCGACAATCCCCCGCAAGCGGGAGGTGCCCCCAGGCAGCGCGTGTTCCGATTCCTTGCCATGGACCGGATGCAGACCCGACTGCACCGTTGGCGCTTCAACCTCGTCACCGGTGAGGTGCGGGAAGAGCAACTGTCGGACAGCATCACCGAGTTCGGCATGATCAACTCGGGCTACGCGGGCCACCAGTACCGCTATGCCTACGCTGCGACGGGCAAGCCGGGCTGGTTCCTGTTCGACGGGCTGGTCAAGCACGACCTGAAGACCGGTGCGGAAGAACGGTTCGCGTTCGGCGACGGCGTCTACGGCAGCGAGACCGCGATGGCACCCCGATTGGGCAGCCGGAGCGAGGACGACGGCTATCTGGTCACCATCACCACCGACATGAACGACGACGCGTCCTACTGCCTGGTGTTCGACGCCGCCAGGGTGACCGACGGCCCGGTGTGCAAACTGGCTCTGCCGGAACGGGTTTCCAGCGGCACGCACTCTACGTGGGCACCCGGTTCGGAGCTTCGCCGCTGGCGCAGGACCGACTCCGCGGCCGAGGCGATCGGGCTCGCTGGGGCGAGCGAAGCGACGGGGTGATGTGTAGTGCCCACCGCATTGCCCGCAGGCGGAACCAACGCCGTCGGCCGGATGCTCGGGCTACTCGGCGACGAGTGGACGCTGCTGATCCTGCAGCAGGCGACGCTGGGTGCGACGCGGTACGGGCAATTCACGGCGCGCCTGCCGATCTCGCATGCGGTGCTGACCCGGCGGTTGGGGGCGATGACGTCCGACGGACTGTTGGTCAGGCGCACCTATCAGGCCAAGCCGCCGCGGGCCGACTACGTGCTCACGCCGCGGGGACGCGCGTTGTGGCCGGTACTCGTGTCGATCTGGGAGTGGGAAAGACACTGGGTCCCCGACCACGCCCAGCGACTGCCCGCGATGCGCCACACCGTCTGCGGTGAGGACTTCGCGCCAGTGCTGCAGTGCGCCGCGTGCACAGAGCCGGTGACGGAGAAGGACCTTGGTGCGCAATGGGGTCCGAGTGGTGGCTGGTCGCGGTCGATGCCCGTGCACTCGACGCGGCGCCGATCGAGCTCCGACCGCGTCGACGGTCGGGCGGACCTGTTCCCGGAGACCATGAGCATCCTCGGCGATCGATGGGCATTCGCCTTGCTGGTGGCGGCGTTCGTCGGCGCCAGCCGGTTCGGCGACTTCCAGGACCAACTCGGTGCGCCACCCGGTTCCCTGGCCGACCGCTTGCAGATCTTCACGGCCAACGGCGTGCTCGCCGCAGGCGACGGGCGCTACCGGTTGACCGAGAAGGGCCGCGCCGTGTTCCCCATCCTGATCAGCGCGCTGCAGTGGGCGCAGCGGTGCTTCCACGCGCCGGAGGGGCCCGCCGTCCAACTGGTGCATACGGACTGCGGCGCGGCGTTGGTGGCCACCCTGGCGTGCGACCAGTGCGCGAGCCCGCTGCGCGGTGCCGAGGTGGCGACGCGCTAGCAGTCGCTTCCTTTGCGCGATTGTGAATCTCACGACGCGACACGCCGGGGACGCGTCGTGAGATTCACACTCGACGGGCTAGCGGTGTCGGTCCAGCCGGAACCGCAAATTGTTGCGCACCGCGGGCCACTCCACGTCGAGGATCGAGTAGACGACGGTGTCGCGCCGCGATCCGTCCGGCAACAGCTGATGGCTGCGCAACACGCCGTCGAGCTTGGCGCCGAGGCGCTCGATGGCGGCGCGACTGGTGGTGTTGAAGAGGTGCGTTCGGAATTCGACTGCCACGCAATTCAATTCGTCGAACGCGTGGCCGAGCATCAGCAGCTTGGCCTCGGTGTTGACCCCGGTCCGGCGGACCGACCCGGCGAACCAGGTGTTGCCGATCTCGAGCCGCCGGTTCGCCGGGTCGACGTTGAGGTAGCTCGACGATCCGATCAGGCGGCCGTCCTGGGTTCGCGCGACGAACGTCAACCCGGTGTCGGGGTGCTGCACCGCCAACCGCTTGTCCACCCACTCGCTGGCAGTCCGATGAGACGGCGCGCTGGTGAACCACAGGGCACCGACGTCGCCGTCGGCCGAGGCCACCGCGATTTCCGGGACGTCTGCGGCGCGCAGCGGTTCGAGCGTGACCCACCGCGGCCCGGTGAGCACCACTGGTTCGACGAACCCGGTCATCGGCGCCGACTCGCCTCAGACCACGCCGCGACCATGGCCAGCACCGACAGCACCACTGCGAGGGCGGTGGCCGCCCCACCCACGTAGAACCCGTAGCCCGCCGCGATCGGCGGTGCCACGTACAGCCGGAAGTACCACCATGCCAGAACCGTCAGGAGCACCGAAATCGACAGGGCCGCAGTCGAAGCGATCCGCGCCGACAAGCCACGCGCCGCCATCGCCGCGGCCACGACCAACGTCGCCGACAACAGCACCATCAGCTGCCCGACGCCGAAGCCGGGCGGCGGCACGGCGATCTGGCCGAGCTTTCCGCCGATGGCGTTGGCCCGTCCGCCGCCGCCTGCGCTGGTCGTCAACCACGGCAGCCACGCGCTGACCAGCAACACCAATGCACACAGCACGACGAACCATGCGGGGCGCAGGCGTGCCATGGGACGAGGGTATCGGGTTGGCAGGCCGTTCCGACGTAGGCTTAACGGATGACGGAGCTACCCGGCTGGGCCCGTACGCTCGACCTCGCCCCGCATCCGGAGGGCGGCTGGTTCAAGGAGACGTGGCGCAGCGAGTTGACGGTCACGCAGTCCGCTCTGCCACCGGACTACACCGGCCCACGCAGCGCCGGAACGGCCATCCTGTTCCTTCTGATGCCGGGCCAGCAGTCGGCATGGCACACCGTGCGCAGCGCCGAGTTGTGGCTGCACCACAGGGGCAGCCCGTTGCTGCTGGAGGTTGGACGCGAACAGCACGGTGCCACAACGCTTCTGCTCGGCAGCGACGTCGATGCGGGCGAAGCACCACAGCTGGTGGTTCCGCCGGGGCACTGGCAGCGTGCCCGACCGCGCGACGACGAACCCACCTTGGTGAGCTGCGTCGTGGTGCCCGGTTTCGACTTCGCCGACTTCGCCCTGGCCACCACTACCGACTGAGCAGGCTCACCGCCGCCGACACCAGCGCGCCGTTGTCGGGCGCGACGGACCCGTCCGGCAGCTTCACGGTGTCCTCGAGACCAATTCGCGTCTGCACACCGCGCTCCCCCGCGTATTCCAGTAACGGCCAACAACTCTCGTCGAGCCCGTGCAGCAGCACGGGGGCCGGCGATCCGACGGCGAAGACGCGCTCGAGCATGTCGTCCGCGGCGGCGATGTCCGCATCACCCTGCAGCTCGATCATCGCCCGCATGCAGTGCTTGGCCAAGTCGGATTTCGCCCAGGACGCGACCGCCTCGGCGTGGAACAGGCCCACCTCGACCCCGAGCCCCTTGCCAAGCAGCACGTGTGCCAGCTCCTCGGAGCCCGGTTCGTGCCAGTTCAGCGACGCGAAGTCCGGCAGCACAGTCCATGCCTCGACCGCCCGCAACCTGGCGTCAGCGTCGGGCAGTGCCCAGAACCCCGTCGTCACCCCCAGCGGCAGACCGGGCACGGCCGCACGGACGGCGTGCACCGCCGCCGCGACCGCATCGCCGTACAGCGAGTCGACGCCGTTGGCGTCCTTGGGGTGCATGTGCACGGCCTGCGCGCCGGCCCGATGCGCCTCGATCGCCGCTGCGGCCAGCTGATCGGGCGTGACTGGCAGGTTCGGGTGCTGGTCGGGGGTGCGGGCTCCGTTGATGCACGCCTTGACGTAGATGCGGGGATTGGTCATCCATTCATCTTCGCCTGTCTCGA
>NZ_JAVRPS010000034.1:0-4852 GCF_032162105.1 Mycobacterium sp. | reverse complement strand
TGTCGGGCCGGTCGCCGCTGACACCGACCGCACCGAGCAGGGTGCCATCCGAATCGCGGATCAAGACGCCGCCTCGGGACGAAGCCATGCGTCCGCCCGAGATGGCGGCCAGTGCGGTGAAGAAGGTCGGCGAGCGGTCGGCGTGCCGGGCCAGTGTGCCGCCGCCTTGGCCCATTCCGAGACAGCCCCAGGCCTTCGCGTGGGCTACGTCGTGTCGCAGTATTCCGGCTTGGTCCTCGCGCTTGAGCACGATGGGATGGCCGCCGGGGTCGAGCACGGTGACCGCCACCGGCCGCAATGCAAGCTCACGCGCGGTCGCCAGGACCGCGTCCACGATCGCCGATGCTCGTGCCAACGACAGCATGCCGATCAGATCCCTTCGCTGGATCCGACGGTGTGCTTGGGCTTTTCGAATTCGATCGGTCCGTCGCCCACGACGATGTCGTACTCCTGCGGCACTCGCGGCAGCTGTACCGGCGGCATGCCGACCACGTGCAGCTCGAGTTCCTCGGCAGCGGCTACGGTCAGCACCTCACCGGCCTCGGCCTGGATCGCCGCCAAACGGCCGATCCCCACTCCGGCGACCTCGCCGGCGCCGGCGAGCACCACGATAAGTCGCCGCGCGTTGTCCTCGGTGGATACCCACCGCGCACCCGCCGCGATCTTGATCCGCTCGATCCAGAAGGCGCGCTCGGTGAAGGCGCCGAAGAACTTCCGCTTCACACCCACCGTGCCCGCGACCGGCAGGAAGTTGAATCGCGCCGGGTCGAACTTGATGACGCCGTCGTAGCGCGGCCGCGGTAACCGCTGCTCACGAACCTCACGCTGCTCGCGTGCCGGCCGCGTCGACTCGGGACCGCGGCCGCGACCGGCGCGCATCCCCAGCCCGGACGCGCCACCGAACTGCAGTACCAGCTGCAGCTGCTTGGGGTCCCCCAAACGGTCGTCCTGCGGACCGTAGGTTCCCCCCTCCGGAAAGTACCCGATCTCACCCTCTCTCAGGATGCCCTGCTCACCGAGATTCATGTCACCGATCAGCGGTAGGCGGATCTGCTCGAACGAATGCCGGTGCCGCGGCATCGAGAAATCGCCCTCCTGCTGCCCCAGGATGTAGCGGAAATTCTCCAGAGCCTCCGGCTCACCGCCCATCAGCAGGTAGTTGAACGACACCGTGCCCCGCGGGTGGTCCATGTGAAACGCGTTCTCATCGAACGGTACGACCTTCATCGCCTACCTCCTCCTTGTTGTGCATGCTTCCCAGCCACACAACCTACTTGGTAGGTTTAGCTCAACCAAGGGACCGCAATGCATTCACAGCAGACTCGGAGGATTGACATGACCAGAAGCGTGTGGATATCCGCCGCTGGATCCGGACGACGTCGCAGATGCCGTCACCCGCCCCGCCCACGTCGCGGTCAGTGAATTGTTGATCCGCCCAACAGGCCAGCAACGATGATCACTCGCCGACCGCCTGCATCGACATCGCCAGCCGCGACGCCGCTGCGCGTAGCGCTAAGCGGGCGCGGTCCGTCCTGCGGTCTTCATCTCGGCGTACAGGTCGGTGTAGTACGGCAGGCAGTCGGCCATCGCCTTCTCGGTGGTGAACAGCGGCCGGTAACCCAGGTCGCGTTCGGCCTTGGCGATCGAGAAGTAGTTGTCCAGGTAGACCCGTTCGACGGCGAGCGGTTCCAGTGGCGGCTTGGGCAGGCCGAACCGGAAGTGCAGACCCTGCCACACCGCCATGACCAATCGCACCAGGGGGCCGGACACCCGGAAGCGCGGCCAGTTCTCGCCGCAGGCCTCGACGACCGGGCGGGAGAACTCGAACATGTTGACCGGTTCGCCGTCGTTGATGAAGTACGCCTGACCGGGCGCCGTCCCTCCGGGAACCAGGTGCTCGCCGGCAAGGATGAAACCGTGAACCAGGTTGTGCACGTACGAGTTATCGAGCTTGGAGTGCTCGCTGCCCACCAGCACCTTGACGTGTCCGGCGAGCACGCTCTCGAACAACTTGCGGAACATCGTCTGGTCGCCGCGGCCCCAGATACCGCTGGGCCGGATCGAGCAGATCAACAAACCATCGACGCCATTGGCGCCAAGGACGAACTTCTCGGCGGCGACCTTGGTCTCGGTGTAGAGGTCGTTGAACCGCTCGGTGTAGGGCAGGGTCTCGTCGCCGCCTGCGATCACCTGGCCGCCCATCACGACGCTGTTGGACGCGGTGTAGACGAACCGCTTCACCCCGGCCGCCTGCGCGGCGTGGACGAGTTTCTCGGTGCCGCCGACGTTGACGGCGAAGCTGCGCTCGCGAGCCGGTGCCGAACCGCCGCCCATCAGATCGATTATGGCCGCGGTGTGGAACACGGTGTCGATGCCCGCGACGGCCTTGGCGACGTCGTCGACCTCGGTGATGTCGCCGACGACGGTCTGCAGCCTCGGATGCTCGGGCAGCGGTGACGGCGCCCGGTCGAATGAGCGGACCTCGTTCCCGCGGTCGAGCAGTTCGGTCACCAGGTTGGTGCCGACGAAGCCGGAGCCTCCGGTCACCAGGACGCGGCCGAGGTCGGTGCGGACGCGAGGAGCAGAGGGTTCAGGAGTCAGCGTTGAGTCACCCATGGGATCGCATCGTACCAAGAGAACTGTAACGTGTTCCAGTTTCGACCCCTCAGGGTCCAACTGGTTGCGTTCTCAACTCTCTTCGTCGTCCCGCGCAGCCAGTGCCTTCTCGACCTTCTGGCGCGCGCCCGCGAGGTGCTCTTCGCATCGTTTCGCCAGCTCTTCGCCTCTTTCCCACAGCTTTAGGGAGGCGTCGAGATCCAGGCCGCCCTGCTCGAGTGCGCGCACCACCTCGATCAGTTCGTCACGCGCCTGCTCGTATCCCAACTGACTAATGGGCTTCATCTGACCCCTCGCTGAGCGTAGTGACGGCGCCGTCGGCGACGCGGATCCGCAGCCGGGTGCCTGCCGGGGCGTTCTCGATGGACCGCAGCACGGCCATGGAATCCGACACGATCTGCACGACGGCGTACCCGCGCGCCAGCGTCGCCGCGGGTCCCAGTGTGGCCAGGCGGGCCGACAGGTGCCCGACCCGCTCGGTCTCCGAGGAGACGAGGCGGGTGACGTCGCGGCGCGCGGCGGTGCGGGCGCGGTGGACCTCCTCGGCCCGCGCCGTCAGCGCCGCAAGCGGCTGCGCCAGCACCGGCCTGCTGCGCAGTTGGCTCACGGTGTGCTGCTCGCGGTGCACCCAGTTGCGCAGCGCGCGTGCGCTGCGACGGCGCAGATCGCCGACGAGCGCCTGCTCGGCCGCGGCGTCGGGCACGATGCGCTTGGCCGCGTCGGTCGGCGTCGCGGCCCGCAGGTCGGCAACCAGATCGCACAGCGGGCTGTCGGGTTCGTGGCCGATGGCGCTGACCACCGGCGTCGTGCACGCGGCGATCGCGCGGCACAGCGTCTCGTCGGAGAACGGCAGCAGGTCCTCGACGCTGCCGCCGCCCCGCGCCAGCACGATGACGTCGACGTCGGGGTCGGCATCGAGGTCGCGCAGCGCCTCGACGATCTGGGCTACGGCGTTGGGGCCCTGCACGATCGTGTTGCGGACGGCGAATCGCACCGCGGGCCAGCGGGCCTCCGCGACCGACATCACGTCGCGCTCGGCAGCCGATGCCCGTCCGGTGATGAGCCCGATGGCGTTGGGCAGGAAGGGGATTGGTCGCTTCAACCGGACGTCGAAGAGGCCCTCCGCGTCCAGCAGCCGACGCAACCTGTCGATCCTGGCGAGCAGCTCACCGAGACCGACCGCGCGAATCTCGCTGACCCGCAGCGAGAAGGTGCCGCGGCCGGTGTAGAAGTTGGGTTTGCCGCACACCACGACCTGGGTGCCCTCGGCGAGCTTGACCGGAGCGTTGCGGACCAGATCCCGAGGACACGTCAACGTCAACGACATGTCGGCGGCGGGGTCACGCAACACCATGAACACCGTCTTGGCGTCCGGCCGCACGTTGAGCTGGGTCAGCTGACCCTCCACCCACACCGTGCCGAGCTTGTCGATCCAGCCGGCCACCCGGATGGCGACCGCGCGGACGGGCCAGGGATTCTCCGCTGAACTCGGCTGGGTCACTTCGCGGTCGCGCGGGTGATCCTGTTGGCCAGCAGAGTCTGGAACGGCGCGCGCGACTTCGTCGCATCCTCGTGGGCCAGCAGCGCCTCGAGATCGGACACCCGCAGCGACGGCAGCCGGGCGCGCAGCTGAGCCAGCGTGAGCGCCTCGTAGTCCAGCTGGCCGACGACGTCGGGCGGGTCGGACTTGGCGAGCGTGGGCTCGGCCGCCACCGGAGTCTCCGGCTCGCCCGTGCTGTACAGCGCGAACCGGCCCTCGGTCAGGCGTTCGCCGTTTGTGGCGGGGGAGCCGCCGCCGCGATCGTCCTCGTCCTCGTCGAACGTCGCCCACTCCGCCTGCTCGTCCTTGGGCGGGAACAGCTGCTCGAGCGTCTCGTCACCCTTGATCACCAGGTCGGCAACGTCCTGCTGCATCTTCATCACCAGATGCGCGACCTGGCTGGCGATGGTCATCGGGTACATCAGGATGGTCTGCGGCAGTTTGAGGGTTTCCTCCAGCGCGGTCGCCGCCGCCCCCACCAGCAGACGGACCCCGTACGGTGCAGTAGCCATGGGTGCAAGCCTACGGCTGGGCGATCGCGGGTGTGGGTAAGTACCCTTGAGCCATGCCACCGACGATCAACATGGGCATCCCAGGTGCCGCCAGCTCGATCGTCACCCCCAGTACGGGTAAGCGAGTTCTGCTCGCCGAACCGCGGGGTTACTGCGCGGGCGTTGACCGCGCCGTCGAAACCGT
>NZ_JAVRPS010000033.1:0-12294 GCF_032162105.1 Mycobacterium sp. | reverse complement strand
GCCTCGCAGCGACCGCCCTTGACGTTGAACGAGAACCGCCCCGGCTGATAGCCCCGCACCTTGGCCTCGGTGGTGGCGGCGAACAACGTCCGGATCTTGTCGAACACCCCGGTGTAGGTGGCCGGGTTGGAGCGCGGGGTCCGGCCGATCGGCGACTGGTCGACGCGGACCAACTTGTCGACCTGGTCGAGCCCGTTGATCCTGGTGTGCCTGCCCGGCACCTGGCGGGCGCCGTTGAGCTTGTTGGCCAGCACTGACGCCAGGATGTCGTTGACCAGAGTCGACTTGCCCGACCCCGAGACGCCGGTGACGGAGGTCAGGACGCCGAGCGGGAACGCCACGTCGATCTCGCGAAGGTTGTGCTCGCGGGCGCCGATGACGGTCAGCTGACGCTTGCGGTCGATCGGTCGCCTGATCGCCGGAACCTCGATGCTCTCCTTGCCGGAAAGGTAAGCACCGGTGATGGATTCGGGGTTGTGCAGCAGGTCGGCGTAGGTGCCGCTGTGCACGATGCGGCCACCGTGCTCACCGGCTGCGGGGCCGATGTCGACCACCCAGTCGGCGTGCGCGATGGTGTCCAGGTCGTGCTCGACGACGATGAGCGTGTTGCCCAGGTCGCGCAGGCGCACCAGGGTCTCGATCAGCCTGCGGTTGTCGCGCTGATGCAGGCCGATCGACGGCTCGTCGAGCACGTACAACACGCCGACGAGGCCCGACCCGATCTGGGTGGCGAGCCGAATGCGTTGCGCCTCACCGCCGGACAGCGTTCCCGCCGCCCGAGACAGGCTCAGGTAGTCGAGCCCGACGTCGAGCAGAAACCCCAGCCGGGACTGCACCTCCTTGAGCACCTGCCCGGCGATCGCCTGCTCGCGGTGGCCCAGGGTGAGCGCGTTGAGGAAGTCCGAGCAGTCGGCGATGGACAGTTCGCAGACCTGCGCGATGGACATGTCGCCGTACTCGCCTGCGGCCAGCGTGACAGCCAGGATCTCGGGCTTGAGCCGGGTGCCCTGGCAGACCGGGCACGGCACGTCCCGCATGAAGCCCTCGTAGCGTTCCTTCATCTGCTCGGACTCGGTCTGCTCCATGCGGCGCTGCAGGAACGCCATCACGCCCTCGAAGTCCGCGTAGTAGGACCGGGTGCGGCCGTAGCGGTTCTTGTACTTGACGTGTACCTGCTCGTCGCAGCCCTCGAGAATCGACTTGCGCGCCTTGATCGGAAGCTTGCGCCAGGGTGTGTCGACGTCGAATCCCAACGCCTCGCCAAGGCCGGCCAGCATGCGGGTGAAGTACTCGGCCGTGTGGCCCATCGCCCATGGCGCGATCGCGCCCTCGGCAAGGGTCAGCTCGGGATCGGGCACGACGAGCTCTGGATCGACCTCCTTGCGGATGCCAAGGCCGGTGCACTCCGGGCAGGCGCCGTAGGGCGAGTTGAACGAGAAGGACCGCGGCTCCAGGTCGTCCACCGCGAGCGGGTGGCCGTTGGGGCACGCCAGCTTCTCGGAGAAGCGCTGCTCGCGCTGCGGGGTGTCCTCGTCCTGATCGACGAACTCGAGTACGACGATGCCGTCGGCGAGGCCGAGTGCCGTCTCGATCGAGTCGGTAAGCCGCTGCTTGGCGCTGGCCTTGACCGTCAGGCGGTCGACCACCACCTCGATGTCGTGCTTCTCCTGCTTCTTCAGCTTCGGCGGGTCGGTGAGCGGATGGACGACACCGTCGACCCGAACCCTGCTGTAACCCTGCGAGTTCAGCTTCTCGAAGAGGTCGACGAACTCGCCCTTGCGGGTCCGCACGACGGGAGCGAGCACTTGAAACCGGATGCCCTCGTCCATCGCGAGCACCTGGTCGACGATCTGCTGCGGGGTCTGCTTGGCGATCCGCTCGCCACACACCGGACAGTGCGGGCTGCCTGCCCGTGCGTAGAGCAGACGCAGGTAGTCGTAGACCTCGGTGATGGTGCCGACCGTCGAGCGCGGGTTGCGGTTGGTGGACTTCTGGTCGATCGACACCGCGGGCGACAGGCCCTCGATGAAGTCGACGTCCGGCTTGTCCATCTGGCCGAGGAACTGCCGGGCGTACGCCGACAGCGATTCCACGTAACGGCGCTGGCCCTCGGCGAAGATGGTGTCGAATGCCAGCGACGACTTGCCGGAACCGGACAATCCGGTGAAGACGATCAGCGCATCGCGTGGCAGATCAAGATCGATGCCTCTCAGGTTGTGCTCGCGTGCACCCTTGATGATCAGGCGGTCTGCCAACAGATCCCTTTCCCGGTCCCGTACTGCTCTCCGACCCGCAGAAAGCCGTCCGCGCACCATGCTATGTCCACCCTCCGACAAGTCCGAGCCGAGCCCGATACCGTGGCGGACATGACTACCGTTGACGACGACTACACGGGCCATGCCGAACCGGGCACCGCCGCACGCCGCACGCTCCCCGGGGCAACGATCGTGAAGGCGTCGGTCGGCCCGATGGACAACAACGCCTACCTCGTCACGTGTTCCGCGACCGGCGAGACGCTACTCATCGACGCGGCCAACGATGCAGCCGTCCTGCTCGAACTCATCCGACGCCACGCGCCCACTCTGTCGCTGATCGTCACCAGCCACCAGCACCGCGATCACTGGCTGGCGCTGGCCGAGGTGGTCGAAGTCACCGGTGCGCCGACCGCCGCCCACCGGCTCGACGCCGAACCGCTGCCGGTCAAGCCCGACCGGATCCTCGCCGACGGCGACACCATCCAGATCGGCGAGCTGAGCTTCGACGTCATCCACCTGCAGGGTCACACCGAGGGGTCGGTGGCCCTCGCCCTCAGCGGGCCCGCCGCGGGCGACGCTGTCCAGCTGTTCACCGGTGACTGCCTGTTCCCCGGCGGTGTCGGCAAGACGTGGCAGCCCGGCGACTTCGACCGGCTGCTGGGCGATGTCAGCACCAAGGTGTTCGACGTCTACCCGGATTCGACCGTGGTGTATCCCGGCCATGGCGACGACACCACGCTGGGTGCCGAGCGTCCGCACCTGAGCGAGTGGAGGGGACGGGGCTGGTAGCCCCGCGACGTCAGGAGGTGTGGACGATGAGGACGTCGGTCTTGGAGCGGCGCGCCACGTTCGCTGGCACCGAGCCGAGCAGGCGGCCGGCGATGGTGCTCAGGCCCACGTTTCCGACCACGAGCAGGTCCGCGTTCACCTCGGAGGCAAGGTCGACCAGAGCATCAACGGGAGCGCCGACGATGGCCTTCTCCTCGACGTCGGCAGCGCCTGCGGCCTTGGCGCGGTCCCTGGCCTCGCGCAGGATCGCGTAGATCGGGGCATTGCCGGACATCTTGTAGCCCTCGTCCTTGAGGACGTCGGCCGCGCGCTGGTCTTCGCTCTGCGGGAAGTAGGCCGTCGCCACGATCACCTTCGCGCCCGACCCGGCGGCGATCGCGCCGGCCCGGTCGACCGCGCGCAGCGACGAATCCGAGCCGTCCGTGCCTACCACCACGGTCTGATAGCCGCTCATGCATGCCCTCCCAGTGTCGTTTGCAACGCCATCCGAGACAGTAACCCGTCACCCCCGCGAACGCGGGTGGATTCGGCGACACGCGTTCGCTCAGTTGGCCAGGCATCGTGCCCTCTACCGGCAATGATGGTAGCCCGGGACGCATACCTCGACCGTGATGTCGTGACGAAACCTACGTCTGCCACCCGGTACCGATGGAGTCGCACCGGCAGGTCGACGTGACCTGCGTCATACCGACGATTTCATCCACCCCGCAATCACGTTCGACGCCAGTCGGTTTCGCGTGCGCCCACGGATCGGGTGGACGCCGGGCGTCGAAGTTGGACGATCCGGGGTTCGAGCGGCTCGGCCGCAAAGTCGCTGTCGGAGAACGTCTAGCAGTATCACGGTGCAGCGTCGGCGGACGGCCGAGGCCGCCCGACGACGACGTCGAGGCGCCCGTGTCACGTCCCTCGAGTTGCTGGACACCGTTCTTACCGGTACTAAACGGTGAGATGGCAGTTCAGTCGGCTGGTGACCGGGCATGGGTGAGCCGTGGATCTGTCACTAGACAGGGCGCCCTCGAACGCGTCCAGCCGACCCGAACACCGACCGCGGGCGGGCTCGATCCCGTCGTCGTGGCCGCGTTCGCGATCGTGGTGAGCGCCGCGGGCGCCGCACGGCCGTCACTCTGGTTCGACGAGGCCGCCACGATCTCTGCCGGGACGCGCTCGGTGCCCGAGCTGTGGCGCATGCTGGGCAACATCGACGCGGTGCACGGGCTGTACTACCTGCTGATGCACGGGTGGTTCGCCGTCTTCCCCGCCACCGAGTTCTGGACGCGTCTGCCCGGCTGCCTCGCCGTCGGGGCAGCCGCGGCCGGCGTCGTCGTGTTGGGTCGGCAGTTCTCCAGTCGCACGGTCGCGGTGTCGGCGGGGATCGTGTTCTCGATCCTCCCGCGCATCACCTGGGCCGGTATCGAGGCCCGTCCGTACGCCCTTTCGACGGCGTGCGCGGTCTGGTTGACGGTCCTGGTGGTCGCCAGTGCGCGCAGGGACCGGACGTGGGCGTGGGTTGGCTACGGTGTCGCACTCGCGGTCTCGACGGTGTTGAACGTCTTCGTCGTCCTGATCGTGCTTCCTCACGCACTCACCGTGGTGCGCATCGCGCGACGCCGCTCGACGGTCTTCTGGTGGGCCGGCTGGTGTGCGGCGGCCTTGGTCGCGCTGACTCCGTTCATGCTGTTCGGCCGCACTCAGATCGCTCAGGTCCGCTGGATATCGCCGCTGAGCCCCGAGACGTTGGTGGAGATCGTCTACGAGCAGTACTTCGACCTGAGCGCGGCGTTCGCCGTCACCGCGGGCGCATTGCTGGTATTGACCATTGCGTTGCGCCGGTTTGCCTTGCTGGACAACGGAACTCGAATCCTCGGCACGATCTCCGCCGCGTGGATCGTGCTGCCGACCGTGGTGCTGGTGCTGTACTCGGCGATCGCCGAGCCGATCTACTACCCGAGGTATCTGTGCTATACCTCCCCCGCCGTCGCACTGCTTCTGGCGGTCTGCATCGCCGCCCTCGTCAGAAGCCGGGACCGGGTCACCGCGGTACTCGCCGTCTTGGCGTTGGCCGCCACCCCGAACTACCTGTTCACCCAGCGCGGCCCATATGCCAAGGAGGGCATGGACTTCAGCCAGATCGCGGATCTGATCACCGAGCGGGCCGCGCCGGGTGACTGCCTCGTTCTGGACAACACCGTGACCTGGTTACCCGGCCCCGTCCGGTCAGTGACCGCGGCACGTCCTCACGCCTACGAGAAGCTGGTCGACCCCGGCCGCGGGAGGCGAGCCGCCGACCGGAATCGATTGTGGGACGCGCACATCGCGATCTGGGCGGTGGCGGACCTGGTGCAACACTGCACGGTGCTGTGGACGGTCTCCGACCGCGATCACACGCTGTCCGACCACGACGCGGGGCTTCCGCTCGATCCCGGTCCGCGGATGAGCCGAGCGCCCGCGTACCAGGTGCCGCAGCGGCTCGGCTTCCACATCGTCGAGCGCTGGCAGTTCAGCTTCGCCCAGGTCACCCGATCGACGCGGTAACGCCTAGCCGACATCAGGGCCTGCCCGGCGATGTGGCCACCGACGATGTGGTGGCCCGGGTTGTCCAACTGGGTGGCCACGAAGCCGTCGTCGTCGATCTGGTCGACCTGCAGCGTGGCGACGACGTCGGTCAGCGTCGGCGATCGGGAGCTCACCCCGGCATCATGCCGCAGCGCACGCCCGGTCCGGGATTTCCCGCACTGTGGTTAGGTCGGCTAAGCTGGAATGTCATGAGGTCCACGAAGGCATCGGCCATTGCTGCCGCGGTGACCGTCGCCGGCTTCTGGGCAGCCGCCGGAATTGCCCACGCCGACCCGGCTCCCCCTGCCCCGCCCGCGCCGAAGACGACCATCGACGCCAACGGCACCTACAAGGTGGGTGCGGACATCGCGCCGGGCACCTACACCTCGGCCGGACCGATCACGGACGGCGTCTGCTCCTGGAAACGGTCCGCCGGCGACAGCATCGTCGACAACGCGATGACCAAGAAACCGCAGGTCGTGGAGATCGACCCAACCGACACCACGTTCACCACCAGGGATTGCCAGCCGTGGCAGCTCACCGACTGCTCGCAGGGTTGTGCGTCGACGACGGCCTCCCCGGCCGCCATCCTCGGTCAGCTCGGGACCTTCCTGGCGCCCCGCTTGGGCGGTCCCCCGCCCGCCGGCCCACCACCACCGCCCAGCCCCGAAGGCTAAGCCCAGGGCCCCAGTGTCGGCCCCCAAGCAGGGTCGACTACCCGTTCGGCTTCTGGTACACGAGCCAGCGCATCTCGATGGGGCATTCTTCACGCCGCAGATCGAACACGTCGAGGCCACTTACCCAGTCGGCGTACCAACTCGTCGGCGGCCAGGCGCCCTCGGGCAGGTGAGCGTTCTCGTACTCGTACACGGAGTCGTCGGCGACGAGTCGCAGAGGCAATCCGGACGCCGCTGCACCCATCTCCTGCTGCGTGAAAATGCTCGTGTAGCACTGTTGCCCGAGTTCACATGCGGCATCGTCGGGTAGATAGCCGGGGTGTGCCAAGAAGGCGTTGAACACCAATCGGCCGCCGGCAACCAGGCACTGGGTGGCGAGTTCGAAGATGCCGCGGAGCTGCTGCGTCGTCCGGAAATCGGATACCACTTCGGAGAGCAGGATCAGCCGATAGTCGCGCCGGAGATCGTCGATGGTGGTGAAGACGTCACGCTGGATCACGCGCACGTCGAGCGCTTCCCGTTCGGCGTCGGCGCGAATCATGTCGGCGAACTTCGGGGTCAACTCAACCACGTCGACCGGGTGGCCGCGCCGTGCCAAGGCCAGGCCATTGCGCCCGGTTCCGCCGCCGATGTCCAGCACCCGATGCATCGTGGGCTCGGTCAATTCATTGGCCAGCGCCCACACTCTGGCGTCCGGTTCGGTGCCGAAGAGTGGGGGCTCGCGCGTGCTGATCCAGTTCTGGTAGGCACCCTCGACCGTCAGCCATTCGGCCTTCACGTGGTAGTTGAGGACGGTGCCGACGGGAGCGTTGTACGAGAGGACGATGGTCGAACGCGGGGAGGCCGCGTACGCCTCCGCCAACTGACCTTCCAGCACGGTCCTGACGTGGGCGAGCTGTTCGGTCGTAAAGCTCCGGCCTACGTCCGCAAAGATGTTCTCGCACATCGTCACGTACTCGTCGATCATGCCCGGCGCAGCCGGCAAGGTGATCTGTCCCGTGACCACCGATCGGCCATGCAACCGCCGGGCCAGGGATTCGCGCAACCGCGTCTGATCAACGGACCTGACGGGCAACGGTCCGGGTTCGGTCGTCACGCTGCAACGGTAGGCAACGCGGTGCAGCCTCGTATCGCCTTTGCGTGAAGTTTGGAACGGACGAGGGGTAACAGCCGACGGGTCTGATCCGGCAGCCCACTGCCAGGGTGCATCCCTAGACTGGCGGCGTGCGATTCTCCGTATGGGCCTCTCACGCCCAGCCCTGGAACGATGTCCTCGAATTGACGCAGTATGCCGACGAACACTTCTGGCACACCATCTACGTCGCCGACCACTTCATGGCGAACGGCGACGGCCCGCACTACGCGCTGGAGGGAACCGGGACGCTGTCCGCGTTGGCCGGCGCCACGTCCCGGATCCGGTTGGCCAACCTGGTCCTGTCGATGACCTACCGTCATCCCGCAGTCCTGGCCAACTGGGCGTCCACCATCGATCACGTCAGCTCGGGCCGGCTCACTCTGGGAATCGGCGCGGGCTGGCAGATCAACGAGCACGAGCAATACGGCTTGGAGCTCGGGCCCCCGCGGGAACGGGTCGACCGCTTCGCCGAGGGGCTCGCCGTGATCACGGGGCTGCTCAGCGCGCCGACGACGACCTTCGAGGGCAAGTACTACCGGCTGACCGACGCCGTCTGCGAGCCGAAGCCCGTGCAATCCCCCGTGCCGCTGTTGGTCGGCGCGTCTGGTCCACGGATGTTGCGGCTGGTGGCGCGCTACGCACACCAGTGGAATCAATGGTCGGCGCCCGGCGAATTCGGCAAGACATCGGCGATCCTCGACGCCGCATGCGAGAAGGAGGGGCGCGATCCGGCCACGGTATGGCGTTCGACGCAGGCCGTCGTCATCGTCACCGATTCGCCAGAGGCCGAGGCGAAGGCGAAGTCGATTGCCGAGAGTTCGCCCCAGCCAACGGTGTACGGAACACCAACGCGCATCGCCGAGGCCGCCGCGGTGTGGCACGACGAAGGAGTGGACGAGGTCATCGTTCCGGACTTCGGCCTCGCCAAGGGCTCTGAGCGCCTGGATGCCTATCGCGCGCTGGCCGAGGCGTTCGCACCCTTGACCTGAGCAGGATCTGTTGGGGCGGCGCGGTCGAGCGCCGAACGAGAGCGAGTGGCGGGAATCGAACCCGCGTAAACGGCTTTGCAGGCCGGTGCCTAGCCATTCAGCCACACCCGCGTTGCAACAGACGATGCCAGTCGGGTCTGTATCCGCCCACCGTGTATTGCCTTTGGATCAAAATGGCCGGTGCAGGATTGCCTGCAAGTCGCCAGGCTGTGCGCAAGATGCCCTTCCCGGCAGATGTCTCGAGGCCGAACTGCGTCCCCGAAGAAGCGGATCGCGTTACTGAGGTTCGAAGAGTGATGGTTGTTGCGCGTATCCAGCCGTTGCACGCGAGTGCCATCATGGAGACCGAGCAAGTCGAGACTGTCAGGTTCGCTTCTAGAGTCGTTGCGGCAGAACATAATCCAACGCATCATCCTGCTCTCATCGCATGAGTCCGCGGGAGTGTGAGGGTACCGCGGGTAGCCGGAGCCGTGCCCGCAGAGCCAGGTTGCAAACGTCGCGTCGGACGAGGGGTGCCGAGTCGCCCTCTGCGGGGTCAGCCGAGCGCCGCGCGGACGGCTCCGCACTCTTGGTCGTTACATAGCAGGCCCCCGTCAGAAAGGGTGATCTACCATCCAAGAATGAAGCGGGTTGTCACGGTTTTCTGGCTGGCCTCGACCTTTGCGATCAGTGGCGTTGCGATCGCCGGTGGTGCGCACGCAACGCCCCCACCGCCCCCGACGTTCTGCGATTACGCACTGTCAGTCCCCGAGGTGGTGCAGGTCTCCGGCGCCAGCATGGTCACCGCAACGCTGACCCCTGTTCAGTGCGGGGCGCCCTTCCGGCCGTACGCGAGCGTGGTGTGCATTCAGGGCGCCGAGGCGGCGACCCAATGCACACAGGCCCGGGAATCAGCCACTGCGCAAGTCTTCATGCCGTATCACCCAGGGGCGACCTACACCTCGTCGGGCAGGGGCTTGGGCACGGTGTTCAACGACATGTCCGAGCCGAATTGGCAGATAGTGGGCCCGCTCACTGCTGTCCTGTAGTCCTATCCACAATCCGAGCCGCCGCGCGGCGAAGCAATCTGCCCACCTGAGCGAAGCCAGGTCCCCGGCTGCGCGCACCGACACGCGAAAGCGACCGAGTGACTGGTCTCGAACCCGGGTGGACGGCTTTGTCGACCGTGAAAGAGTTTCCCAGGCAACGGTTTTGAATCGTGACGGAAAGCAGAAGTCCCGGGAGCGCCGTTGCCGACGTTCCCGGGATCTCCGTTCGCGATTACTAGTGGGCGCCGGTGCCGCCTGCGCCGCCGGTGCCGGCGGTACCGCCGCCGCCGCCGCTGGCACCGGTCGCTCCGCCGCCGGCGTCGCCGGTCTTGCCTGTCACGCCGGTCGTGCCGGCACCGCTGGTGCCGCCCTTGCCTCCGGTGCCGCCGGTGCCACCCTGGCCACCGGCACCGTCGGCGCCGCTTTGCGCCGGTGTCGGGCTGACTCCGCCGGCGCCTCCGGTGCCGCCGGTGCCGCCCTTGCCTGCGTCACCGCCCGCGCCGCCAGCGCCGACCGTTCCAGTGCCGGAGGCGCCGGTACCCGCTGCGCCGCCGTTTCCGCCGTTGCCGCCGGGGCCGCCGGTTCCGCCGAACGAGCCATTGCCGCCGTCACCACCGTCACCGTTAGTGATCCCGTCGCCGTCCTCGCTGCCCGCGCCGCCCTTGCCGCCGTTGCCGCCGTTGCCGCCCACGGCGCCGGTGCCGCCGGTGCCGCCCTTGCCGCCGGTACCTCCGTTGCCGCCGGTGCCGCTGAGGAAGCCGCCGTTGCCGCCTGCGCCGCCGCTGCCACCCGCCGTGCCGCCGCCGCCGCCGACACCGGTGGCGCCGTTGCCACCCAAACCACCGTTGAAGCCGTCGGCCGGGAACACCCCGCTCGGATCGCTGCCGCCGTCGCCGCCGTTACCGCCGTTGCCGCCGCCGGCCAGGGCATCGCCGCCGTCGCCGCCGTCGGACGCGGTGACGTCCACCGTTCCGGTAAAGCCAGCTCCGCCATCGCCGCCGCTACCGCCGCCGGGCCCACCATCACCGCCATGACCAGCAGCAACGCCTTCACCAAAACCGGCTGCAGGTGCCTGACCCGGCGCTCCTTGGCCGCCGTTCTGGAAGCCGGCGCCATCGATCCCGTTGCCGTCGTCATCGGTTCCGGCGGTGTTGCCGGTCGTGGGGTTCTGGCTGGGAAAGGCGTTGCCACCGAGCCCGCCGTTGCCACCGCTACCACCGTTGCCGATGAACATCGCGCCGTTGCCGCCGCTACCACCGTCGCCGCCGGCGTGGGTGGCATCGCCGTTGCCACCGGTGCCGCCGGCGCCGCCGTGTCCGATGAAGAATCCGGCGTTGCCGCCGTTACCGCCGGCGGTGCCCACGGTGTTGGGGCTGTAGCCGTCGCCGCCGCTACCGATCAGCAGGCCGCCGTTGGTGCCGTTGGGGCTGAATTCAGTGCCGTCGGCACCGTTGCCGATGAAGATGTTGAGGATCGGAATGCCACCGGCCAGATCAAGAAACGGATCCGCGGCGTCCAACCCCGTCCCGAAACTGGGTGCCAACGTGGCGCTCTGCAGGCCGAGACCGATCACGAACGGGGTGCTCTGGGACGCTGCATCGCAGTCACCGACCGGTACGGTACCGAACGCACACCCGAACAATTGCTCTAACGGCGCGGCATGGGCCTGCCCGGGATTGGCCAGCAACGCCGCACCAGGCGCAGCCAGCACCATCCCCGCCCCACCGACAGCTGCCGCCGTCGCCAAGAAATGCGTCCTTCGCCTCAGCGCCTTACCTCGATGGCTGCTGTGCTCAAGCATGTTTTGCCCCCCTCAGAATCCAGAATCCGTGTGTGTGCTGGCAAAGATAGCGAGTTTGCCATCGGCTCGGTGGGTAATGCACAAATCCAGCTGGCGTTTGCTCGTGACGAGCGATCGGCGGCCTTAGCTGGCCCCCATGTACCGAGCTACTTCACCATTCGGCGATGGTCTCCCGTGTTGAATCCGCGCGCGTCAGGCGGTCGGCCTGGTTCTGATCGCTATTGGGGGTGTTGGCACGCAAGGCACACCGCAGGGCAGCAAACAACGTCGTGCCGCTGCACGGCTGAACTCGGCCCGAATTGGCGGGATGAATTGCGGGACCGCCCGCCTTGGCCGACGTTCCGAGGAGCACCGAAACGGCGTCTACCTGAGTTGACAATGGAGCGGATGACGGGATTCGAACCCGTGTAAACGGCTTTGCAGGCCGGTGCCTAGCCACTCAGCCACACCCGCGTCGCCATTGACGATGCCAGTTCGCGTCGCCCCCGCCCACCGTTTCACTCCACGTGATCCCTACTCCAGCGGAACCCCGGCGGCCACGCCATCGCGTGGCCAGCCCTCCGGTGAGTCCTCCCAACTCTCCTGCCTGCCGTACGGCGTGAGGTCCAGGAACGGATACCCGACCGCGGAATGGTCCAGCCCGCGGGCATACGCCGAGTAGGTGTGGAACACCTCGTCGCCGCGCCGAAGGAAGACGCTGGCGCCGGGCACGTCACCCCGGAGATCGTCGTCGGTCCAGCCGTCGGCACGCAGTTCGTCGAGCGCCTTGTAGTTGTACTCGACCGGAGCGCGTGCCGGATCGAGCGTGACGTGGAAGTCGTAGGTGAAGTCACCGTCGCGCGACGAGTACCACGGAAACGTCCAGCCGTGCTCGTCCCGGTACCGGGCAATGCTGGCGTACGGCGCGCGGGATACGCACGCCAACGTCACTCCCCTGGCGTTGAGTAGCGCCCGATCCCCTTCCGTGAACGTCAGGTCGGCGGAGGCTGTGCAACTGGGACACCCGCGGTCGCCGTCGTCGATCCACATGAAGTGGTGCACGTAGAGCTGCGGCCTGCCTTCGAACA
>NZ_JAVRPS010000032.1:0-6908 GCF_032162105.1 Mycobacterium sp. | reverse complement strand
TGTTGAGCGTCTCTCGGGATGACGACCACGGGGGTTCGAGCCGTCGGTGAGGGTGCCGATGTGGCGGCCGGGATGGCTGTGGGTTTGAGGTTGGTGGTCTGCACCGTCAGTCTGTCGAGGAACTGATGGGTGCACGGCGCCCCCGCTGAATTCTTGCCAGATATCTCGGGGGCACCGTGCGTAGTGCGGAAGGCACTGATGGTCACGGTAGAGGTCGATCCTGTTCGCGTCGAGTCCCGGTTGGCTGCTGGTGAGGTGGCGTGCCCGTCGTGTCCGGGCGGGTTGTTGACGGGGTGGGGTTTTGCTCGGGCACGGCACGTCGTGGGGGTCGCCGAGCCGATCCGGCCACGCCGATCTCGGTGCCGGTCGTGTTTGGTGACGCATGTGTTGCTGCCGGTGACGTTGTTGCTGCGCAGGGCTTATGTCGCGGATCTGATCTGGGCGGCGGTGGTGGCCAAGGCTGCTGGTGGCGGGCACCGGCTGATCGGGGCGCGAGCAGGTATCCCGGTGTCGACGGTGCGGGGTTGGCTGCGGGTGATGGGTGGCCGTGGCGATGTGGTCCGCGACTGGTTTCTGGCGGTTGCGGTCGCTGCGGGTGTGGATGTGTCGATACCGAAGGCGACGGGGTCGGCTTGGGGTGATGCGGTCGCGGCGGTCGGTGCGGCCAGAGCCGCGATCGCGGCACGGTTCGGTGATGGCTCGATCCTCGGTGCGGTGACGGCGGCCTCGGTGGCTGTCGCGTGCAGTAGTGGGCGGCTCCTGTCGCCGGGGTGGCCACCGGCACCAGGGGTGGGATCGCGCAACACGAACTGACTCTGATATCAGCGGTGTAGATGGTTCATCGTCGCGGGGGTGACTGCCCGGCAACGGGTTTGGGCGGCACCGCGTGATGAAGGAGCCATCGAGTTGTCTGCTGAGGATGAGAAGCGACGGGAACGAGGCCACGCGGTCGGGTTGTTCCGGTATCAGTTGATCTGCCCGGCGCTGGATACCGGGTTGTCGACCAAGGCGCGTGGCCGGTTGGTCCGCGAGATCGCCGCCGGTGAGCACACCGACCCGTTCGGGGCGCAGGTGAAATATTCGCGCGACACCCTGGATCGGTGGATCCGCCGCTACCGCGCCGGTGGGTTCGCCGAGTTGATTCCCTCGCCACGGGCAGCCTGCCCGCGGACCGATACCGCGACGTTGGAGTTGGCGGCCGCACTGAAGCGGGAGAACCCGGCCCGGACCGCCGCGCAAGTACAACGCATCCTGCGGGCCAGCGCGGGCTGGGCGCCGTCGGAATCGACGCTGCTGCGCCACTTTCACCGCCTGGAGTTGATCGGCCCTGCCGCCGGGGACACGACGGCGGTGTTCGGGCGGTTCGAAGCCGAGAACCCCAACGACCGCTGGACCGGGGACGCGTTGCACGGCCCGAAGATCGGTGGCCGCAAAACGTATCTGTTCGCGTTCCTCGACGACCATTCCCGACTGGTCACCGGCTACCGGTTCGGGTTCTCCGAGGACACCGTCCGGTTGGGGGTCGCCATGGAGCCGGCGTTGGCCTCCCGCGGGGTCCCGGCCAGCGTGTATGTCGATAACGGCTCGGCGTTCGTGGATGCCTGGTTGTTGCGGGGCTGCGCGAAACTGGGGATCCGGCTGGTGCATTCCACCCCGCACCGCCCCCAAGGGCGCGGCAAGATCGAACGGTTCTTCCGGACCGTGCGTGAGCAGTTCCTCGTCGAGGTCACCGACACCACCGTCGAGGAGTTGACTGCGGCCGGTACCGATCACCGGACCGCACTGCTGGGACTCAACGGGTTGCTCACCGCGTGGATCGAAACCGAGTACCACCGCCGCGTCCACTCCGAGACCGGGCAGAGTCCGCTGGATCGGTGGGACACCGGGTGGGTGCGACTGGGCCGGACCCCGGCGATGCCGACCGCGGCGGATCTGACCGAAGCGTTCCTGTGGTCGGAGTACCGCACGGTCACCAAGACCGCGACAGTGTCGTTGCACGGCAACACCTTCCAAGTCGATGCGGCGTTGGTGGGGCGGAAGGTCGAGTTGGTGTTCTCCCCGTTCGACATCGAAACCGTCGAGGTTCGATACCAGAACAAGAGTCACGGGAAAGCGTTGCCGCACAACATCACCCGCCACGTTCACCCGAAAGCCCGACCCGAGATACCGGAGCCACCCACGCCCCCCGCGACGGGGATCGACTACCTGGAGCTGACCGAGCGGACCCATCATCAGCAGGTCCGCGCCGACCGGCGGATCGGCTACGACGCCCTGTTCAGCAACGGAGACCGAGACGTCGACGGGGACAGGGAGGGCGAAAGCGAGGGCGACGGTCGCAGCAGCGGCGACGGTGTGGTGGCGGGGCAGTTGAGCATCACCGACATCGACGGCTTCACCTACCGCAACGGAGCATCGGCATGAGCATCGAACGGCTGCAATCGTATTACGGCTTCACCCGCATGCCCTTTGGGCGGGGACTGGCCCCGGCGATGCTGCACCGCCACCCCGGACACGCTGAAGCGGTCGCCCGGATCACCTGGTGTGTGGATCAGCACGCGATCGGGGTGATCACCGGGGAGGTCGGCGCCGGCAAGACCGTCGCGATCCGGGCCGCGACCGCCGCTCTGGACCCCGCACGGCACGTCATCATCTACCTGCCCAACCCCTCGGTCGGGGTGCGGGGCATGTTGCATCACGTCGTGGGCGCGTTGGGGCGGGTCCCGAGCTTCTATACCGCGACGTTGGCACCTCAAGCTGCCGAGGCGCTGGCCGCCGAGCACGCTGAACGTGGCCGCACCCCGGTCGTGGTCATCGACGAGGCTCACCTGCTCGACAACGCGCAGATGGAGGCGATCAGGATGCTCACCAATCACGACATGGACTCCGGATCACCATTCGCAGCGCTGCTGGTCGGGCAACCCACCTTGCGGCACCGGCTACGCCTCGGGGTCCTGGCCGCACTCGATCAGCGGATCGCGGTCCGGTATTCGCTGGCCGGGATGACACCAGCCGATACCGCTGATTACATCGCCCACCACGCCAAGATCGCCGGACGGACCGATCCGTTGTTCTCCGATGACGCGGTCACCCTGATCCACAACGCCGCCCGCGGATACCCGCGGGCAGTGAACAACCTCGCGGTGCATGCCCTGACTGCCGCATTCGCCGCGAAGACATCGATCGTCGACGAGAAGTCCGCCCGCATCGCCGTCACCGAAAGTGGCCACGACTGAATCACTGATCGTGCGACGTCACCGAGCCGAGGACGCCGTCACCACACCGACCAATGCCCCACCCGCTACCGCGGGTGGGGCATTCTCAGCCCTGCATCATCGGCACCGACAACGACGCCATCATCGGCACCCTCAGCGACGGACAACATGCGAGGAGCAGCTTTCAAGACTCCTCAACCACAAGATCCCACATGGCATGCGGGGCATGAAGGCCCTTTCCGTCGACATAGGGCGCGCGACCCCGCCTCCGCTTGACCCCAGCCCGCTACGCTGCCACTTGTAACCCGTGGATGACTCTCATCCGCTCTGGACCAGTCATCGGGGTCCGGTCATGGGCGCTATGCACGAGGACCGCGCCGATCGAGTGCATATCCCCCACGCTCGCCGCATTCCAGCTAGATCCCGAACTTTGCGCGCGCGGCGTCCGTGACGGGAGTGAAGAGGTTGACGAGGTTCCCGTCGGGGTCGCGGAACAATAGCGCCCGGTTGCCCCACGGCATCGTCGTCGGCTCGGTCACCACCTCGGAAAGCTGCTCGCGAAGCCGCTCGTACTCCGCGTCCACGTCGTCCACGATGAACTCGATGATCGCGGTTCGGTTGGCCGCCGGCTCGGCAGACCCAATTCCGAACAGCGGGACCGTCTTCTCGCTGCCGATCGCCAAAGTGCCAACCGGTGTCGGGATCTCCGCGAAGAGATCGTTACCCCAGACGGCCTCAGCTCCGGTGACCATCTCGTAGAACGAGACGAGACGCTTCACGTCGGCGCTGATGATGCGGATGGAAACAAGCTTCATGCCATGCACGCTAGAGGCGCACACCGACACGCCAAGCGTCCTGGACGTCGCCGCACGCTCGTCAGACGTTGAGCCCGACCTCGACCTGTTGCCACCCTGGCATTGCCGAAGAGCGACGAGTCACTCGCTACCGCTTGCGGCTTGCTGGGGCGCTCTTCAGCTGTTGTAGGCGACTGCGTATCTGCCGGGCGACCTCTGTTGGGGTGAGGTGTGTGGTGTCGACCACCTCGGCCTCGGCGTGCAGCCAGGTGCGGGCCGATTCCGCGTACAAGTCCAGATGCTCGAGACGGAATGAGGAGGGGTCAAGAAGCGTGTCGCCTTCGATGCGGCTGCGGAGCGTGTCCTGATCCGCGTCAAGGACGAAGTGTCGCACCGGTACTTCGTACTGCGCGAGGCCAGTGCTGATCTCGCGCCAGTACTCCTCGACAAGGACAGTCATGGGCATCACCAAAGTGCCCCCGGTGTATTCGAGTACGCGGCGAGCAGTCTCAACCACGAGTGGCCGCCAAGGCGGCCAGTGCTGGAAGTTGTCCGTCTCTGGCAGCCCCGGCTCGATATCCATGAGCGTCTCGCCGACCTTCTCAGCGTCGAACACTCGAGAATCGGGGATCAGCTGTTGCAGGAGCGCACTCGTCGTCGTCTTGCCTGCGCCGTGGGTTCCGTTGAGCCATACGATCACAAGCCTCAACGCTAGCGGGCTACTCGTCCTCGGCGAGGCGGGCTCGTGTTTCGTGTGGCATCGCCATTACCGGTCAGCCCTTGCCCGTCAGACGTTGAATCTGAACTCCACCACGTCGCCGTCGGCCATCACGTAGTCCTTGCCCTCCATGCGGACCTTGCCCGCCGCCTTCGCCGCCGCCATCGAGCCCGCCTCGACGAGGTCGTCGAACGACACGATCTCGGCCTTGATGAAGCCCTTCTCGAAGTCGGTGTGGATGACGCCGGCCGCCTTCGGGGCAGTGTCGCCCTGATGGATCGTCCAGGCGCGGGCTTCCTTCGGCCCCGCCGTCAGATAGGTCTGCAACCTGAGCGTGTGAAAACCGGCCCGTGCCAACGCATCCAGGCCGTGCTCGGTCTGGCCGATCGACTCCAGCAGCTCCGCGGCGGACTCGTCGTCGAGCTCTTGGAGCTCGGACTCGATCTTGGCGTCGAGGAACACCGCGTCGGCCGGCGCCACCATCGCGCGCAACTCGGCCTTGCGGGCTTCGTCGGTGAGTACCGACTCGTCGGCGTTGAAGGCGTACAGGAACGGCTTGATGGTCAACAGGCTCAGCTCGCGAAGCAGCGTGAAGTCCACGGCTCCCGAAGCCGCGGAGAACAACGTCTTGCCCCCGTCGAGCAGCTGCTGGGCCGCCACCGCCGCCTCGTGGACGGGCTTGCGGTCCTTGTTGTTGCGGGCTTCCTTCTCCAGCCGCGGCACCGCCTTCTCCAGCGTCTGCATGTCAGCCAGGATCAGTTCGGTTTCGATGACTTCGATGTCCGAAGCTGGGTCGACCTTGCCGTCGACGTGTACGACGTCGTCGTCGGCGAACACCCGCACCACCTGACAGATCGCGTCGCACTCGCGGATGTTGGCCAGGAACTTGTTGCCCAGCCCGGCGCCCTCGGACGCGCCCTTGACGATGCCGGCGATGTCGACGAACGTCACCGGCGCGGGCACGATCTTCTCCGAGGCGAACATCTCGGCCAGCTTGTTCAGCCGCGGATCGGGCAGCGCCACCACGCCCTCGTTCGGCTCGATCGTCGCGAACGGGTAGTTGGCCGCGAGCACGTCATTCCGCGTCAACGCGTTGAACAAGGTTGACTTGCCGACGTTCGGCAGCCCGACGATTCCGAGGTTTAGGCCCACGGTTTCGACAGTCTAGGGGGCTACCCAGGCTCGCCAGAGCGCGCTGGCAGCGCTTCCTACGTGATTGCCGGTACGGTCAAATGCGTGTTAGGACAGCGCGCCGACTCGGCGATGGTGCCCGATCACCGCTCAGTGCTACCCCGTGTGCCCGGTATTCCCTGGTGGGGCGCGGTGATCCTGGCTGCGACGGCGTCCGCAGTCGGCTTCGCCTACGACGCGGGAACGGGTGACAAGACTCTCAGCGGCGTCTTCTCGGCGTGCTACGTCGCGGGCTGCGTGTTGGCGGTGCTCGCCGTGCGACAGTCGGGCGTCTTCTCCGCGGTAATCCAGCCGCCGCTGATCCTCTTCTTCGCCGTCCCGTCGGCCTACTTCATCTTCCACGGCAGCAAGATCACCGGCATCAAGGACACCTTGATCAACTGCGGCTACCCGCTCATCGAGCGGTTCCCGCTGATGTTCTTCACCTCGGCGGTCGTGCTGCTCGTCGGGATGGGGCGCTGGTATTTCGGTATGTCGGCGCGCCGGGCCGCGTCGCACGACGCCGCCGAAACCCCCGACGTCGCGACTGCGGGGGCCGACAGCGGGCTGACGGCGGCCGCACTGGCCGGGGGCGAGAAGACGCCAACGCGCCGGGGTCGTCGGCACTCCATCGAACGCCCCGGTAGCGCTGCCACCGCCGCGGCGGAAGAGGCGCCGAAGCGCCCGGCCCGCAAGCCGAGAACGGCGGCCGGATCCGAGCGGGCGTCGCGCTCACGGCACGCACGTCCGCCGGAGACCGAGATCATCGAGCCCGTCGTCAGCCGTCCACGCCGGCCACGGGCTGGCGGCCCGCCCGTCGACCCAGAACCCCGTCGGCGCACCCGCGCCTCCCAGCCGCGCGAGCGTGAGCCTCGCGACCCGCGCGCGCCACGTGAGCGGCGGAACGCTCCGCCCGTCGAGCCCCAGGAGCGGTACGACCGCCCACAGCGACACGAACGGTCCGACCAGTACGAGCGCGGCGAGCGTCCCGAGCGGCGGCGCCGTGCGCCCGCC
>NZ_JAVRPS010000031.1:0-4237 GCF_032162105.1 Mycobacterium sp. | reverse complement strand
CGGCGCTGGGGCGGACGGGGGGTGCGCAGGCGTCGAGTTCAGGAATCCGCGCTCGCTGATCGCGGAGATCACCGGCACCGCCGATGACGACCCATGGGCGCCGGACGCCATGGTCTGGCCGCTGCTCGAAGTGATCGACGAGAGCCTCGACGAAGCGTGGTGTCAGACCCTGGCCACCCACCTCGGCCGCTTCGAGACCAGCGACGAGGAGAGGGAGCTGCGGCTGGGGCGGCGCTACGCCGTCGCGCGCCGCATTGCCGGGCTGTTCGCGTCGTATGCCAGCCAACGCCCGCAGCTGCTCGTCGACTGGCTGGACGGCCACAGCGCCGACCTGCCCAGCGACCTCGACTGGCAACCACCGCTATGGCAGGCGCTGACCGGCCGCGTGCACGCCGACCCGCCGCACGTCCGGCAGCAGAAAACCGTTGCGCGCCTTCAGGAATCGCCTCTTACCCTGCCGCCGCGGCTCTCGCTGTTCGGCCACACCAGGCTGCCCCGCACCGAGATCGAGTTGATCACCGCGCTGGCCACCCACCACGACCTGCACCTGTGGCTGCCGCATCCCAGCGACGACCTGTGGCGCACGCTCGGGGACCTGCGCGGGGCGATTCCACGCCGCGACGACACCAGCCACCGCTCGGTGGGCCATCCGCTGCTAGCCACCCTCGGGAGGGATCTGCGCGAGCTGCAGCGCAGCCTGCCCGCCGACGTCGAGACCGACGAACAGCTCGGCGGCAGTGACCGCCCGGACACCCTGCTCGGCTGGCTGCAGTCCGACATCGCCGCGAATGCCGTTCGGCCCCAAGGCCGGACACTCGTCGCGACGGATCGCTCGGTGCAGGTGCACGCGTGCCACGGACCGGCGCGGCAGGTGGACGTGCTACGGGAGGTGCTGCTCGGACTGCTCGCCGACGATCCGACGCTGGAGCCACGCGACATCCTGGTGATGTGCCCCGACATCGAGACCTACGCACCGTTGATCAACGCCGACTTCGGGCTCGGTGACGTCCTGCACGGCGCGCATCCGGCACACCAACTGCGGATGCGCCTCGCGGACCGTTCACTGGTGCAGACCAACCCGTTGCTCGCCGTGGCGACGCAGCTGCTGAGCCTGGCGGGCAACCGGGTGACGGCGAGCGAGGTGCTCAACTTCGCCCAGTCCGCCCCGGTGCGCGCCCGCTTCGGCTTCACCGACGACAACCTCGAGGACATCACCCGCTGGGTCCGTCAGGCCAACGTCCGGTGGGGCTTCGATCAGGAACACCGCCAGCCCTACGGCGTCGACTTCGTGCACAACACATGGCGTTTCGGCATCGACCGGGTGCTGGCCGGCGTGGCGATGTCCGACGACGCGCACGCCTGGATCGATGCCACGCTGCCGCTGGACGACGTGAGCAGCAATCGCGTCGAGCTGGCCGGACAGCTCGCCGAGTTCGTCGACCGGCTGCAGCGGACGGTGCGTTCGCTTACGGGTGCGCAGCCGCTGCGGGCCTGGCTGACGGCATTGACCGACGGCATCACGATGTTGACCCGGATCACCGACGCCGACGCCTGGCAGAGCAGTCAGATGGACCGCGAGTTCGGCGACGTGCTTGGCGACGCCGGGGCCCGCGCGGACACCGTGATGCGGCTGCCCGACATCAAGGCGCTGCTGGAACGCCACCTGGCCGGACGGCCCACCCGCGCGAACTTCCGCACCGGCACGCTGACGGTGTGCACGATGGTGCCGATGCGGTCGGTTCCGCACCGCGTGGTGTGCCTGGTCGGCCTCGACGACGGGGTGTATCCGCGTCGCGGTGTCATCGACGGCGACGACGTGCTGGCCCGCAATCCGATGACGGGTGAGCGTGACATCCGTTCCGAGGACCGGCAATTGCTGCTCGACGCCGTCGGGGCCGCGACCGAGAAACTGGTGATCACCTACACCGGTGCCAACGCCTACTCGGGCCAATCCCGTCCGCCCGCGGTCCCGCTGGCCGAGCTGCTGGACACGTTGGACGCGACCACCCCGGAAGCCGTGCGCGAGCGGGTCGTCGTCCATCATCCGTTGCAGCCGTTCGACATTCGCAACGTCATCCCAGGCAAGCTGGTACCCGAGGTGCCGTTCACGTTCGACTCGACCGTCCTCAAAGCCGCGCGCGCCAGCGCCCGCGAGCGGCACGAGCAGCCGAAGTTCGTCTCGGGACCGCTACCGGCCCAGCCGAGCGAGGACGTCGCCCTTGCCGATCTGGTCGCGTTCTTCAAGGACCCGGTCAAGGGTTTCTTCCGCGCGCTGGACTACACACTGCCGTGGGACGTCGACGGCGTCGAGGACGAGATGCCCGTCGACATCGACGCTTTGGAGGAATGGTCGGTCGGCGACCGGATGCTCACCGACATGCTTCGCGGCATGACGCCCGACGATGCACGGCAGGCCGAGTGGCGCCGCGGCACCCTGCCGCCCGGTCAACTCGGCTGGCGCAAGGCCGGCGAATTGCGCGAGCAGTCCACCCTGCTGGCGGCCGCCGCCATGCGGTACCGCAATGCCGGTGCGCAGGCCTACGACGTCGACGTCGACCTGGGCTCCGGGCGCCGGTTGACCGGCACGGTGTCGCCGGTCTTCGGTGACCGGCTGGTCTCGGTCACCTACTCCAAGCTCGACGGCAAGCACCTACTGGAGTCGTGGATTCCGTTGCTGGCGTTGTACTCCCAGCATCCGGGCCGAGACTGGTCGGCGGTCTGCATCGGTCGACCGAAGCGCGGCACCACGCCGCGTCAGGAGGCGCTCGGGCGCCCGCAGGAACCGGCCGCCGAACTGTTGCATGACCTGGTGGCGATCTACGACGCCGGGCGACGTGAGCCGCTCCCCCTGCCCATCAAGACGTCCTACGCCTGGGCGTGTGCCCGGCACAGCGGCGACGACCCGGAGCGGGCCGCGTCCTACAAGTGGAAGTCGGGCAACTACCCGGCCGAGGATCAGGACAAGGCCCAGGTGCGGGCCTGGGGGCAGGGCGCCTGGTTGGCCGACCTCATGCAACCCGTGCGGCCCGGTGAGGAGTACGACGGCGAGAACAACCGGCTGGGTGCGTACGCCGCCCGGCTCTGGCTGCCGATGTTGCGCGCCGAACGGAGCCCCGCCTGATGGAGCGCTTCGACCTGACGGACCCGCTGCCCGTCGAGGGATCCACCACCGTGCTCGAGGCCAGCGCAGGCACCGGCAAGACGTTCGCGCTGGCCGGGTTGGTGACACGCTACGTCGCCGACGGCGCGGCGACGCTCGACGAAATGCTGCTCATCACCTTCGGCCGCGCCGCCAGCCAGGAACTACGGGAACGCGTCCGCTCGCAAATCACCCAAGCCGCAGCCGCTTTCGACGATCCGTCGCTGGTCGGCGACAACCAGTTGGTCGCGCACCTGCTGAAGGGTACCGACGCCGAGCGCGTGGCCCGGCGGCAACGGCTGCGCGACGCGCTGGCCGGGTTCGACGCCGCGACCATCGCCACGACGCATCAGTTCTGCCAGTTGGTGCTGAAGTCGTTGGGGGTAGCCGGCGACTCCGACTCCGGGGTCACCCTGGTGGAGAGCCTCAACGACCTGGTCACCGAGATCGTCGACGACCTCTATCTGGCCCACTTCGGCCAGCAGCGAGACACTCCGGAGCTGACCTATCCCGACGCGCTCAAGCTGGCCCGCGAGGTGGTCAACAATCCGGCGACGGAGCTGCGGCCACTCGACCCGGACCCCGACTCGCGGGCAGCGGTGTGCGTCGGGTTCGCCAATCACGTTCTCGCCGAGCTGGAAACACGTAAGCGGCGGATGGGCATCCTGGGCTACGACGACCTGTTGACGCGGCTGGCGAAGGCGCTGCACGCCGAGCACTCCCCCGCCCGGTTGCGGATGCACCAACGGTGGCCGATCGTCATGGTCGACGAGTTCCAGGACACCGACCCCGTGCAGTGGGAGGTCATCGACCGGGCGTTCAGCGGTCGGTCGACGGTGATCCTGATCGGCGACCCGAAGCAGGCGATCTATGCGTTCCGCGGCGGCGACATCGTCACCTACCTGCGGGCCGCCGAGACCGCGGGAGCCAAGAAGACGCTGGGCACCAACTGGCGCAGCGACGGCGCCCTGGTCGATCGGCTGCAGGCCGTGCTGCGCGGCGCCGAGCTCGGCGACCCCGCCATCGTGGTGCACGACGTGGAGGCCGCGCACCCGGGTACCCGGTTGGCCGGCGCCCCGCACGACGACCCGTTCCGGT
>NZ_JAVRPS010000030.1:0-8642 GCF_032162105.1 Mycobacterium sp. | reverse complement strand
GAAGATGAACGCCTGGATCAGTCCGACGAACAGGTCGAAGGTCTTCCAGATGGCGTTGGGCGCCCACTGGATGTACCAGGGGAACAGCGCGATCAGCCCGACCAGGATGCCGCCGGCGAACATGTTGCCAAAGAGTCGCAGGGACAACGAGATCGGCTTGGCGATCTCCTCGACGATGTTGATCGGCGCCATGAGGGTGACGTGTCCCTTGACCAGCTTCTTGAGATGGCCCCAGGCGCCACGTCGCCAGATGCCTGCGGCGTGGTAGCAGAGGAACACGAACAGCGCCAGCGCCAGCACGTAGTTGATGTCCGCCGCGGGCGGCTGGATCAACTCGGTGGCCACGCCGTCCGCCCCGGCGAACTGCACCGGCAGCACCGACAGCCAGTTGGAGACCAGCACGAACACGAAGATAGTGACCGCAAGGGGCAGCACGAACGGCGCGATCTTCATGCCGATCGCGGCCTCGATCTGTTGGCGCATCTGAATGGTGATGGCCTCGAAGAACAACTGCACGCCGCCGGGCACTCCCGTCGAGGTGACCTTCGCCCGCAGGAAGAACGCCAACGCGATGACGATGATCGCCGCGACACTGGTGCCGATGATGGTGTCGAGGTTGAACGTCAGCCCGAGCCAGTGCACCTCTTCGTGATGCCCGACGTGGATCGCGGCACCGCCCGCGGCGAGAACAGTCTCAGTCATTGCTGTCAGCTCAATCCTTCGATTCCGTGTCGACGACTTTCAGACCCTCGGTGCGGATCTTCTTCATCACGGGCAGGCTGGTACTCAGCACCAGCAGGGCCTGGAAGATCGCGAGGCCGAACAGCACCGCGATGCCGCCATGCGCCTTGAAGACGAACGCGATGGTCATTGCGATGGCGGTGATGACCAACAACCGCGTTGCGGAGTTGAGGGCCATCTTCTTCTTGAGCGGATGGTCCTCGGCGGTGATGGCTTCGACGGCGCGCCGGACCAGGAGTGCGTTGAGCAAACCCAGGATCAGGCCGACACCGAAGAAGACTCCGAAGAAGATGTGCCCCGTGTAACCGGCGGCCAGAACGGCGATTCCGGTCAGCGCCACGCAGATGGCGAACAGACGGACCGGCCTAAACGCCACGGACGGAAACACCAACGGCGCATCCTGCGCTGGCGTCGTCACTGCTTCACCTCAATCCCGCTTTCACGGAAGCCGTCCCCTTTGACGAGCGAAGTTCCGGTGCGTGCCCGACGAGCGTATCGAAGGGCGTCGGGCGCGCTGGAATCACCCAAGGGGTAGCTCCCTTTGTCGGTCGTAATTCGGCGCCGATCGGTCGGTGAACCGATGGGCCCGGGGGCCGGCAACCCGCGAGGTTTTTCGGGTTCTACCAGCACGGTACCACATACAGGTAGGCCAAAAACAAGGCCTACTACTTTTCGTCGTACTTACTAGTCTGGCAGGTCGCTGGGTGCCTCTTCGCGGCGCCGCAACAGCGGGATGAGGGTGATGACGACGGCCACCAGAATCGCCGCCAACATGACCCCGCCGGTATAGCGGGGATCGAAGAAGATGGTGCTCGCCGCGCCAAGCGCGACGATGCCCACCCACATGTAGATCAACAGCACCACGCGCCGGTGCGAGTGGCCGATCTGCAGCAGTCGGTGGTGCAGGTGCATCTTGTCCGGACTGAACGGGCTGCGGCCGGCGCGGGTGCGCCGCACGATCGCCAGCAACATGTCGAGCGCGGGTACGAACATCACCGCAACGACCAGGAGGAACGGCGAGAGCAAGGCGAACACGTCCCGCGCGCCGTACGCGTTCTGCGAGATCGGGCCAGCCGCCGTGGTCGACGCCGCCGCGAGCATCAGCCCGATCAACATGGAGCCGGAGTCACCCATGAAGATGCGGGCGCGGTGGAAGTTGTGCGGCAGGAAGCCGAGGCACGCGCCGGCCAGCACCACCGAGATCACGGCGGGCGGGTAGAAGAGCACGTCGCCGCCGTGGTCGCGCAACAGTCCGATGGAGAAGATGCAGATCGCGGCTGCGGTGATGAGGCCCAGGCCGGCGGCCAGCCCGTCCAGACCGTCGACGAAGTTCATCGCGTTGACGATCGACACCGTCAGCGCCAGCGTCAGCAGGATCGATGTGACCTGGTCGAGCACGATGGTGCCGACGCCGCCGATCGGGATGTAGAGCACGCTCCACGCGACGCCCATCGTGACGAGCACGCTGGCCGCGGTGATCTGGCCCGCGAACTTGGTGAGCGCGTCCAGCCCCCACCGGTCGTCGATGAGGCCGATGGCCATGATGAGGCCGCCCGCCACCACGACGGCAGGCATGCCCGACGAGTACACGAAACCCCGTGTCAGCGCGGGTAACTGCGACGCCAGCAGGACCGCGGCCACCACGCCGATGTACATGGCGAGGCCACCCATCCGCGGGGTCGGCTGGGTGTGGACGTCACGGTCGCGCGGATAGGCCACCGCACCCAGCCGGGTCGCGAGCGCCCGCACCCAGCCGGTGGCGAAGTAGGTGATGATTGCTGCGGTCAGGCCGACGAGGGCGAGCTCGCGCAGCGGCACACCCGCGCCCTGCTCCGAAAGGGCAAGCGTGCCCGTCGCGATCACCGCTGCGCTCACCACCCGCTGAACCGTACTGGAGCACTCTGAGACAGGGCCACGTCAGCCGGTCAGACCAGGAGCGTCTCGGCCTCGATGCCGAGCACGTCGGCGATGGCAGCCGCGGTGACGGGCCCCTGCCGCAGCACCCGAGGCTGTGCGCCGGTGAGGTCGACGATCGTGGAGGCGGCCTGTTGCGCCGACGGGCCGCCCTCGAGGTAGACCTCGACCAGGTCGGCGAGCTGCTCGCGGGCGTCGGCGGCGGTGACGGCGGCGGGCTTGCCGGAGATGTTGGCACTCGACACCGCCATCGGCCCCACCTCGCGCAGCAGCTCGATCGCGATGGGATGCAGGGGCATGCGCAGCATCACGGTGCCGTACGCATCGCCGAGATCCCACTGCAGCGACGGAGCCTGCCGCACGACGAGGCTCAACGCGCCGGGCCAGAACGCCTGGATCAGTTCCCTTGCGGCGTCCGGCACCGAGTACACCAGGCCGTCGATGGTGTGCCACGACCCGACCAGCACGGGGACGGGCATGTCGCGGCCGCGGCCCTTGGCCGCCAGCAACGCGGCCACCGCCGTACCGTCGAAGGCGTCCGCGCCGATGCCGTAGACGGTGTCGGTGGGCAGGACGACCAGTCGACCGCCCTTGAGCGCACTGATCGCCGATGCCATTCCCGCCTGACGCTGGCCCGGGTCCGAGCAGTCGAAGACCTCTGTCATGCGCGATCCCGCTCCGCTTCTCGCTTGAAAGTCATGCGCCCTAGCCTCTCATCCCCGGCGGGTCGCCGTGACGAAGCGGGGGCGGCCCGCGAGGTCCCGGCGGGACGCCACGTCGGTGAACGCGCCGGCCTGGTGAAACAGTGCCGTCGTGGCGTCGGCGGTGGTGTCATCGTGCTCGACGGCGATGGAACCGCCCGGCCGCAACAGCCGGGCCGCCAGGTCGACGATGGGGCCGATCACCCGCATCCCGTCCGGGCCGCCGAACAGCGCGTGCTCCGGATCATGTTGGGCCACCTCGGGTTCCAGCCGGGCACCGTCGGGAATGTAGGGCGGGTTCGCCACGATCAGGTCCACTGAGCCGTTGTGCTCGGATAGCAGTCCGGGAGTGGTGACGTCGGCCTCGATGAGTTCGATTGCGGTGGAGGTGCTGTTGCGACGCGCGTAGGCCAGTGCGTCGGCGGAGTCGTCGACGGCGATGATCCGGGCACCGGGCCGTTCGTGGGCCAGTGCCACCGCGAGTGCGCCGGAGCCCGTGCACAGGTCGACGATCGTTGGCGCGTCCGGAAGCGGTTGCGCGAGAGCCCATTCCAGCAGGGACTCGGTCTCCGGCCGCGGAATGAAGACGCCGGGACCGACGGCCACCGTCACCGGTCCGAACGCTGCGGTCGACGTCAGGTGCTGCAACGGGATTCGTCGGGCGCGGGCGTCGATCACGTCGCGGTAGCGGCCGAAGAACGGCTCGTCGGGCTCGTGGAACGCCAGCCGGCCGCGATCTACGCCTGCGGTGTGCGCGGCGAGTTGCTCGGCGTCGACCCGAGGGGTGTCGACGCCGGCCGCGGCGAGCGTGCCGGCCGCATCGTCGATCGCCCGACGCAGGCGCGTCATGCCCGCTGCAGCCTGGCCTGTTTGTCGGCGGCGGCCAGCGCGTCGAAGAGTGCGTCGAGGTCGCCGTCGAGAACCTGATCGAGGTTGTGCGCCTTGAAGTTGATCCGGTGATCGGCGATCCGGTTCTCCGGAAAGTTGTACGTGCGGATCCGCTCGCTGCGGTCGACGGTGCGGATCTGGCTGGCCCGATCGGCGGACGCGTCGGCCGAAGCCTGCTCCTCGGCCAGCGCCTGCAGCCGCGCGGCCAAAACGACCATGGCGCGCGCCTTGTTCTGCAGCTGGGAGCGCTCGTTCTGGCAGGTGACGACGATGCCGGTGGGCAGGTGGGTAATGCGTACGGCCGAGTCGGTGGTGTTGACGCCCTGTCCGCCCTTGCCGGAGGACCGGTAGACGTCGATGCGCAGATCGGACTCGTCGATCTGAACCGCCTCCACGTCCTCGGGTTCGGGATAGACGAGTACGCCTGCCGCCGAAGTGTGCACGCGGCCTTGCGATTCCGTGACGGGCACCCGCTGTACTCTGTGCACGCCGCCCTCGAACTTCAGCCGTGACCACACGCCGTCGGCGGAGTCGCCCTTGCTGGCGAAGGTGATCGTGGCGTCCTTGTAACCGCCGAGGTCGGACCACGTCTCATCGAGCACGGTCACGATCCAGCCGTGGCGCTCGGCGTACCGGATGTACATCCGGGCCAGGTCGGCGGCGAACAGCGCCGACTCCTCGCCGCCCTCGCCGGACTTGACCTCGAGGACGACGTCGTCGCCATCGTGCGGGTCGCGCGGCGCAAGCAGATCGGCGAGTCGGGTGCTCAGTTCCTCGACGCGCACCTCGATCTCGGGCACCTCCGCGGCGAACGACTCGTCGTCGGTGGCCAGCTCACGCGCGGCCTCCAGATCCCCACGGGCGGCATCGAGATTGCGGTACGTCGTGACGATGGGCGCGATCTTGGCGAACCGGCGCCCCACCTTGCGGGCCGCCCCCGCGTCAGCGTGCAGGTTCGGGTCGGCAAGCTGGCGCTCCAGGTCGGCATGCTCTGCCAGCAGAGCGTCGATCCTCGGCGTTGTATCCGTCAACGCGACCTCCTTCCCCTAAACGGACTCCGCACTCTTCTCGCCACACGCGAACGACGCCCGAACTGCGCTTGCGCGACAGATCCGGGCGTCGTTGACGTAGCTAGTTGTCGGCAGGCGCGTCAGCGCCAGCCTTGGCTTCTCCCGTCGCTGCGCTCGCCCCGGCACGCTTGCCGTAGCGCTTCTCGAAGCGGGCCACACGGCCGCCGCTATCGAGAATCTTCTGCTTGCCGGTGTAGAAGGGGTGGCACTGGGAGCAGACCTCAACCACGATGTGGCCGCTCTCCTTGGTGCTGTGCGTCTGGAAGGTGTTGCCGCAGCCGCAGACCACGGTGGTCTCGACGTAGCTTGGGTGGATACCCGATCTCATGTTTGGTCCTCTTCAATAGTTGGTCGCCGGGTCGCCTGAGTTCTGACCTGATGAGTCTTCAGACGTGAACCGGAACCGAGGGGTCGACGGACGATTATGCCAGGTCAGCCGTCAGAGTCATAAACACGCCGCGACCCGGGCCTATTCCGCGATGGTCAGCGGTCCGTACCGGTGATCGCGCGCTCCCCGTGCGCGTGGAAGCTGCGGCCGTCCCGCTTCCACAACACCCGACCGTCGGGGTCGGCGCCGAGGCCGATCAAGTCGCGCTTGAGGATCTTGTTGGTCGCCGTGCTAGGCAGGTCGGCGGCGATCCACACGTATCGCGGCCAGGCTTTCGGCGACAGGTCGCGTTGTGCGGCCAGGAACTCCACGAACGCGTCGGGGCTCAGTTCGGCGTCGTCACGCAGCACGATCGCGGCCATCACCTGATCGCCGACGTACTCGTCCGGCACCGGGTAGACGGCGACCCGGCTGATCGCGGGCAGCCGAAGCAGAATCCGCTCGATGGGCGCGGTCGTGAGGTTCTCGCCGTCGACGCGCATCCAGTCGGCGGTACGTCCCGCGAGGTAGATCCAGCCGTCGGCATCGCGGTAGGCCAGGTCACCCGACCAGTACATGCCGTGACGCATGCGCTGGTCGGTGGCGCCGGGATCGTTGTAGTACCCGCGGAAGAGTCCGCTGCCGGAGGTGTTGACCAGCTCACCGATCGCCTCGTCGGCGTTGGAAAGGGCACCCGTCTCGTCGAAGCGCGCGATCTCGCACTCCCGAACTGTCTCGGAGTCGTAGACGGCGACGCCGGGGAAGCCCGTCCCGATCGAACCGGCCGGGCAGTCGTCGGGCCGGGCGATGATCACGGCGGTCTCGGTCGAGCCGAAGCCGTCCCACACGGTGCAGCCGAACCGGCGGGCGAATTCGTCGATGTCCCGGTCGGCGGCCTCGTTGCCGAACGCGACGCGCAACGTGTTGTCCGCGTCGTCGGGTTGCTCCGGGGTGGCCAGGATGTAGGCCAGGGGCTTGCCCACGTAGTTCATGTAGGTCGCGCGATAGCGTCGGACGTCGGACAGGAACCTCGATGCCGAGAATGCGGCGGGCGCCATGGCGGCGCCGGCACCGAGCGCGACGCTCCAGCCCGCGTAGACGGCGTTGGAGTGGAACAGCGGCATGGCCAAGTAACACACGTCGGAGTCGGTCAGTCCGTACCGCTCGACCAGCGCGCTCCCGGCGAACAGCACCATGGCGTGCGGCACCTCGACCGCCTTGGGTTCACCGCTGGTGCCCGACGTGAAGATCATCATGAAGGTGTCGTCCGCCCCGGCCTCGCGATGCGGCACCAAGGCGGGCGCGGCCGCGAGCAGGTCCGACCACTGCCCGGTGGACACGTCGACGACGGTGACGCCGGGCAGGTCCGCGTCGATGTCGAGGTCGTCGAGCAGATGCCGGTGTTCGGCATCGGTGAGGACGATCTGACAGTCCACCCGCTTGATGTCGCGGGCCAGGGCCTCGCCGCGACGGGTGGTGTTGATGCCACACAGGACGTACCCGCCGAGGCCCGCGGCGGCCAAGGCGGTCAGCATGTCGGGGGTGTTGCCCATCAGGGCGCCCACGTGCAGCGGCCGTCGGGGATCGGCGGCGGTGATCAGGGCGGCGGCCTGTGCCGCGGCCTCGCCGAGGTGTTCGCGCCACGTCCACGACCGGTCGCCGTACTTGACCGCAACCCCGTCCTGCTCGGCCCGTTCGCGAAGCAGGTGCTGCAGTGTGTCCGCCATCGTTGGCCACCTCGATCCGGTTGGGTGAACAGATATTGCAGAGTGTCTACCATCTTCGGCCTGCCGCACGGTAGCGTCTGGCCGTTGGCAGAATGCAACCGTAGAACTTCGCTGCGAAATCGATCAGGAGTCGCCGTTGACCGGCACCACGTCATCTCGACCGGCCACCAGGACCGTCCGTGAACGGCTGATCGACGCTGCCGAGGTGTGTCTGCGCGCCAGGGGCATTCGCTCGACCACCGTGTCCGAGGTCGCGGAGGTCGCGGGGGTGTCCAGGGGCTGGCTCTATCGCCACTTCCCGGACAAGCTGTCGCTGCTCGGTGCGGCCATCGTGCGCCTCAACGACACGTACTGGTCGGAGGCGCACGCCGTGCTCGAGCGGGTCGACGGGCTGGATGAACAGATCGCCGCTGGCATCCGCCACGGCCGGACGGCATACGAGGACCCTGGCGCGCTCCTGATGAAGTTGCGCCTCGACGAGCCCGACGAGTTCGCCGCCTGCGCAGGCGCGGGCGTGCAGGGTCTGGTGCCCGACCTCGCCGATTTCTGGTCGCGGTATCTCGTCGCCGCGCGCGACTCGGGTGAGATACATCCCGACGCCCAGATCGCCGAGGCGTCGGAATGGGTTGCCCGAGCAGTCATCTCGCTGGCGACGGTGCCCGGGCAGCAGCTCGATCCGGCCGATCACCAGGCGGTGCTGACGCATGTCCGCCGGTACGTGATGCCCGGGTTGCGCGCCGACCCCGCCGCGTCCTAGTCGACGGTCCGCAAGCGGCTCCAGCAGAAACCCCACACACGCGCGGTGTGCGGGGCTTCTGGGTCGAAATCGTTAGTCGGAGTCCATGTTGCCTGGCGTGGTCTTGGAGACCTGCACCAGGAACTCGTAGTTCGTCTTCGACTTACGCAGCTGGCTCATCAGCAGGTCGATGGCCTGGTGCGAATCGAGTCCCGACAGCACGCGGCGCAGCTTGTGCACGACCGAGAACTCGTCGGGGCCGAGCAACAACTCGTCCTTGCGGGTGCCCGACGGGTTGACGTCGACGGCGGGGAACACCCGGCGCTCGGAGATCTTGCGGTCGAGCTTGAGCTCGGCGTTGCCGGTGCCCTTGAACTCCTCGAAGATGACCGTGTCGCCGGTGGACCCGGTCTCGACCATGGCCGTGGCGATGATCGTCAGCGAGCCACCGTCCTCGATGTTGCGGGCCGCGCCGAGGAACCGCTTCGGCGGGTACAG
>NZ_JAVRPS010000029.1:0-6400 GCF_032162105.1 Mycobacterium sp. | reverse complement strand
TGGGGGTCCGGCAGCGACCGGGTGTCCTACTTCGCATCGGGTACCCCAGAGCAGGAACGGGAGGCGGTGCAGGCAGCACGCCGCTGGCAACGCCTGCGCTACGACCACGGGTGGGGGTGGATCACCGGACCCCGCCAATACGGCGGCCTGGAATTGTCGGTGCAGTATCAGATGCTGTATCACGCCGCCGAGGACGAGTACGAGGTTCCCGATACCAGCCAGCTCTCGGTCGTCGGCCTCGGAATGGTGGGGCCCACCATCCTGGCCCACGGACAGGACCACTTGAAGGACGCCTTGCTGCCGCGCATGTACCGCGGCGAATCGATCGCGTGCCAATTGTTCAGCGAGCCGGCCGCGGGATCAGATCTGGCCGGGGTCCAGTCACGTGCCGTCCGTGACGGCGATGAGTGGATCGTCAACGGCCAGAAGGTGTGGACGTCGGCGGCCCAGCACGCCGACGTCGGTGAAATCCTGTGCCGGACCGACCCGCAGGCCCCCAAACACAAGGGCCTGTCGGCGTTCATCATCGACATGGACGCTCCGGGCGTCGAGATCCGCCCACTGCGCCAAATGACGGGCGGGTGCGAGTTCAACGAGGTGTTCGTGACCGACGTGCGCGTGCCCGACGGTCACCGCCTCGGTGACGTCGACGGCGGATGGAAGGTGGCACTGACAACGCTGACCGCAGAACGCGATGTGGTCGCCGGAGTGGACTCTCCCGAGGTGGCTCGTGCGTTGACCGCCGAGCATCTCTCGGCACTCATGCGAGCCACCTACACCTGGGACGACCGTGCGTTGCGCCGCCAGCTCGCCGCCCTGTTGGCCGAGGCGATGGCGGTCGAGAGCCTCAACGCGATGGCCGCACGCAAGATCGAAACCGGCCGGCCGGTAGGGCCGGAACGTTCGATCGCCAAACTCGTGCATGCGCGCAACGTGACACGTGCAGCACACTTCGTCGCGGAAGTGCTGGGCCCGCGCATCATCGCCGACAACGGGCAGTGGGGAACCTTCGCATGGTCGGAACTGCTGCTCGCCTCGCCGGCATTGCGCATCCTCGGAGGCACCGAGGAGATCATGAAGAACATTCTGGGAGAGCAGGTCCTCGGCCTGCCCAAGGAGCCGTCGTCGCTCGTCAAGGACGCAGCTTCCGGCGCAACTCCGACGTCTGCAGGAGGACAACGCCGATGAGCGTTTCACAGCAAGAACTCGACGAGCTGCGATCGGCGATCCGCAAGTTCCTGCAGGCTCGGCTACCGGATTCTGAGCTCTGCCATCTGGCCGACGGGCACGACACAAGTAGCGATCTGTGGTCGGAGATGAACGCCGCCTTGGGGATTCACAGTCTGGCGATACCGGATCGCTTCGGTGGCGACGGAGCTGGCCTGACGGTGATGTCGGTGGTATTCGAAGAACTCGGCCGCGTGGTGGCACCCGCTCCGTATTTCTCCAGTTTCGTTGCCACCCAGGCGCTTTTGTTGTCTGGTGACGATGGGCAGTGCGAACGTCATCTTCCGCGATTCGCCGAGGGAACCAGTCGAGCGACCATCGCGGTTGCCGAACGCGACGGCTCCTGGGACGCCGCGCTGATCAGCGCCCGCGCCAAGTGCGGGGCGGACGGGTCGTGGCGCATCAGCGGAGTCAAGAACTGGGTACCCGACGCGGCCGGCGCCGACGTGATCCTGGTCCTGGGACGGACCACTGCGGGTCCGACACTGTTCAGTGTCGACCCCACCGCCGAAGGAGTCTCCCTCGAACCGATGCGCGTGCTCGACGAGACTCGACCGATGGCCACGTTAAACATGCACGACGCCTCGGCCGAACTCGTCGGCCGGGAAGGCGCAGGCGGGCTCGTGCTCTCCCGCCTACTGGATCTGACGGTTCTTGCGCTATGCGCAGAGCAGGTCGGCCTCGCTGAGCGGTGTTTGGAGATCAGCGTCGAATACGCCAAGGTGCGAACGCAATTCGGACGTCCGATCGGAAGTTTTCAGGCCGTCAAGCACCTGTGCGCCGAGATGCTCGCCCAGGTCGAACTGGCTCGCGCAGCGACCGACGACGCGGTTCGAGACGCGCAGGAAGGCCATGCCGGCGCCGCCGTAGCCGCAGCGGCCGCGCACCTGACCTGTTGCGCCGCGGCGATGTACGTGGCCAAGGAGACCATTCAGGTATTGGGCGGGATCGGATTTACCTGGGACCACCCCGCGCACGTGTACTTCCGCCGGGCGGCAGCATCGCAACTCCTGCTCGGAGGGCCCGCCGTCAGCCATGAGCGGCTGCTCGAACGCATGGGCATCTAGGGGACGCCCGGGCCGATCAGCTGAAGCAGTCGGCGGCCATGTTGGCGATGTTGATGATGCGGTTGAGCCCGACGCGTGACTGCTCGTAGCCGGTGGCGGGGTAGCCGTTGGTGAGGAACGCAAAGGACAATCCGGTTTCTGGATCCGCGAAACCGATCTGACAAGGAGCGCCGCCGTGGCCGAAAGTCTGCGCGCTGCAGGCGGTCGGCAGAAACCCCCGAGATAGGCCGTCATCGCCGGCAACGAGAACGAACAGCGCGACGTTGCCAGGCACACTTCGGGTCCCGCCCCGTTCGCCCGTGACCGGAAGTGTGACGCGGATCCGCAAGGCGTCCGCGACGACGTCGCGCCGCCACAACGGCGAGGTCATCAGCGCCTGATACCACCCAGCGAGGTCTGCTGCCGTCGCCACCATTGAGTGGCTGGGTTCGCCGGCGGCCAGAATCTCGGGGCGCGACAGATACCACGGCCCCCACGGGTTGACCTCGGCGTCACTGCCGCCGTCGGTGCGCACAAAGGAAGCGACGTCGCCCTGGCGTTGTACCGATGGCCCGATCTCGATGCTGTGCAGTCCGAGCGGCGCCGCCAGCTCATCGGCTAGATACTGGGCGATCGGCATTCCGGTGACCCGCTCGCACAATTCGCCAATGATCCATGCTGCCGAGGTCAAGTGAAACTCCAGGGCGGCGCCAGGTGGCGATGTTAAGCGCCACTTGCCAAATGCCTCCAGCCGCTGGTCGCGATGCAGCATCTGGGGATAGGCCAACGGCGCCAGCGGGAAGCCGCCGACATGGGTGACCACCTGTTCGACCGTGACCGATTCCTTTCCGTTGGTGGCGAACTCGGGAATGTAGGAGGCGACCGTGCGACCGATGTCGAGCAGCCCGTCTGACATCAGCTTCCACAACACCCCGGCCACGACCGGCCGACCCGCCGATTGCAGCACGTAACGGGTTGCCGCGGTGGCCTTTCCGAAGGCCTCGAATGCATACTGATGCCCGTCGACGCTGAGGGCCACCTGCGCCGACGGCAGGACACCCGAGTCGACTTCGAGACGGACCCGTTCCAAAACAAGGTCCACGCGGCGGGAATCAGGAAGCTTTCCCGGATGTTCGATCACGCTATGCCCTTCAATGCAATACGGGTCACACTCGGGCGCGTAGCTACGCGATGGCGTGGCCGTACGCGTAAGGTCATGTCCACGGTGAGGTGCCCCGACGGGTGGGAGGAATTGTGGCCAAGCGACGCAACGCGGTCGAGCGTGCTCCGCTGACGCGAGAGCTCATTGCCGCCGAGGCGGCAGACTTGATCAGGGAAGCAGGCCTCGAGGCTCTGACGATGCGCACTGTCGCCGCCACCCTGGGCGTGTCGGCGATGGCCCTGTACCACCACGTCGAGGATAAGGACGAGATCATCCGTCTGGTCGGCGATGACATTCTGGCCAAGATCGACCTCCCCGACCCCGAGTCCGGTGACTGGCGCGAACTGTTGATCGAGGCCGTCACCACGTCCCACGAAGCATTGCTGAGCGTGCCCGGAATGGTGTCGGTGCTGCTGACGCGCAAATTGCTTCCCAATGCGCGCAGACTCCTGTTCTTCTGCATCAGGCAGTTCGAACGCGCGGGCCTGAGCGGCGAGGAGGCCAAGCTCGCCTACGCTGGGCTGCATCAACTCAGCATCGGCCGCCTTCTGGTCGAGTCGAGTTCGAATTTCGTCGTACACACTCATGTTTCGACCGATGACGAGCTGATCGCCTATATGGATGCGTTGCACAGCCGCGCCGCGTTCGAAGAAGCGTTGACCGGACTGCTCGAGCATTACACTCCCTCCGCCCCGCGTCGGCGGAGCACGCCGCAAAAGAAGGTAGCCAAGGCCCGCAAAGCACCGGCCAAGCGCGTTAGCTGAAACTTACTATACATGTAAAGCGCTCCCTGTTAGCATGGTCACATGCGCTTGGAGATCGATCTGAATGCATGCGTGGGGCATGGCCGGTGCTATGCCGAGGCGCCGCACGCGATAGACGCTGACGACGAAGGCCGCGGCGTTCCGATCTACTCCGAGGTGCCCGCCCAGTGGCACGACGAAGTGCGCCTCGCCGTAGACAGCTGCCCCGAGCAGGCCGTGCGGTTCGACGAGCCGTGACCCTGTCCGGCGCGAATTACCGTCCACCGCCCAAAGGAGAGCGTTGATGCGCACCGATGTACACGAAATCGGCTTTGCCGACATGAATCCCGCGATGCGTGCGGCCATACTCTACGAAGCCAATCCGACATTCGACGTCGATGATCCACGAGTCATCTGGAGCGACCTGCTCCAGAACTATCCGGTGGTGAAGTGGGAGATGGGCGTTGGCTTCTTCCGTGCCGACGACATCACCGCGGCCGGTCGCCATCCCGACGTGATCTCGGTCAACCCCTACACCGGGTTATCGATGGGCATGGGTTCGCGGGATCAGCTGATACCGCTGCACCTCACGGGAGACACGCACGTGCGCTACCGCAAGCTGCTTACGCCGCTGCTGACCGCGAAGCGCATGGAGCCGTGGGGGAGCACCGTGCGGGAAATTACTGACGAGCTGATCGATGGGTTCATCGACGACGGCCACGTCGAGCTTTTCGAGCGGGTGTGCGGGCCACTGCCGAGCAAGGTCTTTCTGCGGCTGTTTGGTCTACCTCAAGAGGATCGGGCGTTGTTGATCCAATTTAAGGACGACATCCTCGGTGCTACCGGCGAAACTCTGGACGAGCGCGAACAACACGGAATCGAAGCGGGCGACCGGCTGAGGGAGCACCTTGCCAAACGGCTCGCCGAGCGCAAGAACGAGGCGCCGCGCGATGATCTGATTAGTCAGTTCTTGACCTTCGAACTCGAAGGTCACAAGTTGACCGACGACGAAATCGTCAACCTTATGCACATGTTCACCATCGCCGGTCTGGACACCGTAACTTCCTCACTGTCCGTCCAGTTCGCCTGGCTGGCCACGCACCCGCACGAACGTGAGCGGCTCGTCGCCGACCCATCGCTGTGGCCGACTGGCGTAGAGGAACTCATGCGAACTGAATCTCCTGTCCCACAGGGAGGATTGCGCTGGGCCGCAGAGGATCTCGAGATCAATGGGGTTGAGGTCAAGAAAGGCCACATGATCTTCTTGGGTTGGGGCAGCGCCAATATCGACCCGACAGTGTTTGAAGATCCGATGAAGGTCGACCTGACCCGTAAGCCGAACCGGCACATGTCCTTTGCCGTGGGTCTGCACCGTTGTCTCGGCTCGCATCTGGCCAGGATGGAGATGGTGACGGCGCTGCAGCGGTTCCACGAGCGCATTCCCACCTACACGGTTACCGACGGCGAACGGATCGTGTATCGGTCGATCCCCGGAATCCGCCAGGCAGTGAAGATTCCGATTACGTTCTAACTGGCGTGACACCAAGCGATCAACGTCGTCCGGACACACTCTCGGAGGGCCCAGACCGCAACCGACGACCTAGTCGACTACCTGCCCTCTCGGGCATCAGTCTGACGGGCTATCGTCCGTAGGACCGACTTGCGCACCTTGCCTGCCGGCGTCCGAGGGAAGTCGCTGGACTGTCCCCGGATCTCCTCGGGCCATTTGTATTTCGCCAGACCCAACGTGATGAGGTGCTCCCGAATTCGGGACAGCGACGGTACGCCGTGGCCGGCCGCGGGACGGATGAAGGCGCAGCCATGTTCGCCGGTGCGCGCGTCGGGTGCGGCGACCACCGCCACATCGGCGATCTCTGGCATCGACGCCAGCGCTGCCTCTACTTCGGACGCGCTCACGTTGAGTCCTGACCGGATGATGATGTCCTTCAACCGGTCCAGCACGGTCACGTAGCCCCGTTCGTCGACCAAGCCGATGTCCCCGGTGCGGTACCACCCCTGGTCGAAGGCAGCGGCGTTCATGGCGGGGTCGACGTATCCGCTGAACAGGTCGGGTCCGCGGGTGATGATCTCGCCTGTTCCGGTGCGGCGGTGGCGGCCCTGCTCGTCGCGGATGCGGACGTCGACACCGGTGCACAGGTGACCGTCGGTGGCGGCACGCACCCGCAGCGGATCCGTAGTGCGGCCCAGGGAGATGCTGGGAT
>NZ_JAVRPS010000028.1:0-8456 GCF_032162105.1 Mycobacterium sp. | reverse complement strand
CCGCCGACAACCTCACCAAGATCATCGACAGCCTCCACAACGGTGCCGCCGCAACCGGGCCGAGTGAAGACGATGCTTGCTGACAATTCCGCGCACCTACGCGCCGCAGCCCGCTCAAAGCGCGAAGCCACCCGACAGCGCGCGCTCGCCGCACTCGCCAAGCTCGAGGCCGACGGCACCCGAGTAACCGTCACGGCACTGGCCAAGGCCGCTGCGGTCGCGCGCTCCTGGATCTACACCCAACCTGACGTGATGGAACGGGTCGCAGCGGCTTCTGAGCATCCCGCCAAGCCCTCGCCGGCTCGAACGACAGACGAATCCTGGCAGCGCCGACTCGAGCTCGCCCACCAAAGAATCAAGGACCTCGCCGAGGAGAACAAGCAACTGCGCACCCAACTGGCCCTTGCCCACGGCCAGCGCCGCACCGAACAGATCACCTCGGTGAGGACACTGTCCTCAAGGCAAACGCCCTGACCAGCGGCGATGAGTGCATATGGAACCCAATCGAACGTATGATCGAAGGATGGGCGATCTTCAGTCGATCGGCTACCACGGTCAGCCCGTCCAACAGGCGTTCCGACGGGTCGATCCCCCGATCGCCGTCCTGGTCGACCTCGCGGCGGTGTTCCCGCGCGAGCCGCACCGCGCGGGCGGGTACAACCCGGCGGGCCTGCAGATGCACACCGTCGTCGAGGGCCGATTGAGCTGCTGGGGTCTGTGCGAGCAGGGATATTGGTGGGGATGGGTCACCTACGAGGTGGCCTACGGCATGCAACGCCGGTCCGTCACGCATTGGATCCCGGCCTGGACGCTCAAGCGCGCCGCGCGCTGATCGGTAACTACGGTGGAGGGATGGCTCGCACCTACGCCACCGCGGACGCGGTCGGCCTTCCCGAACTCATCGACTTCGTCCGGCCGCGCCATCGCATGGTCCTGACTACCTACCGCGCCGACGGGTCGTTGCAGAGCTCGCCGGTGACCGGGGGTGTGGACGATTCGGGCCGGATCGTGATCGCCAGCTATCCGCAGCGGGCGAAGTCGGCCAACCTGCGCCGTGATGCGCGCGCCAGCGTGACGGTGTTGTCCGACGAGTTCAACGGCCCGTACGTCCAGGTCGACGGCGACGCCGAGGTGGTGCTGCTGCCGGACGCGGTCGAGCCGCTGGTCGACTACTTCCGTGCGATCGCAGGGGAGCACTCCGACTGGGACGAGTACCGGCAGGCGATGGTGGATCAGGGAAAGTGCCTGATCAGGGTCACTCCCACCCGTTGGGGGCCGGTGGCAACGGGAGGGTTCCCGCCGGCGTAGGCGTCAGGTGGGGTCGAGCTCGAGCGTCATCGACCCTGCGGGGTCGGCGCGGAACGTGCCCTTGCCGGTCATTCCCTTGAGTTCGTCGGTGCCCGACACGATGCGCAGGGTCGCCGTCGCAGCGCCGTCCTTGAAGTCGCCGTCATGCAGCAGCACCAGGCTGCCGTGCTTGCCGTCGACCGTGCCCTTGATCCGCTCGATCCCCACGAACGTCGCGGTCTTGTCAGGCGCATAGGCCATCAACCACTTGGTGGTCGAGGTGGCCTCGATGCCGCCTGAGTACTTCTTCTCGACCAGGGCCTCGGTCAGCTTCGCCACGCCAACGCCCTCGTCAAACGGTGTTTCCTCCCAGCCTGCGATCTCGAACTCGGCTTCGACGCGACTTGTCATGACTCCTCGATTCCTCTCGCTGGAGGGTGGGTACCCGACAGGCAAGGTCCGGAATCCACAGGCCGCGCAGCACGGCGGCGAGGGCGCCGTGATACCCAGGTGGAGCGGTCGCGTTGCGGCGTCTAGCCCATCAAACTATAGTCTGGACACATGTCCAGAGCCCTGCCTTCGACTCTGGCCCCGGTGAACTGACCATGCGGATCGCCCTGTTGTCCTACCGGAGCAAGACCCATTGCGGAGGGCAGGGCGTCTACGTCCGTCATCTCAGCCGTGGTCTCGTCGAGCTCGGACACGACGTCGAGGTGTTCTCCGGTCAGCCCTATCCTGGCGGTCTCGACCCCAGGGTGCGGCTCACCAAGGTGCCAAGCCTCGACCTCTACCGTGAGCCCGATCCGTTCCGCGTCCCGCGGCCCAGCGAGATCCGCGATCGCATCGATCTGCTGGAGCTGCTGACCACCTGGACGGCCGGCTTCCCCGAGCCGCGGACCTTCTGCCTGCGGGTGGCCAGGATCCTCGCCGAACGCCGTGACGATTTCGACGTCGTGCACGACAACCAGAGCCTTGGCACCGGGCTGCTCGACATCGCCGAACTCGGCCTGCCCCTTGTCGCCACCGTGCACCACCCCATCACCCGGGACCGCGTGCTCGACGTCGCCGCGGCCAAGTGGTGGCGAAAGCCGTTGGTGCGCAGGTGGTATGGCTTCGCCGAGATGCAGAAGGAAGTGGCGCGCCAGATCCCGGAGCTGCTGACCGTGTCCACCACGTCGGGGGCCGACATCGCCGAGGACTTCGGGGTGTCGCCCAGCCAGTTGCACGTGGTGCCGCTCGGCGTGGACACCGAGTTGTTCCGGCCTGCCGAGAACCGGGTGCGCAATCGGATCATCGCGATCGCCAGCGCGGACGTGCCGTTGAAGGGCGTCAGCCACCTGCTGCACGCCGTCGCCCGCCTGCGCGTGGAGCGGGACCTGGACGTCCAGCTCGTCTCGAAGCTCGAGCCCAACGGACCGACCGAGAAGCTGATCGCCGAACTCGGCATCTCCGACATCGTGCACAGCTGCAGCGGTATCAGCGACGCCGAACTCGCCAGGCTGCTGGCGTCGGCGGAGGTGGCCTGCATCCCGTCGCTGTACGAGGGCTTCTCCCTGCCCGCCGTCGAGGCGATGGCCAGCGGCACTCCCATCGTGGCCAGCCGCGCCGGTGCGCTGCCAGAGGTGGTCGGCACCGACGGCGAGTGTGCCCGCCTGGTTCGCCCTGCCGACGTCGACGACCTGACCGCCGTGCTTGGCGAACTGCTCGACTCACCGATGGAGTTGCGCCGCCTCGGGGCCGCGGGCCGTCGCCGCGCGGTCGAGGTTTTCAGTTGGGAATCCGTTGCCGCGCAGACGGTCTCGGTGTACGAACGCGCGATGGAACGGACCAAGACATGCTGACCGTCGACTTCGACCGACTGGGCGTCGGCGCAGGCACCTCCGTCATCGACGTGGGCTGCGGCGCGGGCAGGCACGCGTTCGAGGCATTCCGTCGCGGTGCCGACGTGGTGGCGTTCGACCAGGACGGCGAGGAACTGAACGACGTCGACGCGATCCTGCAGGCGATGCAGCAGCAGGGGGAGGCGCCCGCATCGGCCAAGGCCGAGGCGGTCAAGGGCGATGCACTCGACCTGCCCTACGTCGACGGGAGCTTCGACTGCGTGATCGCCTCGGAGATCCTCGAGCACGTTCCTGCCGACGACCGTGCGATCGACGAATTGGTCCGGGTGCTGAAGCCGGGCGGGTGGCTGGCCGTCACCGTGCCGCGCTGGCTGCCCGAGAAGATCTGCTGGCTGTTGTCCGACGAGTACCACGCCAACGAGGGTGGACACATCCGGATCTACCGGGCCGACGAACTGCACGCCAAGATCGCCCGGCGCGGGATGCGCTTCGATCACCGGCATCACGCGCACGCATTGCACTCGCCGTTCTGGTGGCTGAAATGCGCAGTGGGCGTGGACAAGCCGAAACACCCTGCGGTCGCCGCCTACCACAAGCTGCTGGTGTGGGACATGATGTCGCGGCCGTGGCTGACCCGCAACGCGGAAGCGGCGCTCAACCCGCTGATCGGCAAGAGCGTCGCTCTCTATTTCCAGAAGCCGGCGGTGACCGTTGCGTCCGCATGAGATCCCGCGTGTTTCAGGCGTTCTGACGCCTGCTCAGTGCCTCCAGACCGCGGAGTCGATCGCCGCCACCCAGGAGTCCACCGGTGCGCTGCCCTGGTTCGACGGTGGCCACACCGATCCGTGGGATCACGTCGAGAACGCGATGGCGCTCACGGTCGCCGGGCTGTGGGAGCCGGCGCGGGCGGCGTACGCCTGGTGCCGCGACACGCAACGCGCTGACGGTTCGTTCCCGATCCAGCTGCGCAACGGCGTGATCGAGGACGCCAACAGCGACAGCAACTTCTGCGCCTACGTCGCCACCGGCGTCTGGCACCACGTGCTGATCACCAGGGACCGCACGTTCGCCGAGGCGATGTGGCCGGTGGTGAGCCGTGCCATCGACTTCGTGCTGACGATGCAACTCGATGGTGGTGAGATCGCCTGGGCCAGGAGTGATTCGGGAATCCTACCGGATGCACTACTGACCGGCTGCGCCAGCATCTACCACAGCATCCGGTGTGCGTTGGCGTTGGCGACCTACCTCGGGGAGTCGCAACCGGAGTGGGAGGTGGCCGTCGGCAGCCTGGGCCACGCGATCGCGGAGCACCCGGAGTCGTTCCTGCTCAAGGACACTCACTCGATGGAGTGGTACTACCCGGTGCTCGGTGGGGCGCTGCGCGGTGCCGCAGCGAGCGCGCGAATCGATGCCCGCTGGGACGAGTTCGTGGTGCCGGGTCTTGGCATCCGGTGCATCGACCACCGGCCCTGGGTGACCGGCGCGGAGACCTGCGAACTGGTGATGGCGCTCGACGCCATCGGCGACTCGGTCCGAGCGCACGAACAGTTCGCGAACATGCACCACCTTCGCGAGACGGACGGCTCCTACTGGACCGGTCTGGTGTTCGCCGACGGCAAGCGGTGGCCGGTGGAGCGCACCACGTGGACGGGTGCGGCGATGATCCTTGCCGCCGACGCACTGTCGTCAACGACGCGTGCCAGCGGTATCTTTCGCGGCCACGACCTGCCGCGCGGTCTGGAAGGCGACTTCGACTGCGCCTGCGCGGCCAGCGAGCGTTAGCCGTCCAGCGCCGGGGGCGGCGCGACCTCGTCAGGGGATTCGGCGGGGACTGGCGCCTCGGCTGGCGGTTCGGGCTCGGCCGTCGGTGGGGGCTCGTCCGCGGCGATCACGGGCTCCGGGTCCTGTGGCGGTACCACCGGTGACACGGCGGGTGCGGTGGCGACGTCGGCCGTCGGTGGTGTCGGTGTCGGGTCATCGCTACTGCCTGCGGCGGGTTGACGGCCATTGATCAATACCCCGGTTCTGGCGCTTCCCACCAACGTTGCCCATCGGCCGTCGGGATCGGGCGATGCCAACCGGCACGCGATCTGGCGGCTTCCAGCTGCCCAGCTGGCTGGGGAGATCGGGGTATACCGCACGGTCAACGACGTCGCGGCCAGTGAGAGGGGCGACAGATAGGCCTCCGTCACGGCGCCGCAGTCGCGACGGACCACTTCATCCTGAGCGGCGATTTCCGGCGGTGGGCCGACGAACGCGTCGGCCAGGCTCACTACCCCGGTGATCTCCATCGCGTGTGGCGAGGCGCAATCGACCGGGAGGTCGGTCGCATTGCCGTCGAGAATTCCCAGGCACGTCGCGGCAGGCCAGATCGCGGATTGGTCCAGTTCAGCCACCCGGCCCCGGAAGCTGCCCGATGCTCCCTGGTTGCCCAATTGCAGGCCGCACAACAGCCGACCGCCGGATTGGGGCTGAGGCCCGGCAGGAGACCACACCATGCCAATGCCGAATCTCCCCTTGGGGTCGAAATGGCTTCCCAGGTAACGATGGATCGCAGGCGGGCAGACCTGCTCGAAGATCTGTTGGAGGCGGTCGGCGCCGGACGCGTCGACGGCATCGATGTCGACCGCTTCGGCCACCTCGAAGAGGTGGTCGCCGTTGCAGTCGACGGCAACGGCCCGGTCGGCTTCTCCCGAGGGCCAGGTCAGGCATTCACCGCTGGCCGCGCGGGTGGCCGGCCCGCGGGCGGTCGCACCGTGATCGTCCATCCGAAACGCGATGACGACCGAGGTGGCCACGATGACGATTCCCACCAGGATCAGCGGCAGCCGCAAGCGCCGCCGTGACGTACGGAAGGGGCGCGGCGAATCGGCCTGCGCCTGCGTCATCGCGGTCACCACTGCCTCGGCTACGGACCGGACCTCGCGCGTCGCAAATCCAACGGGCAGTGCCAAGGGCTCGGTCGAGGCGTCCAGTACATCCCGCCTGCGCGGCGTCACCGCGTCATTGTGCGCTGAACCTACCGATATTGCCATTTGAGCAAAGTTTCGTAGTCTTCAATTCGGTCACGGCAGCCGGATGGGGATTGTCTACTTCCGTGCGTGACTGCCTGGGATCGAAGTGATCAGGTATCGCCGAAGCATCTCGGATCTGGCAAGCAAGGCACGGTTCTAGCAATCGCCCTTCGCCGAATCCGCGCGTAGCTAGCCGTCCAGCGGCTGGCCGGGTGTGCCCGACGTCCGCTCCAGCAGGCGCATCGACCCGATCGCGGCCACCTCGAGGAACGCGCCGGTGTCCAGCGCGCGACGATAGATGCGGTACGGCGCCTGTCCACCATCGTTGGGGTCGGGGAACACGTCGTGGATGACGAGCGCACCACCGACGGCCACCCACTTGGCCCAGCCGTTGAAGTCGTTCTGCGCCGCCTCGTCGGTGTGCCCTCCATCGATGAACAACAACTGCAACGGAGTTCGCCACGACCGGGCGACGAGTGCGGACTTGCCGACGACGGCGACGACGTTGTCGTCCAACCCCGCCGCGTCGAGCGTGTGCCGCAGCGTGGGCAGCGTGTCGAATCGTCCCGTCACCGGGTCGACCATCGAGGTGTCGTGATATTCCCAGCCGGGTTGATGTTCCTCGGAGCCGTGGTGGTGGTCGATGGTGTAGAGCAGGCCACCCGTCTGCTGGGCGGCGGCGCCGAGCAGCACCGTCGACTTGCCGCAGTAGGTGCCGATCTCGACGCCGACGCCGTCGCCCAGGTACCGCATCGCCGCGTCGTAGAGCGCACGACCTTCGTCGGCAGGCATGAAACCGATGACGTCCTCTGCGAGCGTGAACAGCCGCGCAGCGGCGCTCGGCAGGGTGGTGTCGGCGGTGTCGGCAGTGCTCATGCGGGCCAACTTACCGTTGCCGGTGACCCCCGGTTGTAGTAGCGTCCGGACACGTGTCCGATCCGGCCTTGGAGTCGACTCGGCGCCGTCTGACCGCCAAACAGGCCGACACCGTCGATCGGCTGGGAAGGGCTGCGGTCGATCTCCTGAATCGCGAGGGTTTCGCGGGTCTCACGGTGCGTCGGGTGGCCGCGGAGGCGGGCGTCGGCGCGGCCACGGCCTACACCTACTTCTCCTCCAAGGAGCACCTGGTTGCCGAGGTGTTCTGGCGCAGGCTGGTGGCCGCACCGCCGGCGCCACACGACTCCACCGATCCCGCCACCCGCGTCGTCGACGTGCTGCGCCACATCGCGCTGCTGGTCGCCGACGAGCCCGAGTTCGCCGGTGCCGTCACCAACGCGCTGCTCGGCCGCGACCCCGACGTCGATGTGCTGCGCCAGCGGATCGGCCACGACATCCGCGGTCGACTGACCTCAGCGCTCGGCACGGACGTCGACCCTGACGTCATCGACTCGCTGGAGATGCTGTACTCGGGCGCCCTAGTGCGGGCCGGGATGGGCTACACGTCCTATGCCGACATCGCGCGCCGACTGGAGAAGTCGGCGCGGCTCATGCTGGGCTGACGCCGGAGCCGAGGATCGCGGTCGCCGCGGTGACGGCCGGCTCGCTGATGTCGTGAAGGTCGCGTCCGCGTTCCACCACCTGCGCGGTCAGTTCCCGCAAGCCGCCCAACAGGATCAGCGCCAGGGGACGCGAAACGGGTGACAGCTCGGCGCGACGGAAGCCAGGGCTGTCGGTGAGTACGACCAGCATGTCGGTGAGCTGCTCCATGGCCAGGCGGTGTAACGGCAGGGCGGCCGGGCCCAGACCGGGAGCCTCGCGGATCCAGCTCAGCGTGACGGCCGGCCGTCCTGCAATGTGGCCGACGTACGCGTCTACCGCGCTGACGATCTGCTCGCGCCACTCGGCCTCGGGGTCGACGGCCGACTGGATCGCGACGATCAGGACGTCGTTGTTGGTCCGCAGCAACTCGACGAAGCACTCCTCCTTGCTGACGAATTCGCCATAGAAGGTGCGTTTCGAGGTCTTGGCGTTGCGGACGACGTCGGCGACCGTGGTGTCCCGGTAGCCGCGTTCGGCGATCGATTCGGCGAGGCCGTCGAGTAGTCGCATCCGGAAGGCTTGCGCACCGGAATCCGTTCGGGCGGCTTCGGTAACTACGGACGCCATGCCGTCACCTCCAAACCGTTCCTGGTGAGTGAGCAGGAGTGAGTTCTGCTCGGTTGCGGCCCGAACGGTCTTGGCCGCGGCGGCGGGTGTTCTCCGGTGGACCGGTGCGCATCGCGTGCGGCCGGTGGGCTGGAACTGCCGTGCCTGCCATCGTGGCGACGGTGGCGGTCGGGCCTGGCCGGTGGAGTGCCCGCCACGGTCCACTGTC
>NZ_JAVRPS010000027.1:0-4952 GCF_032162105.1 Mycobacterium sp. | reverse complement strand
CGCAGGCACTGGGTGTTCCCGCCATAGGTGGCCGGCGGGTACACCTGGCCGGTCTGCGGGTTGGTCTGGGTCTGGACGTAATCGCCCCAGAGTGCCGAACCGGAGGAGGAGACCCGCGGCGGCTCGGCCGCGGGATCATCGACTTCGACGTCGGGATCGGTGTCGCCGGTGCGCGTGAGCGTGACCGATTGCGTGGAGTTGTGGCATGCGCCGCCGACCGACGACCTGTTGGTGTACGTGCCGACCAGGGTGCCGTCGGGTCGGGGTTCCAGCGAGTACGCCTGCCACCCCTGGACGTCGATCGGTTCACCCTTGGGGGTCATGCACTGCGACGGCACCTCCCGAACCGACACCCAGAGACCGTCGACCATGTCGAAGACCATCTTCGGTGGGCGTGGATCCTCGGCGTCTGGCGGTGCGACTTCCGTTGCGGTGGCGATGCATCCGGCGTCGACGCAGCTGGATCTGGTTACCCATTTGACCGTGGCGGCGGTGTCGGGAACTTCGACGCCCTGCACGGTCGTCCGTAGACCGAACTGAGCGCTGTACGTGCCATCGAACGTCGGCCCCGTAGCCTGACGCGGCTGCGGGGAAGTGCAGGACGCAAGCACCAGGCACGCCGCAACGGCGCAGGCCCAGGCTCGCGTCCTAGTCGTCACGACGACGCGGCCCCGAGCACGAACTCGATGATGGCGTCCGACACCACGCGGTGAGTGACGTCGTTGAGGATGTCGTGGCCGCCGCCATCGATCTCGATGAGCGACAGCGGTTCGACCTGCTCGGCGTAGGCCTTCAGCGCGCCGATCGGAGCGATCGGATCGTTGGCGCCGTGGACCGCGAGCGTTGGCACCGCGAGCGTAGGCAGCCTCGCTCCGAAGGTGTCCCAGCCCCTGTCCAGCTCGCGCGCGAGTGGTCCGCCGTCCGCGTCGACGAAGGCCAGCGGGTCGTTTTCCATCAAATCGAGGTAGAACGGGTCGGCCGACAGCTGGCTCGGCGCGATCTCGAACGTGCTGTCGGCGTCGACCAGTCCGGGCACCGGGACCAATGGTGCACCCGAGATCACCCCGGCGCGGTACTTGCCGGGGTCGTCGATGAGATTCCACAGGGTGGCGACCGCTCCGAACGAATGGCCCTGCGCGACAAGCGGAATGCCCGGAGTTGCGGCTTGGGCTAGCGCGGCCAGCCGGTCGGACAACCCGATGCTGGCCTCGATCGAGCCGAAGTCGCCGCGCTCGCCAGGAGTGAGCCCGTGCCCGAACTGGTCGACCGCCCACAGGTCGATGTCGGCGGCGTTGAGCGCGAAGCCGTACCGGTGGTAGACGCCGGTGTGCTCGCCGAAACCGTGCAGGAAGATCACCGCGGCGCGGGGCCGGGGGGCCGCCCAATGCCGGTAGTACGCCTTGCCGTTGTCGGTGTCCAGAAATGGCATGCCCCGACTGCACCAGGTGAACCCGTGTCCGCGCAAGGGATTCGCTCAGGCTCCGATTGATCGTCCGACACCCAAGAGAACGTCGCGCTGCTCCTCCATGCGGGTGCGGATCGCCGCGACGACGGCGGACACCTCCGGCCGGCGCAACGTATCCGGCCGGGTCACCAGCCAGTAGGTCAACTGAATCGCAACCGCGTCCGGCAACACCCGGATCAGGTCGTCGTGCCGGTCGGCCATGAAGCACGGCAGAAGGCCAAGCCCAGCGGACGCCCTGGTCGCCTCGACGTGCACGAAGACGTTCGTCGAGGTGACGGATTCCCGCATGGTCGGCGCGAAGGTGCGGGCCAGGTCGAGATCGTCGACCTGCAACATGGAGTCGATGAAGTAGACCAATGGATGGCCTGACAGCTCGGCCCGCGACGCGGGAGTGCCGTGCTCGACGAGGTAGTCGCGCGAGGCGTATAGCCCCAACCGGTAGTCGCCGAGCCGGATGGCCTCTGCGCGGTGCACCTGGGGTTCACCGACCACCACCTCGATGTCGAGGCCGGATCGCTGCTGCGTCGCGCGCCGGGTCGTCGCGACGATCTCGACGGCCACCTTCGGGTGGCGTTTCTGCACGGCAGCCGCGGCGGGTGCGGCGACGTACGCGCTGAAGCCGTCCGTCGCCGACATGCGCACGACGCCCTCCAGTGTTCTGACCCCGTCGGCGGTCGCCAGGGAGCGCACGGCAGACTCGACCGCTTCGGCTGCCGACAGCGCCTCGCGGCCGAGGTCGGTCAGCTCCCAGCCACCTGCCACCCTGGCGAGCAGCCGGCCGCCGATCGACTGTTCCAGTGCGGCGATGCGCCGCGAGATGGTGGTGTGGTTGATGCCGAGTTCCTCGGCGGCGGTCACGTAGCGGCCCGACCGGCCGACTGCGAGAAGCACCAGCAGATCGTCGGCACTGAGCCGGTTAGCCTGGGTCATATGTGCAGTTTTGCAGATCGGTGCTGCATGTTTGGCCATTGCCGTCGGAGGGAACCTGCGTTGATACTCATAGCTGAATGTGTGCCGCGTCACAAAGGAGTCGTTTGATGAGAACGCCGATACCGACTGGGCTTCGACGGGTCGTCGTCGCGTCGATGGCGGGCACCGTCGTCGAGTGGTACGAGTTCTTCCTCTACGGCACCGCAGCCACGCTGGTGTTCAACAAGGTGTTCTTCTCGGAGACCACCAGTGAGCTCAACGCGATCTTCCTGGCGTTCGCCACCTACGCGGTCGGCTTCGTTGCGCGTCCGGTTGGCGGCGTGGTGTTCGGACACTTCGGCGACAAGTACGGCCGCAAGAAGCTGCTTCAGTTCAGCCTGCTGCTGGTCGGCGCGGCCACGTTCCTGATGGGCTGCCTGCCGACGTTCGGTCAGGTCGGCTATTGGGCACCGGCGCTGCTGGTCGCACTACGGTTCATCCAGGGGTTCGCCGTCGGCGGGGAGTGGGGCGGCGCGGTGTTGTTGGTGGCCGAGCACAGCCCCAACAAACAGCGCGGCTTCTGGGCCAGCTGGCCACAGGCCGGGGTCCCTGCAGGCAACCTGCTCGCGACCGTGGTCCTGCTGGTCCTCACGGGCACGCTGTCCGAATCGGACTTCCTGTCGTGGGGCTGGCGCGTCGCGTTCTGGCTGTCGGCGGTGGTGGTGCTGATCGGCTACTACATCCGCACCAAGGTCACCGACGCGCCGATCTTCGTTGCGGCCCAACAGGAAGCCGAACGGATCAAGGCCAGCTCGCTATCCGTCGTCGAGGTGCTGAAGCGTTACCCGCGCGGCGTTTTCACCGCGATGGGGCTGCGGTTCGGCGAAAACATCATGTACTACCTGGTGGTCACCTTCTCCATCACATACCTGAAGGTGCAGGTGGGCGCCGACACCACCTCGATCCTGCGGTACCTGCTCGTCGCACATATGGTGCACTTCGCCGTCGTCCCCCTGGTCGGGCACTTGTCTGATCGCTTCGGACGACGTCCGGTGTACATGGTTGGGGCGATCCTGGGCGCCACCTGGGGCTTCTTCGCCTTCCCGATGATGAACAGCGGCAACTACGTGGTCATCACCGCCGCGGTCACGCTCGGCCTCGTGATCCACGCGTTCATGTATGCGCCGCAGCCTGCGATCATGGCGGAGATGTTCCCCACTCGGATGCGCTATTCCGGTGTGTCCCTTGGCTATCAGGTCACTTCGATCGTGGCGGGTTCGCTTGCCCCGCTCATCGCCGTGAAGCTGCTGGAGATCTACGACTCCTCGGTGCCGATCGCCGTCTACCTGGCCGTGGCCTGCGCCGTCACTCTCGTCGCGGTGTTGTTCACCCGCGAGACCAACGGGATCGACCTGAAGACTCTCGACGAGGCGGACGCCGAGGAGTTGGCCGGCGAACGTCGGGCCACGGTCGGATGACGGAGTTGGCCGGCCGCACCGCCCTGGTCACCGGCGGCGCGAGTGGCATCGGAGCGGCCTGCGCGCGTGAACTCGCCGGGCGGGGAGCCACTGTCACCGTCGCCGACGTCGATGACGTGGCGGCCAAGGCACTCGTTGAGGAGATCGGCGGAACCGCTTGGGCCGTCGACCTTCTCGACGTGGGCTCCCTCGAGCAGCTGCGGCTGGAGACCGACGTCCTGGTCAACAACGCGGGCGTGCAGAGCATCGCCCCGATCGCCGAGTTCAGCCCGGAACGCTTCCGCTCGATGCTCGCCTTGATGGTCGAGGTGCCGTTCCTGTTGATCCGTGCCGCACTGCCGCACATGTTCGAGCAGCGCTTCGGCCGGATCATCAACATCTCATCGGTGCACGGCATCCGTGCCTCCGAGTACAAGGTGGCCTACGTGACGGCCAAGCACGGTCTGGAGGGGCTGTCCAAGGTGACCGCACTCGAAGGCGGGCCGCACGACGTCACCAGCAACTGCGTCAACCCGGGTTACGTCCGAACACCGTTGGTGACCAAGCAGATCGCCGATCAGGCCCGCACCCACGGTGTCCCCGAGCAGGAGGTCGTCGAGACGATCCTGCTGTCCGAGAGTGCGATCAAGCGGCTGGTGGAACCCGAGGAGGTCGCGGCGCTGGTGGGCTGGCTGGCATCGCCGAGCGCGGGAATGGTGACGGGCGCGTCGTACACGATGGACGGTGGCTGGAGCGCGCGGTAGCCGCGCGCGATATCGGAATCAATGTGTCAGACCCAGGTGGCATAGTCGAACATGTGTCCGAAGGTGTGGCGGATGTGGAGCTCATCGAGGTGATGGGTGAGGCGACGCGGGATGAGGCGACGGCGACGGCGCAGCGGTTGTTGGCGGTGGGCAGGTTGTATGCCCGGCGGGCGGTGGAGTTGGCGGAGTGGAATCGGTGGCGCACCGATGTCACCGAGGCGGTCGCCGCGGAGGTCTCCGCGGCGCAGAACGTCAGTCGCGGCCGGGCGAAGGGCCAGATCTTCTATGGGCGGATGTTGTGTGAGCGGCTGCCTGCGGTGGCGAAGGTGTTCGTGCGTGGGGTGATCGACTTTCGGA
>NZ_JAVRPS010000026.1:0-4700 GCF_032162105.1 Mycobacterium sp. | reverse complement strand
GCCGGGTACTGCTGCGCTGCAAGCCCTACGCGACGTTCGTCACCCCGCCACGCCACCTACACAGCAACGACCAACAGGAACTAACCCACTGGGTCTCGGCATCGATGCCCTGGGACGCCACGGACACTGCGGCGCAGTGATGAGCGACCACGTTGTGGGCGCCCACAACGACCTGCACAGTGACCAGGGCGCTCGCAAAGGTGAGCATCCGGGGCGCTCACGTGACCCGATCATCAAAGTCCACGATATTGCCTGGTTGGAGTTCGAAAAGCCGGATCTGGCTCGGGCTGAAGCATTTTCGTCCGCATTCGGGTTTGGCACCGCTATGCGCACTGCCGACGAGCTGTACTTGCGTGGCACCGATTCCGGCTCGCCCTGCGTACTGATCCGGCGAGGTCCGCGCTCGAAATTCATCGGAGCCGCCTACACCGCACAGGACCAATCCGATGTGCTGCGACTGGCCGAATCTACCGGGACCAAGATCCGCGCGCTGCCCGAATCGCTCGGCGGCATGGCCGTCGACCTGATCGACCCCAGCGGGGTGACAGTCCGGGTCGTGGCCGACACTCACCAGCTGGAGGCGCTGGCGGCACAGACGCCCCACCAATTCAACTTTGGGCACGAACTCCGGCGGATCGGCGCAACGCAACGCCCGCCTCGCGAGCCGACGCGTGTGCAACGGCTCGGGCACGTGGTGATGCAGACGACCAAGTACCGCGAGGCGCTCGACTGGTATCTCGATCACCTCGGGATGATCGTCAGCGACTTCCTCTACTACGCGGGACGGCGGGACCGCGGTCCGGTCATGAGCTTCATCCGTTGCGATCGCGGCCAGACGCCGACCGACCACCACACCCTCGCGATGGCTTTGGGCCCGTCCAACCGCTACGTCCATTCGGCCTACCAGGTCAGCGACATCGACGCGATGGGCGCCGGCGCGCGCTACCTCGCCGGGCTGGGATACCACCGGTCCTGGGGAATCGGCCGCCACATTCAGGGCAGCCAGATCTTCGACTACTGGCGCGATCCCGACGATGTCATGGTCGAGCACTTCAGCGACGGTGACATGTTCGACAGCACCCTCGAGCCGGGTTGGGCTCCGTTCACCGCCTCCGGGCTCTCCCAATGGGGACCACCGATCACCAAGGACTTCCTCGGCATCGCACCGGGCCGCGAATCCCTGCACGAACTTCGCTCGATAATCAGCGCGCTGCGCACCGACAACGAATTCGACCTGGCCAGCCTGCGCGGCATGCTCGCCGTGGCCAACTCTTAACACCCAACCACTCGATTACTCAAGGACTCACGATGACCGTCTCCATCCTGCGCACCGCCGAGGGCTGGTGGGTGCAGACCCCCACCGGGGCCGCTCGCGTCGCCACCACGGCCACCACCACCCGCCAGCTGCTGGCCGACCGGGATGCCGTCGACGCCGGCGCCCACAGCACCGACACCGTGCCCGTGGACAGCCTGCAACTACTGTCCCCGGTCACCGCACCGTGCCGGGTGGTGGCACAAATGACCAACTACGCCTCCCACGTCGAGGACGCCGGGCGAGACCCGGCCCACACCCCACTGGCCTTCTTCCGCAAGGCATCCGGCTCCATCAGCGGCCCGTTCGACGACATCGTCAAACCCGATCACGTCCGGCTGCTCGACTACGAGGTCGAGATCGGCCTGATCATCGGCCGCGACATGCCCGTCGGCACCACGATCACCGAAGCCAACCTCGCCGACTACGTCTGCGGGCTGGTGGTGACCAACGACGTCTCGGCCCGCGATGTGCAGTTGACCAAAACGCAGTTCTACGAAGCGAAGTCGTATCCGACGTTCACTCCGGTCGGGCCCGCGCTGGTGCTGCTGGACGCCGATGAGCTCAAGCGCTTCGGTGATCTGCGCGTTCGACTGCGGGTGAACGGCGAGCTCCGCCAAAACATGCTCGTCGAGGGCGACATGATCTACCCACCCGTGCAGGCACTGCAGGCGCTGTCACGTTTTCAGCGTCTCGACGCCGGCGACCTGGTCTTGACCGGTACCCCGGTCGGCACCGCCATCAGCGCACCACCCAAGCCCGTCGAGATCATCGGGTCGCTGCTCCCCGACCGGATCAAGTGGAAGGCCTTTTTCTCAGCACAAACCAAGAACCCGAAATATTTGCGCCACGGCGACATCGTCGAGGCCGAAGTGGCGACCGATGACCGGGCGATCGAGCTCGGCGTGCAGCGCACCGTCGTCAAGTACGCGTGAGGGGCAGCGACCGATGATGACAACGCATGCCCGCGACCTCGTGCTGGACACCTTGACGGTCGAGCAGGAGGACCGAGTACTCACCGTCCGGTTCTACGATCCCCCGCATAACTTCATGACGGCTCGGATGCAGAAGGACCTCGACACCCTCACAGCAGCCGTCGACGACGACCCCAGCGTGGGAGCGGTCGTTCTCACGGGAGGGGTGCCGAACCGCTACATCACTCACTTCGACATCGCCGAGATCCTCGCTGCCGCTTCACGTGTCGGGCGGCCGCTATCGGGTCAGGCCCTGCTGAACCTCCTGCAGAGCGTCGACGTCGTCGGAGCCGTACCCGGCGGCGAACAGGCCCTGGAGCGCACCCCCATCAGCCAATTCCTCAGTGTCCCGCGATTCAATCAGGTCGTGCTGCGCGTCATGCGATCGCCCGCGGTCTACATCGCTGCGATCGGAGGGCCATGCGGCGGTGGAGGATTGGAGATGTCGGTCTGCTTCGACGTCCGCTTGGCCGCCGATGACGAAGCAGTGGGATTCATCCTCCCCGAGCTCCTCATCGGTTTGACCACCACCGTCGGAGGTCAACGCTTGGCCCAGCTCATCGGACCCGCCAGGGCACTGGAGATGCTGCTCGAGGGCAGAATGTACTCAGCGCAGGAGGCACATCAGATGGGCCTGGTGAACCGGCTGGTGCCCTCGAATGACCTCATCGACGAAGCCCAAGAACTTGGCGCGCGATACGCCCGCCGCAACCGGGACACCATCGCGGCGCAGAAGAAGGTCTTCAACGAGAACCTGGTCCTGGCGCCTGCCGAGAGCCTTCTCCGTGAAAGCGCAGCCAACGTATCCACCATCCTGTCCGGCCCGGCCCCACAAGCGCTGCAGAAATGGCTTGATATGCAGGGGGCCGGGAATGGCGATTCCGTGTTCCTGACAGACCTCGAGCCATGGATCCAGGGCGAGGTGGTCCAGCTCAATGCCGACGCCAGCTGGAGTGCCACTGCAAATCAGATCGCCAGGGGCGACGGCGCCTAGGTCACGCGCCCTCTTCACGAAGCGGCGAGGGCTTCCCGTTCCACGTCATAGTCCCGCACCCAGGAATGGTTGAGGCTCACGGGTTGCCCGGAGTCGAACCCGTGGCCGTTCGCGCGTGCACTCCGTTGGACCCGTGCGGTGTGATCGCGCCGCACTGTCTGATAGCGCATCAATGCTGCTGGGGCGTCGGCGGCCGCAACACCGCGGAGCAAAATGGCCAACGCCATGGCGTCCTCGATGGCCTGATTGGCGCCCTGGCCCATGTGCGGCAGCATGGGATGGGCCGCATCGCCGAGCAGGGCCAGCCGGCCGTGCGTCCACCGTGGGAGCGGCTCCCGGTCATAGAGACCCCACTTGAACGTGGTCTCGACTCGCGAGAGGAGGCGGCGAGCCTGCGGGGTCCAAGCGGCGAATTCTGCGGCCAGAACGGCCGGATCGCCAGGTGCAGAGCACGATTCGCGCATCTGGTCGTCGGCCGCGACGAACCCCACGAAGTTGATCAACTGGCCGGCACGCACTGGGTAGGCAATCAGGTGTTTGCCCTCGCCACCCCAGGTCACCAACTCTTGGGGCCAGTCGGGCAGCCGCGCTGCCGGGATCAGGCCACGATAGGCCATCGTGCCGGAGAACACCGGGTCGGTGGGCTCCACCACGTAGCGTTGTAGCCCGGAATGGATTCCGTCGGCCGCGACCACGACATCAGCATTCACGCTCACCCCGTTCGCGAAGCTCACCACCGCGGACCCGTCGCGCTGAGTCAATTGCACGCAGCGATGTCCGGTGTGCACGACCGCGGTCGGCAGAGCGGCGGCCAGGACCGCCACCAGATCGGCGCGACGTAGCCCGAGCGTCCCGGTCTCGGGGTCGTACGTTTCATGCGACACGAGGGTCCCGTCCGGCGTGAAGAGCCGGAATCCAGGCAACCGCGCGCCAAGTCGGCCGACGCGCTGGCTGAGGCCGAGTCGATCCAGGACTCTCTGACTGTTGCGCTGGAGCGCCACTCCTGCGCCGACGTCGCCCAACTGACGCGCCTGTTCGTAGACCCGGACCTGAGCCCCAATCTGGTGAAGTGCGACGGCTGCAGACAGTCCACCGATACCGGCGCCGATGATCGCCACTCGTAACTTCTTCATCACTAACCCTTTCCAAGGGATCGAGGATGGCCTGGCCCGCATCCGTCGGCCGGGCAGGCGGCGGTATGGGCGTTTTTCTCGAGCCGGGCGAAGAGCCCGTACTACGTCCTGAGTCCAGAATCGCGATCCGGCGTATCAGCGCCATCACCGTTGGCACCCATCAATACGGGCTGGTCAGCGGGAATAGTTGCTTACCTGTCAGCGCCCAGTGCGGCTCCGCATCGAGCGCGGCCCCGTCCAAGGTGCCACGGCCGACGTGCGCGGATTAACAGGGTGTGAGCGATCGG
>NZ_JAVRPS010000025.1:0-2629 GCF_032162105.1 Mycobacterium sp. | reverse complement strand
TCGGCGTGGCTCATCGTGGCGGTGCCCAGGGCGATCAGGGCGGGGGCGGCGAGCAGGGCGGCGGTGGCGGCGATCCGGCGGGTGATGGTGTTCATGTCAATCTCCTTGTGTGAGTGTGCTTTTGAGTCTCTCGGCCGGTGTGTTCCGGCGATGAGATAACTATGTCGCACACCCAAGGAGATGTATGTCCGCCGACCAGCCACCACACCGGATGAACCCCGTGTCCCCCGATCGGGGGACACGGCGACGACTTCGGACCGTTCGGCTGAAGAAGCGATGCTAGGCCCTGGCGATAGCATCACTTAAAGCACTAAGTGATGCTATCGTTCAAGCATGGCCTCACCTAGTGACGGCACCGCTGTCGGATACGAGCGCCTCGTGTGGGAGATGCCCACCGAGGCAGGCTACGGCCGGGCCGATCTGCGCGCTGCACTGCGGCAGTCCGGTGACTACGAAGCCGCCATTCCCGCTTCTATCGCCGACCTGGGACTCATACTCCCCTCCGACGTTCTCGCCAACGCCCAGGACGCGAGCAACGAAATCGCCCGGTTCGACGCTGAGTTGGGCGATGAGATCGCCCCATTTGCCGCAGTGCTGCTGCGAAGGGAGTCTGCAGCCAGCTCCCAGATCGAGAACTTGACCGCCTCCGCGCGTGCCATCGCCGAAGCCGAGGTTCTGGGCGAAACCAGTCGCCGCAACGCGACGATGATCGTCGGCAATACCGAGGCGATGACGGCTGCCATCGCACTGGTGGATCGGATCGACGGTGACGCCATCCTGGCGATGCATCAAGCGCTGATGCACACCAGTGACCCGAGCGCCGCGGGAAGATGGCGCACCGAGCAGGTGTGGATCGGGGGTGGCAGTTTCGGACCACGAGGTGCCGACTTCGTTGCCCCACACCATGAGCGGGTTGCAGGGGCCATCGACGACCTGATCCGTTTCATGAGGCGCGCTGACATCCCGACACTGCCGCAGATCGCGGTCGCACACGCGCAGTTCGAGACCATCCACCCGTTCCCCGACGGTAACGGGCGCACAGGTAGGGCATTGATCCAGGCGATGCTGCGCAACAAGCGGCTCACGCGCCAGATGACCGTCCCGGTGTCGGCGGGGCTGCTGACCGACACCGATGCTTACTTCGAGGCGCTCGGTGCGTACCGCGTGGGCGACCCTGCTGCGATCGTCGAAAGGCTCTCGACGGCGTCGGTTCTTGCGGTGGTGAACGGTCGGCGCCTCGTCAGTGACCTACGCGCGATCAGAGCGGAGTGGACGTCGACGATAAGCGCACGACGCGACTCCGCCATTCACCGTGTGGCGGACCTGCTGCTGAAACGTCCAGTGTTCAACGCGCAACTGCTCCAGCGTGAACTCGGCATTTCAACCGGCAATGCGCGACGCTATGTGGACCCGCTCACCGAAGCGGGCATCATCGTCGAGTTCACTGACCGCTCCCGGAACCGCGCCTGGCGCGCGCCGCAGGTTCTACACGCACTCGACGCCTTCGCGTTGAGAGCAGGGCGGTGAGGACTTCCCGGCTAACCAGCCCTGCGGTCACTCGCGCCGTCCCCGTCGGTGCTCAGCATCTCCAGGGCGGCGTTCGATCGGGCGATCCATTCCTCGGGCGCCTCGGGGTCGGCGTACTCGTCGTGCCAGTTCCACCACTGGTACGGCGGGGTCTGCGGGTAGCCGTCGGGCGAATCCTCCCAATCCTCCTGGCGCCCAAGCGCGGTCATGTCGAGGAAGCTCCAGGTAGTGCCCAGCGCTTCATCGCCGCGGTTGTTGATGAAGTAGGTGCGAAACACGCGGTCACCGTCCGAGATGAACGCGTTGGTGCCGTGCCATTCGTCGACCCCGAAGTCGACGTCGAACCCGTCGGTGATGCTGTACCACGGGATGTCCCAGCCCATCCGGGCCTTCACACGGCCGATGTCGGCCTGCGGTGCGCGCGAGACGAACACCAGCGTGGTATCGCGGGCGTTGAGGTGCGCCAGGTTTGCGACGTGGTCGGCGATCATGGAGCAGCCGCGGCAGGCGTGCTCGGGCCAGCCGTACACCCCGGGCTCGAAGAATGCGCGGTAGACGATCAGCTGACGCCGCCCGGCGAACAGATCGCGCAGGCTCACCTTGCCGTCGGGCCCGTCGAAGGCGTACTGCGTGTCCACCGGCACCCACGGCATGCGCCGGCGCTCGGCGGCCAGCGCGTCACCGTCACGCGTCAGCTTCTTCTCCTTGACCAGCAGGCGCTGGCGTTCGGTCTCCCACTCCTGCGGCGACACGATCGGGGGTGTGTTCATGCGAATATCCTTCCGGGGTTGGTGAATTGGGTTCAGGACAGCGGTGTGAGGCCCGCGGACGACAGGGTGTAGGCGCGGTGGTCGGGGTACGGTGCGGTCGCGATATCGAGAATCGACTTGCCCGCATGATCAGGGGTCAGGACGGGTGACAGGCCTGCCACGAAGGCGTCGACGTCGACGCCTTGGCGTTCGGCGTAGGCCGACACCGCCGCCGCGCCCAGGTCGGTGGCCGGCGTCAGCTGGGGAAGGACGGACACGAAGCTGATCCCCAACCGGGCGCGATCCGACTCGGCGGCGGCATAGTCGGCGATGAACCGGACGGTGGCCTTGGC
>NZ_JAVRPS010000024.1:0-7153 GCF_032162105.1 Mycobacterium sp. | reverse complement strand
TTCAAAGTGCAGGTGCGCCACGAAGTGCCCGCCGGCTCGGACGTAGTGCGTTGCGCCCGGAATGCGCTGCGCCAGTTCGCGTCCCCACGCGCCGGGTACGAGTTCGTCCTCGGCTCCCGACCAGACGTCGACCGGTACCTTCAGGTCCTCGGGCGCGAACCCCCACGGCAATGCCCAGGCGCGGTAGTCCTCGACGACACCGGATGCGCGCCGCAGTCCTTCGTATGACACGTGCGAGAACGCATCGAAGCCTTCGGCTCGCAGGACGGCGGCGTCCGCCGCGCCCAGCTCCCGTGCGGCCAGCCGGCCGTTGAGTGTGGGCGCCGACCGAGCGATCAACGCCATCGTCCGGAAGCACTGGCGCGCAGCCCACGGCGCCCGCTGCGACAGTCGAGTGTAGGCCCGGTCGAACAACGGCAACTGGGCGAGCACCCCCGGCTCGGTCAACGGCAACGCCCCGGCGATGATCGCGACCCGTGTCACCCGCGACGGAAGCGCATGGCCGAGTGTGGCGGCGTACTGCCCGCCCATCGACCACCCCATCGCCGCGAACCGCTCGACACCAAGTTGATCCAGAAGGTCGGCGACGTCGTCGGCCCAGTCGAGCGTGGTGCGCCCGGGTAGCGGATCGGACAGCCCGATCCCAGGCCGATCGGGTGAGATCAGCCGAATCCCTGCCCGCTCGGCGAAGGGTGCGCCCGCAGCCACGTCGAGCCGCCCGACCAGGCCGCCGTGCGCACTGACGACGACGACGCCGTCGGGTCGGCCGTACTGGGCGAAACCGAGCGACCGCCCGTCCCGCAGACGCACGACGTGATCGTCAGCGCCGCGATGTTGGCCCACGGCTGTCAGCTTGGCAGTGCACGGTGCGTCGCACCGGTGAACGGGTGAGTTGTGTCTGGCCCCCGATCAGCTGGCGGACAGCGCCCGACCACTCCGTCCAGCAGCTGAGCGGGGGAGCGTCTCGGGGAACCGGCGATGTATGCCGTCGATGAGGCGGTGCGCCTCGTACAGCTCTCGGCGCAACGTGGACCGATGCCTGCGGTCGTGGGTGGCTCCGCGGATGGACGTGCGAGCGCCTCGGCGCTCCGCCGCTTCGAGCTTGCGCGAGATCTCGGCGACCTGTTCGCTCAATTCCCGAAGCAGCGCCCGCGCCTGAGCTGCCCCCGCGTCTTCGACCATCTCTGGATCGTCTCACCAATTCCTAATGTGCGCGCGGTCGGGTCGCCCGAAATTCATCTCGTTGCCCAAATTCCGGGGCCGGCGCCCCAACTAGTGGCTGGCGACTACGTCCGACTGGCAGCAAATGCTGCGGCCTCGTCGACCATCCCGTTCATGGCGTACAGAGCGTGCGCGATGGTAGGACCGCCACCGGGAGTGCCATCGCAGATGGTGTCGCCGGGAGCGCACAGCTCGATCGTCTTGGCCGCGTACCGCGGGCCGACCACGATCGGCGGCGCACCTTGTTCGCGCAGGAACGCCTCCGATGGTGTCCCGATGAGGGCCACTGCGGCGACGTGGTCAGCCACCTCGGGCGGCATCGGCTTGGGTAAGGACGACGCGTACTCGGCGGGTACACCCGCCGGCACCACGGCCGCGGTGACGAATCCGGCCACGACTGCGCCTTGCGAGTAACCGCCGAGCACCATCCTGGTCGAGGGGCAGTTCGCCGCCATGGATTGGACATGCGCACCCGCGTCGCGAATCCCGTCGACGACGGTTCCGGCGAAGGCCAGCCGGTCGGCGAAATCGCTGCTGGCGGGGTAGTTGACGGCGTACACGTCGACCGACCTGCCGCCGGATTGTGCGCGCACCGAGTCCACGAATGCCTGTCCTACCCCGCCGACACCGGGTGGCTCGCCGGTACCCCTGGCGAACACGACCTCGACGTCGGGGCACGGTTCAGCAGACGTGGATGGCACGGCTGCGCCCAGCAGCGCCGCCCCGACGGCGACCACCGTGGCCCCCAGGAAACCAGCGATTCGGCGAACGCTCACGAGTCTTCACTCCCTACCCTCAGCGCCCTATGGACGCGCGTGTCTCGACCCGTGAACGTGGTACCCCGACGTTTGCTACTCAAACCAGCGAGGCGGTCTCGCGGCCGAGGCACCAGGTGTGGGTCGACCACGGCCCGCTATCGGCGCGAGCAGTCCAGCGAGACCGTGATCGTGCGCCTGAAGACCACCTCGACGAAGTCGTCACCCGTGCGCTCGAACCGCTTCTGCTCCCGCGGGTTGCGGACGTCGGTCACGACGCACTCGTCGAGGGGTGCGCTGCCGATGCGGTTGACCTTGACGTCGAAACCTTGCGCCTCGAGCAGGCCGATCGTGATGTTCGCCGACTCGGCGTTCGCCGGAATTGCGGGCAGGACGAGTACGCCGATGGCCGCCGCCGCTGCCGCGACCGGGAGTGCGAATGCGGCACGCATGGCCGCTGCTTTCGAAGGTGTTCTAGACATGACTGAATGGTGCAGCGCTGCGGGGGGTCACTGCATGAAGGTTGTGTGGAGATCAGCTGGAGATCGTCGGCAGTCAGATTCCGCCGCAGCTGATCCGGAGTGCCTCGATCGCCGCATTGATGCTCGGGACGGTCGCCGGACCGTACCGGGTGATGATCTGCTCCAGCGCGCGGGTGACGTGCGGACCCACGACGTCGGCCGTCAGAGTCTCCTCGGCGATGACGACGTCGTTCACGACGTGTGCGACATGCAGACGGCCGTCCTTGGTGGCCTCGTAGCGCCAGTCACCGATCAGGATGCGTTCGGGCTCGGACCGGAACAGACCGCGTCGCTCCGGCGTGTGGTCCACCCCTGGAAGGCCCGCGAACACGTTGACCACCAACGCCACTCCGCCCGCCCCGGACAGCGATGCCGTGACGACACGGCTCACCTCATCGGAGTCGAGCCCCGTCATCACATGCTCATCGGCATGACGAACGACGGCGTGATGGTTTCGCCGCTGCCGGTGCGCCGCACGGCCGTTCCCGCCGCATAGAACTCGACCGTGTGCAGGCCCCATGCGTAGTTGGAGATCTCGAACTGGACGCCGACGACGCCGTTGGCGCCGTCCCGTTCCGCCTCGGCCTGCATTCGGGACATCGCCAGTTCCCGTGCCTCGTAGTTGCCCTGAGTCCACTGCGGCATCTCGGCGTTGCGTCCCGCTTGCTTGAGCGTCTGCATGAAGCCCTGCACGGCGATGTGGAAGACGCAGTTGCCCATCACGAACGCGACGGGGCTGTATCCCGATCGGAGCAGAGTCGTCATGTCCTGGCCCGAAAGGTGGCTGCTGAAGGCTTGCCCGTTCGGGCGACGATAGGCGCCGGGCTTGGGGGTGTACCGCACCGCGGTGCCCACTGCGATGAACTCGAGGTGTTCGCCCTCACCCTGGTGACGCCATTCGAGTCGGACGCCCACGACGCCGTCGGCCTGCACCGCGTCGGCTTCGGCTTGCATCCGCGACATGGCGTTCCAGCGCGCCCGATACGTCGCTTCGGTGAGGATCGGTAGCTCCGACTGCTGTTTGATTCCGGTGAACTGGTACCCGACGTGGTAGACGGACACGCCCATGACGAGGTCGATCGGTTCGAATCCCGCGCCGTGCAGGAGGGCGAACTCGTTGACCGACAGGTCGGAGGTGAACAGCTTGTCCGCGTGCGATAGCCGCTCCCCGGCCACCGGGTCGAGTGGATTCGGTTGCATCGGCAGGCACCTTCCGTATGGGTGCGCAGAGTGTAGGAGCCGGGCCTGTGAACTTGGTGGGAGCACCGGCCAGCTGAACATTCGGTGGCCCAACCACGACACATGGGTAACGCCGTCGTGAAATGCGAGTAGCGAACTACGCGTGAGGTGACGGGACCGCCGCTCCTAACCTCGGCATGCACACAACCCCCGACTGCCGAGGAATGCCATGCTCACGCTGATCGCCGAACCCGTCACCGCGACCGACTTCGGGGCCCAGGGCGGCGATCCCAGCCGCGGCGTCGACATGGACCTGAGTACGTGCGTCAACCGCTACGGCCCCGCGCCCGCTGCGGTCTCGGCGCTGCATCGCATCCAGCCGGCGGACATCGTGCTGCACCCCTACGACGCGGCCGACCAGATGATCGACCTGTACCGCTGGGCCACCGACGTTCGTTACGGCGCGATGATCGCCGGACGTGGCGCGAGCGAGTTCATCTGGGCGATGGGTCGCGAACTGGACCACCGCACCGTGCGCGTTCCGTTGCCCGCCTACACCGATTACCTGAAGGTGTTTCCAGGGCGGGGCTTCAGCGTGGTGGGAGAGCAGATCCCGTCGATCGAGCAGATCGACGCCGCCCTCGCCGGTGGCGGCGTGGTGATCATCTCGAATCCGCACAATCCCACTGGCGCACACCTGGACCCGAACGACTTGGTTGCGATTGCGACGGCGCGACCGGACTCGATTCTCGTCGTCGACGAGTCCTACGTCGGATTCACACCAAACCCGTTGGCCCGCTCGGTGATCGGCTGTGACGCGCCGAACATCGTCGTGCTGCAGTCGACCACGAAGTTCTACGGCATCGCCGCGACGCGGACCGGCGTCGCGTGGTCCGCGGAACCGCGGCTCCTGCGGCGACTGTTCGGCAGGCAGGAGAACTGGGGGCTGTCCGGTGTCGACGTGCGGGTCGCATGCGCGGCGGTGCGGGACGTGGACTGGGCCGACGACTCCCGCCGCCGGATGCTCGACGACAGCGCCTGGCTCGCCGAACTCCTGGGCGGGATGGTGGGTCTGGATCTGCGTGCCAACGCCAACGTGCATTTTCAATACGCCTTCTGCGAACGCGCCACCGAGGTCGCGGAGGCCCTCTGCCGCAGGGGAATCGGTGTGCGCGTGCTCGGTGCGGCACACGGCGTCTACCCCGACGCACTTCGGATCGTGGCGCCGCGGACCGATGAACGCGAGCGCTTCGCCGCCGCGGCTGACGAGGCGTCGGATGTCGCCTTCTGACGCGCGGACCGGCGTGATCGGCGTTGGCCTGGCCGCCGGGGGAGCGGTGGCCTACGGCGTTGCCACCGTGATCGGGCGCGCGCTGGCCGCCGCTGGTGTCGACTCGGCCACCGCCCTGTCTGCCCGGTTCGCCGTTGCCGCCGTCCTGCTCGTGATCGCACTCCGGCTCCGCCGGGTGGCGATCCGGCCCCTGCCGGGCGAGTGGCTGCCGATCGTGCTGCTCGGCGCGATCGGATACACCGCCGAATCAACGCTGTTCTACCTGTCGCTGGAGCACGGTTCGGCCGGCGCCTGCATTCTGCTGTTCTATACCTACCCTGCGATCGTCGTGCTGATCGAATTGGCCCGCAAGAGAATTCGACTGACCGGCCCGATGCTGCAGGCCGTCGTGCTGTCAACGGTCGGCACCTTCGCGGTGGTCGCCGTCGGCGGTGACGTGTCCATCTCCACGACGGGCGTCGTCCTGGCGTTGGCGGCGGCCGTCGCGTACGGGCTGTACCTGATCGTCGGCAAGGAGTTCAGTAGGCGAAGCGACCCGATGACCGCCGCGTGCTGGGTGGCGTCGGGCGCAGCGGGTTCGTCCGCCATCCGCGGTGCCGTCGCTGGGAACCTCGAGTTTCCGTCCGGCCACCTGCTGCAGATCGCCGCCTACGGCGTCGCGACGGCCGTGGCGTTCAGCCTGACCTTCGCGGCGCTGTCCCGCATCGGATGCAGCAAGACGGCGGTCGTCATGACGCTGGAGGCGGTGTCCACGGTGGTACTGGCGGCACTCGCGCTCGGTGAGCCGGTCTCGGTGGGCCAGGCGTGCGGTGGGCTCGCCATCGTGGGTGCCGCCGTGGTGATTGCCTGGTCGCGCACTGCCGAATCGACCGCGCGCCCAGCGGAGGTCGCTGAAACGACGAGGTCGGCCCGCTGAACGGTCAGCCTTGTTCGACGACGTTGTCGAAGCCGGACTTGTTGATTTCCGGGGCGCCCGATTTGAAGGTGATCCGGTTGTTGGAACCGGAAGCCTCGATGGTGTCGGAAGCGTCCACGGTGACCACGTTGTCGATGCCGGACACCGTGAGCTTCACACAGTGCCCGGTGATCACGATCGTGTTGTCGATGCCGCTGACGGTGACGGTGCTGTCGTTGCAGGCGATCGTCTTGTTGTCGCCGATGCCGCCGATGGTGACGACCGAACCCGGCGGCGGCACCGACGGCTCGGCCTGCGGCAGCTGAGTCTTGCCGCCTGGCGAGTCGGGCCGGCCGGTCGGGACGCCGGTGAGGGTTCCGGCACCACCGGAGAAGTCCGGGCGGTCGCGAATGCTGCTCGCTATCGAGCTCCCGCTGGAGAACACATTCGCGCCGAACACGGCGACCCCCGCCCCGACCGCTATACCGCCGATGACGAACGTCGCGACGATCAACCACCACCACGAGAAGCCCCCGCTCGACCGCGGCGGTGTCGCAGGGTATGGCGCGGCATAGGGGGCGTTGTAGTACCCCGGCGGCGGTGGGTACCCCGGTGGTGGCAGCGGCGGTGGCAGCGGCGGTGGCAGCGGAGCTGTGTTGCCGTAGCTGCCGGGGTACTGCTCGGTCCCCAGTTCGGAGGTGCGGGCAACGTCGGCGAGGGACCGCTCCAGATCCCGGATCCGGGCCTCGGGGTCCTCCTGCGAGTTCATGGGCCGATGCTCCCACACCGAGGCCGCTCGTGGAATGGCTTGAGCGGTCGAGCCATATCGGTTTCGATCGCGCTTTGGGTCAGAGGAAACCGATGTCGCGTCGGCCGGATCCGACCGACGGCGTGGGATCGGAGCCGAGGGTATGGCTCAACAGTTCGTGGTAGATGTCGCGGAAGTCCGTGGTGACCTTCAGATCGCCGTCGTTGAGGTCGGTCAGGCTCGGTTCGTCGCCGTAGAAGCCGCCCTTGACTGGCGCGCCTGCCAGGAAGACGGGGCCTGCCGCGCCGTGGTCGGTGCCCTGGGAGGCGTTGGCGGCGACCCGGCGACCGAATTCCGAGTACATCATGACGACGAGTTTCTTGCCGAAGGTGTTGGTGCGCATCTGCCGCAGGAATGGGGTGACGGCCTCGTCGACGGTCTTGAGGAGTTCCTCCTGGGTCCCGCGCTCGTCGGCGTGGGTGTCGAAGCCGCTCAGCGACACCATGTACACCCGTGTCGGCACCGCAGCCTTGACGCACCGGG
>NZ_JAVRPS010000023.1:0-37813 GCF_032162105.1 Mycobacterium sp. | reverse complement strand
GGCACCGCCGATCTCGCGTCCCCGCCGGGCTACCAGGGCGAGCACCTGGATGGCACCGTCGTGCACTTGGCGAGACAACCTGTCGCGCTCCTCCAGCGACGCTGCAAGCCGCGCCGCCTCCTCTAGTTCGGCATGGGCACGGCGCGCGGTCTGAGCCGCCATCCCGATGGCCAGCCCAACGGCGAGTTCGATGACGATGGTCGCGTTGCGGCCGACGTCGATGCTCACGTACCCCTTCAACGCGGCGCTGGCCGCAACCACCACGAGGGCAGTGGCCATGCCTGCGATCGGCCCGAACAAGATCGCTGCGGAGATGGTCGCATTGGTGGCCCACAGGGTGGTCGGCCAGGACTGGTTGGCCGCCACCCACTGATCGGAGGCCACGAACTCGGTGGACAGCATCAGCACCGCGACCACCGCTACCTCGGCGATCACCCAGGCCGGCCGGCGACCGAAACCCTGCAGGTATGCCGCCGCGCAGGCCACGCTCCAGCCGATCAGCACCGCGAAGAGCGCCCATCCGACCGCAGGCCGTTCCAGGTCGCCGTTGACCGCGATCTGAAATCCCAACGCGTAGATACAACTCAGGAGACGGAACACCTGCGCCGCCCGCCACAGTGGGGCGGCGGGATCGGGGGGCACTACAGCACTTTCGACAAGAACGCCTTCGTCCGTTCGTGTTTCGGGTTGCTCAGCATCTCGCGCGGGGGTCCGCTCTCCATGATGATGCCTTCGTCCATGAACACCAGTTGGTTGGCGACCTCCCGGGCGAACCCCATTTCGTGGGTGACCACCACCATCGTCATGCCTCCTTCGGCAAGTTTCTTCATGACACCCAGCACCTCGCCGACCAGCTCTGGGTCAAGCGCCGACGTCGGCTCGTCGAACAGCATCAGCTTCGGGTTCATCGCCAGCGCCCGCGCGATCGCCACCCGCTGCTGCTGGCCGCCCGACAGCTGCGCCGGATACGCATCGGCCTTTTCCGACAGCCCAACCTGTTTGAGCAGATCTCTGGCCCGCTCCACCGCAACGGCCTTCTTGACGCCCTTGACATGTATCGGCGCCTCGACGATGTTCTCCAGCGCCGTGCGGTGTGGGAACAGGTTGAAATGCTGGAACACCATGCCGATGTCGCGTCGTTGCTTGGCAGCTTCACGGGGCGGCATCTCGTGCAGTTTGTCGCCGCGCTCCCGGTAGCCGATCAATACGCCATCCACATACAACCGTCCCGCGTTCACGGTCTCCAGATGGTTGATGCACCGCAGGAACGTCGACTTGCCGGACCCGGACGGCCCGACCAGGACGAGTACCTGTCCCTTGCCGATCTCCAGCGTGACGCCCTTGAGCACCTTGAGCGCACCGAAGTTCTTGCACACGCTCTCGGCCAAAACCATTGGCGGGTTTATCTTTTCCGGTGCCGCTGTCATACGTGCCCCGCCTCGCCCATCTGCTTCGCCTTCGCGAGCGCCTCGAGTTGCTTGGTGGTCAGCTTGCGCGAGGCCCCGCGGGAGAAGTAGCGCTCCAGGTAATACTGACCGACCATCAGGACGCTTGTGATCGCCAAGTACCAGGTCGCCGCCACCATCAGCAGGGGTACCGGCTGGAATATCACCCCGGCGATATCGCGGGCCGCCACGCCATACAAGTCGAGGCTGTAGGGCACGGCCGTCACCAGCGATGTGGTCTTGAGCATGCTGATGATCTCGTTGCCGGTCGGCGGAATGATGACCCGCATCGCCTGCGGGAGCACCGTACGCCGCATCGCCATGCCCCACGACATGCCCAGCGCTGTCGACGCCTCGGACTGGCCCTCCGGTACCGAACTGATTCCGGCGCGAATGATTTCGGCCATATAGGCGGCCTCATTGAGCGCCAGGCCGATCGTCGCGAGGATGAAGGGGATCGACAGGGCCTGCAGGTTGAGGTGGAAAAAAGTCGGCCCGAACGGCACGCCCAGCTGGATGTTCTGGTAGATGGTCGGGATTAAGCCCCAGAACACCAGCTGCACGTATATCGGGGTGCCTCGAAAGATCCACAGATAGACCCACGACACCGAGCGGAACACCGGGTTGGGCGACAGCCGCATCACCGCCAGGATGATGCCGAGCGCGATTGCGATCACCATCGAATAGATGGTCAACTGCAATGTCTTCCATGCCCCGGCTGAGACCCGCGCGTCGAAGAGATACTTGCGGTAGGTGTCCCAGCCGTATGCCCCGTTGGTGGCCGCACCGTAGAGGAACAGCACCACGAGGATGACGATGACGACCGCCGCCACCCAACGCCAGGGATGTCGCAGCGGAACGGCATCGATAGCGGCTGGGCTGGCAGCCGGCGACGTGTCGACATCAACCATTTCGGCCGCCTGGGACTAGCCGACCGCGCCGTTGACGACCGGCTTGTCGATCAAGCCGTTCTCCACGCCCCAGTTCGTCGCGATTGTCTTGTAGTCGCCCGTCTCGATGAGGTGTTCCAGCGCCTTCTGCAGCGACTGCGCCAGCGGCGAACCCTTCTTCACCGGCCAGCCATAGGGTGCGGCGTCGGCGATCTCACCGGCGGCCTCCAGCTTGCCGGCACTCTGCTTGATCGCGTACGCCGTCACCGGCGAATCCGCTGACATGGCGTCCGCCTGGCCCAGCACCACGGCGTTGGTGGCGGCGTCCTGACCGTCGAACTTCAGGATCTCGATGGCCGGCTTGCCCGCGTCGGTGCACGCCTTGCTCTTGGCAGGCAACTCGTCGACCTCTTCGGTCGTGGTGGCCTGGACGGCAACCTTCTTGCCGCAGGCGTTGTTCGGATCGACAGGGGTGCCCGGGCGCTGGGCCCAGAGAATGCCTGCGGAGAAGTAGGTGACGAAGTCTACCGACGCCTCACGCTCCTTGGTGTCGGTGAACGACGACATCCCGACGTTGTAGGTGCCGCCCTGGATGGACGGAATGATCTTCGCGAAGTCCGACTCCCGGTACTCCGGGGTCAGGCCGAGGGTGGACGCGATCGCGTTCATCAGATCGACGTCGAAGCCGACGATCTTTCCGCTGGGATCTTTGAATTCGTTGGGCGCGTAAGGAACGTTCACCCCGATGATCAGCTTTCCTGAGGACTTGATCTCCTCGGGAACGGTGTTGGCGATTTCGTCGACCTTGCCCGCGGCCGCGGCCTTCGTGCTGGTCGACGGGCCAGAACTGTCCGTGTTGCTCGCACATCCCGACAGGACCAGAGCGCCGGCCGCGGCGACACCCGCCGCGATGCGCCACATCTTCCCACCTGACACGAGTTGCCTCATCTTTCTAAATTGGGCCTCAATTAGTGGCCGGTAACGGAACACTAGCCGGGTGTTGGCGCCGTCGTAGGTGAAACTTAACGCCGGCCATCGATCGGCGCTGTGTAAAGACTCGTCCGAGCGTGGCCGAGAACCTCCCCGCGCAAGGGAAGCGCTATGAAACACTTTCCGCATGACAACTCCTGCTGTACCGAGCCTGTTGCCGCACCTGTGGAAGTCGGCTCTGGTTTCCGGCGTGCTGGCCGTCGCGCTCGGCGTCGCGGTTGTGGCGTGGCCGGGGATCTCGATCGCCGTCGCTGCCATCTTCTTCGGCGCCTACCTGCTGGTAACGGGTATCCAGCAGGTGATCTTCGCCTTCAGCCTGCACGTGTCCGCTGGCGGCCGGGTATTGCTGTTCATCAGCGGCGCGGCTTCGCTGATCCTGGCGGTACTCGCGTTCCGGCATCTCTACGACGCCGTGCTGCTGATGGCCATCTGGATCGCCGTCGGCTTCGTCTTCCGTGGCGTGGCGACAACGGTTTCCGCGATCAGTGACCCGACCCTGCCCGGCCGCGGCTGGAACATCTTCGTCGGCGTCATCAGCCTCATCGCCGGCGTGGTGGTCCTGGCGTCGCCGTTCGAATCGATGGCCACGCTCGCGCTGGTGGTGGGCATCTGGCTGATCGTCATCGGCGTGATGGAGGTCGTGGCGGCGTTCGGCATCCGCAACACCACCAAGAAGGTAGAGGCCAAGCCCACCGCCGACGTCACGCCGGAGGCCACGGAAGCCACCGAAGCCACCGAAGCCACCGAAGCCACCAGCTGAATCCGGGCGTGACCAGGGCCGTGGCCCTTTGCGGCGTTACCTACTACAATCCGTCGTAGACAGGACCCGCGGCTCGGGAGAGGGTGCAGATGGACGCGCTCGACGTGTCACGGTGGCAATTCGGCATCACCACCGTCTACCACTTCATCTTCGTCCCGCTGACCATCGGTCTGGCACCGTTGATCGCCCTGATGCAGACCGTGTGGGTGATCACCGACAACCCCGCGTGGTACCGGCTCACCCGCTTCTTCGGCAAGTTGTTCCTGATCAACTTCGCCCTCGGAGTGGCCACCGGGATCGTGCAGGAGTTCCAGTTCGGCATGAACTGGAGCGAGTACTCGCGCTTCGTCGGCGACGTCTTCGGCGCACCCCTCGCGATGGAGGGTCTCGTCGCGTTCTTCTTCGAGTCGACGTTCCTCGGGCTGTGGATCTTCGGCTGGACGCGTCTGCCCCGCCTGGTGCACCTGGCGTGCATCTGGGTCGTCGCAGTCGCGGTGAACATGTCGGCGTTCTTCATCATCGCCGCGAACTCGTGGATGCAGCACCCGGTCGGCGCCCGATACAACCCGGAAACCGGTCGCGCGGAACTGACCAGCATCGTGGCGTTGTTCACCAACAACACTGCGACGGCGGCTTTCTCGCACGCGGTGGCGGGAGCCTTCCTCACCGCGGGCACGTTCGTTGCAGGAGTCTGCGCCTGGTGGCTGGTGCGGGCCCGCGAGACCGATGAGGCCCGCACGATGTACCGTCCCGCGACCATCCTGGGGTGCTTGGTCGCGTTGGTCGCCGCCGCCGCCCTGGCCCTCACCGGCGATGCCCAGGGCAAGCTGATGTTCCAACAACAGCCGATGAAGATGGCCAGCGCGGAATCGCTCTGCCACACCGAAACCGATCCCGACTTCTCGATCCTCACCATCGGGACCCACAACAACTGCGATAGCGTCACGCACCTCATCGAGGTGCCCTACGTGCTGCCGTTCCTGGCCGAGGGGAAGTTCGACGGGGTCAGGCTCGAAGGTGTCAAGGACCTTCAAGAGGAGTACCAGACGAAGTTCGGGCCCGGTGACTACCGCCCCAACCTGTTCGTCACCTACTGGTCATTCCGCATGATGATCGGATTGCTCGCCGTCCCAGGGTTGTTCGCGCTCGTCGCGCTCTGGCTGACCCGCCGCGGCCGCATCCCCGACCAGCGCTGGTTCGCCTGGTTCGCCCTGCTGACGCTGCCCACGCCGTTCCTGGCCAACAGCGCCGGATGGGTGTTCACCGAGATGGGCAGGCAGCCGTGGGTGGTGGTGCCCAACCCGACCGGTGACCAGATGCTCCGGCTGACCGTCGACCATGGCGTCTCCGGGCATTCGGCCGCCCTGGTGCTGACCTCGCTGATCCTGTTCACCAGCCTCTACGCGGGACTCGCGGTGATCTGGTTCTGGTTGATCCGCCGCTACGTCGTCGAGGGCCCGCTGGAGCACGACTCCGAGCCTGCGCCGCCGAAGCCGCCCGGTGACGACGAGATCGCACCCCTGTCGTTCGCCTACTGAGTCGTTCGCGTACTGAAAGGAGCCCGCCATGGCACTGCACGACTTCTGGTTCACCGCCCTGGCTGCGCTCTTCCTGGGCTTCTTCGTGCTCGAGGGCTTCGACTTCGGCATCGGCATGTTGATGAAGCCCTTCGGCCGCGTCGCCAAGGGTGACCGCGAACAGCACCAGCGCGCCGTACTCAACACGATCGGGCCGGTATGGGACGGCAACGAGGTGTGGCTGATCACCGCGGGCGGTGCGATGTTCGCGGCGTTCCCCGGGATGTACGCCACCCTCTTCTCCGGGCTGTACCTGCCGCTGCTGGCGATCCTGTTGTCGATGATCCTGCGCATCTGCGCGATCGAGTGGCGCGGCAAGATCGACGACCCGCGCTGGCGAGGGTGGGCCGACCTCGGCATCGCCGTCGGCTCCTGGGTGCCCGCCGTGCTCTGGGGTGTGGTCTTCGCCGCGCTGGTGCGCGGCCTTCCCGTCGACGCGGACAAACAGATCCATCTCTCCGTCACCGACGTGCTCAACCCGTACACATTGCTCGGTGGACTGGCCACCGCAGGCCTGTTCGCCTTCCACGGCGCGGTGTTCGCCCGGCTGAAGACCGAAGGCGCCGTGCGCGACGACGCCGCCCGGTTCGCCTCACGGCTGGCGGTTCCGGTGACCGCCGCAGTGGCCGCGTTCGGGCTGTGGACCCAACTGGCCCACGGCAAGAACTGGACGTGGCTGATCCTTGGCGTCGCGGTAGCCGCACAACTGTCGGCCGTCATGCTGGTGTGGAGCCGGGGCGGCGACGGCTGGGCATTCGTGTCCACGACATGGGTGGTGGCCGCCGTGGTGATCCTGCTGTTCGCGGTGCTGTATCCGAACGTGGTGCCGTCGACGCTCAATCCCGACTGGAGCCTCACCGTGCAGAACGCGTCGTCGACGCCCTACACGTTGAAGATCATGAGCTGGGCGGCGCTGATCTTCGCCCCGCTCGTCATCGCATATCAGGCGTGGACGTACTGGGTGTTCCGGCAACGCATCTCGGCCGCACGGATCCCCGCCCCGATCGGCCTGTCACGGCGAGCGACGTGAACCGCCTGCACGCCTCGGCGGCGATGCGGCGACATCTAGCCGCGTCGGTGTGCTGCGGCGTGGCGATCACCGGAAGCGCCATTGCCTGCGCCGTGCTCCTGGCGCACGTCATCTCGGACATCATCACCGACCCCGCGTCACGCCCGGTTTCGCACTGGTCGGGTCCGCTGTGGATCCTGTTGACGCTCTGGCTCGTTCGCGCCGCCGCCCAGTGGCTGCAGACCCGGCTGAGCCAGCGCGGCGCCACGGCCGTGATCGCCGAATTCAACCAGCGCGTGCTAACGACCGTCTGCGCGCTGCCCCCTGGACAACTCTCCTCCCGGCGGGACGAGGCCGCCGTACTGGCCACCCGTGGCCTCGACGGTCTCCGGCCGTACTTCACCCGCTACCTGCCCGCGGTGATCCTGGCCGGACTCCTCACGCCTGCCGCGGTGGTCGTGATGGCCTGCTACGACCTGCGGTCGGCGGTGATCGTGATGATCGCCCTGCCACTGGTCCCGCTCTTCATGGTGCTGATCGGTCTGGTCACCGCCGAACGGTCGGCGGCCTCGCTGGCGGCGATGACCACGCTGCAGTCCCGTCTACTCGACCTCATCGCAGGCATCCCGACCCTGCGGGCGCTCGGTCGAGCGGACGGACCCGCTAACCGGATCACCGAACTCGCTGCGGCGCACCGCCGTTCCACGATGGCCACGCTGCGGATCACCTTCCTCTCGGCCTTGGTGCTGGAACTGCTCGCCACCCTCGGCGTAGCGCTCGTCGCGGTCAGCGTCGGGCTTCGACTGGTGTTCGGCGAGGTGGCGTTGTCCACCGCACTGACGGCGTTGCTGCTGGCACCCGAGGTGTTCTGGCCGCTGCGCCGCGTCGGCACGGAGTTCCACGCCGCGCAGGACGGGAAGACGGCCGCAGAGAAGGCCTTCGGCCTGCTCGACGCCGCCCCCGAGCCGATCGGGGGGACGTTGCCGGTGGCCGCCGCAGGTGCGTCGATCCGACTCGAGGACGTCAGTGTCGAGGGCCGCGACGGTGCAGCGCCGCATCGACTGACGGCCGACGTCGAACCCGGTTCGGTCACGGTGCTCACCGGCCCGAACGGCGCGGGCAAGAGCACCACATTGCACGTGATCCTCGGGTTGACCCGGCCGACGTCAGGGCGGGTTCGGGTCGCCGGAGTCGACGTCGACGAACTGGACTTGCGGGCCTGGTGGTCGCAGGTGGCCTGGCTGACCCAGCGCCCTGCCCTGGTGCCAGGCACCCTTCGCGAGAACCTGGAGCTGTTCGGGGCCATCGACGATATCGACAACGCCTGCCGGACGGCGGGTTTCGATGACGTGCTGGCGACCCTCCCAGACGGATTGGACACCGTGATCGGCCGCGGCGGCGTCGGCCTCTCGCTCGGCGAGCGGCAGCGACTCGGCATCGCGCGCGCCCTCGGGTCCCACGCGCCCGTGCTGCTCCTCGACGAGCCGACGTCGCACCTCGACGCCGAGTTACAAGATCGGGTACTGCGCGCCGTCGTCGAGCGGGCGCGGGCGGGAGCGACCGTGGTGCTCGTCGGGCACCGCGAGCGGGTGACCGCGATCGGTGACCGCGTGGTGCACGTCGGGGGTGACGTCCTCGTTGCGTGAAGCACTCGCCCTCCTCCGCCCGCGCTGGTCCCGTCTGGCACTGGCGGTCACGCTCGGTGTGCTCGCGCTCGGCAGCGCGCTGGCGCTGGCCGGGGTCTCGGCGTGGTTGATCGCGCGGGCGTGGCAGATGCCGCCCGTGCTCGACCTGACCGTCGCGGTGGTCGCCGTTCGCGCGCTCGGCATCTCGCGCGGCGTGCTCGGGTATTGCGAGCGCCTCGGGTCGCACGACACCGCGCTGCGCGCCGCGGGCACCGCACGCACCCGGTTGTATCGCAGACTGGTCGACGCTCCCGCGGAGACGGCGTTGCGTCTGCACAGTGGAGACCTGGTGTCAGGGGTGGGTTCGTCGGTCGACGAACTCGCCGACGTGCTCGTCCGCGCGATCCTGCCGATCGCCGTCGCTGCAGTGTTGTCATCGGTCGCCGTCGCGGTCGTCGCCGTCATCTCCCCCGCCGCAGCGGCCGCCCTCGCCTGCTGCCTCCTGCTCGCGGGCGTGTTCGCGCCGTGGCTGGCCGCACGCGCGGCGACGGCCACTGAAGAGGCTGCCGTCGATCATCATTCGGGTCGGGACGCCGCCGCGATGCTGGCCTTGGAACACGCGCCGGAACTACGCGTCGGCGGTCGCCTCGATGACGTGGTCGCCGAATCCACGCGGCAACAGCACGTCTGGGGTGCCGCCGCCGACCGGGCCACCGCGCCTGCCGCGCTCGCCGCGGCGGTGCCGACCCTCGCGCTCGGCGCAAGCGTTCTCGGGGCGCTGGTTGCGGGAATCTCGTTGGCTCCGTTGGTCGCCCCGACCACCCTGGCCATCCTGATGTTGCTGCCGCTTTCGGCGTTCGAGGCGACCACGGCGCTGCCCGCCGCGGCCACGCAACTGACCCGCGCCCGCATCGCCACCCGACGTCTGATCGCGCTGACTGAACCGGACCCGACCCGACGCGAACGACTGGCGGTGGCGCCCGTCGAGGTCGGACCCGGCGACCGGCTGGCCGTCATCGGCCCCAGCGGCTGTGGAAAGACCACGCTGTTGATGGCCACCGCGGCCGCAACCACTCCCCGAGTCCCTTCGCTCTCCCCCGCAAGCGGGGGCACCCCCAGCGCCGAACGGGAAGCCGGCTTCTTCGCCGAGGACGCGCACCTGTTCGACACCACGGTGCGCGACAACCTTCTGGTCGCCCGCGGCGACGCCACCGACGCCGAACTGAGCTCGGCACTGGCGCGGGTTGGTCTCCAGCGGTGGCTGGGCGGTCTGCCCCAGGGACTGTCCACCGTCCTGGCCGGCGGTGCTGCCGCGGTGTCGGCAGGGCAGCGCCGGCGGCTGCTCCTGGCGCGCGCACTGGTCTCGTCCTTCCCGATCGTGCTGCTCGACGAGCCGACCGAACACCTCGACGCCGCCGACGGCGGGCGCATCCTCACCGACTTGCTCACCCAGGACGGGCTGTTCCCGGCGGACCGCGCCGTCGTCGTGGCGACCCACCACCTCCCCGACGACATTTCCTGCCCGGTTCTTTCGTTGGGCCCGGTCGAGTACCCTCACCAGTCATGAGCGGGTATCCCGGCGGATATCCTCCGCCGCAGCAGCCCTACTACGGCGGCTATCAACCGCCTCCGACAGGGCCGAGGAACGGCCTCGGCATCGCGGCACTCGTCGTCGCCATCCTCGGTCTGGTGTTCTGCTGGACGGTGATCGGTGGTGTCGTGCTCGGCGTCGTCGCGGTGATCATCGGGATCATCGGCCGCGGCAGGGCGAAGCGCGGCCAGGCCACCAACGGGGGCGTCGCGATCGCCGGAGTCCTGCTTGGTGTGCTCGCCGTCATCGTGTCGCTCGTCTTCATCCCAATCTGGGTGGGTGTGTTCTCCGAAGTCGGCGGTACCGACTACCTCGACTGCGTGGCCCGTGCCGGCTCGGACCCGAAAGCCGTCGAGGGGTGCGTGAACCAGCTCCAGGAGCGCGTGGAGACCCAGTTCAGCATCACCCCTACGCCGACTCCCTAACCGGTCAGGTGCCGTCGGCGCGGTATGAACTCCAGCGACAGCAGCACCACCAGCAGCGGCACCACCTGGGTCAGCGGCAGCAACACGTACCGCCGGTCACCCAACGCGTGGAACTTGCGCAGGTACCGGTACAGCGACTCCAGCGCGATGAGCGCATCACCCAGGTGGATCGCGGTGTAGAACAGACTCTGAATCGAGCCGCGGTTCTCGTCGTCGAAGATCTCCGGGAACGCGGCGAAAGCCAGCGAAAGACGCACGGCACCTTGCTGTTTGGCAGCAGCGATCATGTCGACCGTCAACCGCTCGTCGATGCCGTTGGGGGCGCCCCTGCGGCGCCAGGGCACGTCCAGAGTGACATCGCTTCCGTGGCCGGCCGTCGCGTACCGATGAAATCCCTGCACCCGACCGTGCTCGTCGCGGGCGATGATCAACTGGATTCCGGGATGGCGGCCCTCCAGCGCGCCGTCGAGGATCATCGAGAAGCCGCGTTCCGTACGTGAACCACTGGGTGATGCCAGTAGTACCTCGGTCAGTTCGACGAGCAGGTCGTGATCGAGGCCCTGCTCGGCGACGATCTCGGTGGTGACGCCGGAATTCCTGGTGCGCTGCACCGCCTGGCGCAGGTTGCGGAACCTGCGTCCGGCCATGTCGAAGCCGGCCACGTCGATCACCACGTCACGTCCGATCGGCACCGGTCGCAGTACCTGCCCGAGCACCGCGACGTCCGACCACAGCCCCAGCCGACGCTGGCTGCAGCCGAGCACCACGATGCGCCACCCCCATGCGTGACACATCCTGACGAAATCGCGAACCAGATCGGGGAATTGGGCTTCGTCGCCGATCGGGTCGCCACTGACCACCGCGTAGCCGCACCGGGTGCGGTATGCGATCGCCGCGGTGCCGTCGGAGTTGAAGTGATGACACTTCGTCGCCTGCATGGCGAACGGCGCGACGGGGTCATCCGTCGTCGCGGAGACCAGGGCCCAAACCTTGGTCCGGTCAGCGGGATTGGGCCGGGCGGCGGCCGGCCACATCAGTGCCACACCCGCGGCGACCACGAATGCGTTGCCCATCGCCTCGACGAACACCACCCGCGCCGCGAAGCCGGCGACCAGCAGAGCCAGCGCCAACCAGGCGTGTGCCGCCGTCACCGGCCTGCCCAGGAAGATGCCGCGCGCGATGAAGGCCACCGCGACGAAGATCGTCAGCACCCACGCCGGCTCCCGATGGTCGTGGAACAACATCAGGATCAGCGAACCGAACCCGCTCAGTAGCGCGAGCGAGCTGATCCAGCGGGCCGCAGGAGAGTGCACGTGCACCACGACCCGCTCGCGGGCCGGCAACCTGACGCTAGCCACGTGTACGGGTGACTCGTCCACCCAGCTAACGATACGCCCGCTAGGACCGAGATCCTGGGAAGTGCTTGACGATTCCCTCCTGCACCACCGTCGCCAGCACGCGCCCGGATTCATCGAAGAAGTGCCCGGTGCCCAGGCCCCGCGAGTCGGCCGCCACCGGCGACGACGTCGCGTAGAGCACCCATTCGTCGAATCGGATCGGCCGGTGGAACCACACCGAGTGGTTCATCGTGACCGCGAAGATGCGGTCGAAACCCCACGACAGGCCGTGCGTGGTGATGATCGAGTCGAGCACCGTGGTGTCCGACGAGTACACCAACGCGGCGGTGTGCATCAGCGGGTCGTCGGGCATCGGGCCGTCGGTCTTCAGCCACACCCGGTTGTGGGGCAGCCGCTCCCCCTTGTCGCGCATGACCCAGGCCGGGTCGTTGGTGTAGCGCCATTGGATCGGCCGCAGTGCGCTGACGAAGTGTGGCACCGTCTGCTCGTAGCCGCGCAGCAGGTCATCGATCGTCGGAAGGTCGTGCGGGGCAGGGACATTCGGTGCGTCGATGTCATGCTCGAGGCCCCGTCCACCCGACAGGTGCGACACCAACGCCGAACCCAACAGCACGCCGTCCTGCATCACGTCGACCCGCCGGTTGGCGAACCGGCGTTCGTCGCGCAGTCGCACGACATGGAACTCCAGATCCTTCGCCGGATCACCGCCCGCGATGAAGTGCATCGACAGCGCGCTGGGCGGCAGCTCGTGTCGCAGTGTCCTGCTCGCCGCGACGAACGCCTGCGCCATCATCTGGCCGCCGAACGTCCGGATCGGGTTCTTGCTCGGATGCCCGCCGGTGAACGTGTCGTCGTCGACGCGCTGGAGGTCGAGCACCGCCAGCAGCTCAGCGAGGTCGCCGGCAGACACTCAAGACCTCCTAGTGGTCGTCCTCCCCGATCCGGTGCACGTGGATCAGGTTGGTCGAGCCTACTGTGCCCGGAGGGGCACCAGCGACGATGATCACCAGGTCCCCGCGCTTGTACCGCTCCAGCTCCAACAACGACTTGTCGACCTGGCGGATCATGCCGTCGGTGGTCTCCATGTGCGGCACGATGAACGTCTCTGTGCCCCAGGTCAGCGCGAGCTGGCTGCGGACCTCGGGCAACGGGGTGAATGCCAGCAGCGGCAGCGGGGTGTGCAGCCGGGCCAGCCGCCGCAGGGTGTCACCGGACTGGGTGAACGCCACCAGCGCCTTGGCGTCCAGGCGTTCGCCGATGTCGCGGGCGGCGTAGGAGATGACGCCCCGCTTGGTGCGCGGCACGTGGGTCAGCGGCGGCGCGGCGGTGGAGTTCTGCTCGACGGCGGTGACGATGCGGGCCATCGTCCTGACCGCCTCCAGCGGGTACTTGCCCACCGACGTCTCGCCCGACAGCATCACCGCGTCGGCACCGTCCAGCACGGCGTTGGCGACGTCGGACGCCTCGGCCCGGGTGGGCCGCGAGTTCTCGATCATCGACTCAAGCATCTGGGTGGCCACGATGACGGGTTTGGCGTTCTCCCTGGCCATTTGGATGACCCGCTTCTGAACCAGCGGCACCTCCTCGAGTGGCAGCTCGACGCCAAGGTCACCGCGGGCGACCATGATGGCGTCGAACGCCAGCACGATGGCCTCCAGGTTGTCGATCGCCTCGGGCTTCTCCAGCTTGGCGATCACCGGTACGCGCCTGCCGACCCTGTCCATCACCTCGTGGACCAACTCCATGTCGGACGGCGACCGCACGAACGACAGGGCGACCAGGTCCACGCCGAGGCGCAACGCGAACTCCAGGTCCTCGATGTCCTTCTCCGAAAGAGCGGGAGCCGACACGTTCATGCCGGGCAGCGACATGCCCTTGTTGTTGCTGACCTTGCCGCCCTCGGTGACCGAGCAAACCACGTCGTTGCCGTCGATGTGCTCGACCACCAGCCCGATGTTGCCGTCGTCGACGAGGACCCGGTCGCCTGGCTTGGCGTCCTGGGCCAACCGCTTGTACGTGGTCGACACGCGATCGTGCGTGCCCTCGACGTCCTCGACGGTGATCCGCACCGTCTCGCCTGCCGCCCAGACCGTCTGGCCGTCGGCGAAGCGGCCCAGCCGGATCTTGGGCCCCTGAAGGTCGGCCATGATGCCGACGGCGCGGCCAGTGGTGTCCGATGCCCCGCGCACCAGCTTGTAGTTGGATTCGTGGTCGGCGTAGTCGCCATGGCTGAAGTTGAGTCTCGCGACGTCCATTCCCGCCTCGACCAGCGCGTTCACCATCTCACCGGTGGAGGTCGCTGGGCCAAGCGTACAGACGATCTTTCCGCGTCTAGTCACGGAAACTCAGCATAGTCGTTAATCGATTCAGACGACGATTCAGACGACGGCCAACGGGAGGGCGCTCGGCTTCACGGGCTCGGGCAGATCCGAGTCGCCCATCAGATAGGCGTCCACCGCGTGGGCTGCGCTGCGACCCTCCGCGATGGCCCACACGATCAACGAAGCGCCCCGATGCGCGTCACCGCACACGAACACCCCGGGAGCGTCGGTCTGCCAGTCGGAACCGCACCCCAACGCCCCCCGCCCGTTGAGCGTCAGCCCGAGGCCGTCGAGCAGCGCCATGTGCTCGACACCCTCGAAACCGATCGCGAGAAGTGCCAACTCGCAGGGGATCTCGATCGTTTCGCCGACCGGCGTGATTTGCCGACGCCCCTGCCCATCGCGCTCCACCCTGACCTCGGCGATCTCCATCGCCAGCAGGTTTCCCTTCTCGTCGCCCCGGAACCGCTGCACCGCAACCTCGTAGCGGCGTGCGCCGCCCTCGGCGTGGGCGGGCGAGGTCCGCAGCACCATCGGCCACGTCGGCCACGGTGACCGCGAATCGTCGCGCTGCCCGGGAGGCTCCGCGTTGTAGTCGAGCTGGGTGACCGACTTCGCACCCTGCCGGTGCGCGGTGCCGAGGCAATCGGCGCCGGTGTCCCCACCACCGATGATCACCACGTGCTTGCCCTTGGCGGAGATCGAGGAGGCGCCGTCACCCTCGCACTCCTTGTTCGCGGGCACCAGGTGCTCCATCGCCAGGTGCACGCCGGCCAGGTCACGGCCTTCGACGTCGTTGTCGCGGGCACGCAGCGCTCCGACGGCCAGTACCACCGCGTCGTGCTGGTCCCGCAGCGCCTCGACGCTCAAGTCAACGCCGACCTCGCAGTCGGTCACGAAACGCGTTCCCTCGGCGCGCATCTGGGCCAGGCGCTGATTCAGCGTGGACTTCTCGAGCTTGTATTCGGGGATGCCGTAGCGCATCAGGCCGCCGAGGCGATCGTCCCGCTCGTAGACCGTGACGTCGTGGCCGGCGCGGGTGAGCTGTTGAGCGGCAGCCAGTCCCGCAGGCCCGGAGCCCACCACGGCCACCTTCTTGCCGGTGGAGATGGCGGCGGGCTGGGGCTCGATGATGCCGTACATCCACGCATGGTCGACGATCGTCTGCTCGATCCGCTTGATCGTGACGGCACCGCCGGTCTCCTCGTCGGCGATGGACAGCACGCACGCCGCCTCACACGGCGCAGGACAGAGCCGGCCGGTGAATTCCGGGAAGTTGTTGGTGGCGTGCAGTCGGTCGCTCGCCGCGTCCCACCGCCCGCGCCGGACCAGATCGTTCCACTCGGGGATGAGGTTGCCCAGCGGACAACCTGCGGTCCCCGAGTGGCAGAACGGGATTCCGCAGTCCATGCAGCGACGCGCCTGTTGTGAGACCTCGCCCGCGCGTTCGTGCGGATCCTGCCGTTCGTAGACCTCGCGCCAATCGCCCACCCTTTCGTCGACCGGACGCTTGGCCGCCTCGATCTTGGCGACCTTCAGGAAACCGGTCGGGTCAGCCACGGCTCGCCTCCATGATCGCGGTGTCCACGTCGCGCCCCTCGGCCTTCGCCATCCGGGTGGCCTGCAGGACACGCTGGTAGTCGGTGGGCATGATCTTGGTGAATTGCCCACTGCGCCTGGGCCAGTCGGACAACAACGACTTGGCCAACGTGCTGCCGGTGAGGTTGGAGTGCCGGGTGACGACCTCGTGCAGCCACACCAGATCCTCCGGTTCGAGCACCTGCAGTTCGACCATCTCGACGTTGACCATGGCCGGGTCGAGGCCGAGCACGAACGCGATGCCACCCGACATGCCCGCCGCCATGTTGCGGCCGGTCTTACCGAGCACCACGACGCGCCCGCCGGTCATGTACTCACAGGCGTGGTCGCCGACGCCCTCGACGACGGCCAGCGCGCCGGAGTTGCGGGCACAGAACCGTTCGCCCACTCGCCCGCGCAGGAACACCTCGCCTGCGGTGGCCCCGAACACCAGGGTGTTGCCCGCGATCACGTTGTCCTCGGGCAGGAACAGCACGTCGTCCTCGGGCCTGACGATCACCCGCCCTCCCGAAAGTCCCTTGCCGACATAGTCGTTGGCGTCACCGATCAGTTCCAGCGTGATGCCCGGCGGCAGAAACGCGCCGATCGACTGACCTGCAGATCCCGTCAGCGTGACGTGGATGGTGTCGTCGAGCAGTCCCTGGCCCCCGTATCTGCGGGTGACCTCGGAGCCGAGCAACGTTCCGACGGTGCGGTTGACGTTGCGCACCGGCAGCTCCAGTCGCACCGGGCGAGCATCCTCGAGCGCTCCCTCGGCCAGCGCGATGATGGTCTGGTCGAGCGCATGCTCCAGGGCGTGGTCCTGGTCGCGCAGCCGACGCCGCTGGGTCAGCTGCGCGCCGTGCGCGTCGGTGGGAATCGCGAAGATGGGGGTGAGGTCCAGCCCGCGGCTCTTCCAATGGGCGATGCCCGGCGCCGTGTCGAGCACGTCGACGTGGCCGACCGCCTCGTCGATGCTGCGGAAGCCCAACTCCGCCAGGAACTTCCGTACGTCTTCGGCAATGAACCGGAAGAAGTTCTCCACGAACTCGGGCTTGCCGTTGAATCGAGCACGCAGTTCGGGGTTCTGAGTCGCCACACCGACGGGGCAGGTGTCGAGGTGACACACCCGCATCATGATGCAGCCCGCCACCACCAACGGAGCCGTCGCGAAACCGTACTCCTCGGCGCCGAGCAACGCCGCGACGATGACGTCGCGCGCCGTGCGCATGCCGCCGTCGCACTGCACGGTGATTCGATCGCGAAGACCGTTGAGCACCAACGTCTGCTGGGTGTCGGCGAGACCGATCTCCCACGGTGCACCGGCGTGCTTCAACGACGTCAGCGGCGCCGCTCCCGTGCCACCGTCATAGCCCGAGATCAGCACCACGTCGGCGTGCGCCTTGGACACGCCCGCCGCGACGGTCCCGACCCCGACGGAGCTGACCAGCTTGACGTGGATGCGCGCCTGCGAGTTGGCGTTCTTGAGGTCGTGGATCAGCTGCGCCAAGTCCTCGATGGAGTAGATGTCGTGGTGCGGCGGGGGCGAGATCAACCCGACACCGGGGGTGGAGTGCCGTGTCTTGGCGATGTTCGGATACACCTTGTAGCCCGGCAGTTGGCCCCCCTCGCCCGGCTTGGCGCCCTGGGCCATCTTGATCTGGATGTCGGTGGCGTTGACCAGGTAGTCGCTGGTGACTCCGAACCGTCCCGACGCCACCTGCTTGACCGCGCTACGCCGGCGCGGGTCGTAGAGCCGGTCAACATCCTCACCGCCCTCGCCGCTATTCGAGCGGCCGCCGAGCTTGTTCATGGCGATCGCCATGGTCTCGTGCGCCTCGGCGGAGATGGAGCCGTAGCTCATCGCGCCGGTGTTGAACCGGGTGAGGATGGCCTCGACCGTTTCCACCTCCTCCAGCGGCACGGGCGGGCGCACACCGGTCTTCAGTTCGAACAGCCCGCGCAAGGCCCCGCCGTCGCGGCTCAGCCGGTTCACCTCGTCGGAATACTGCTGAAAGACATCGTGACGGCCGGTACGCGTCGAATGCTGTAGCAGGAAGACCACTTCCGGGGTGAACAGGTGAAGTTCGCCTTCCCGCCGGAAGGCGTACTCGCCACCCACCTCGAGCCGGCGGTGTACGCGCTCGGTCGGGTTCTCCGGGTAGGCCCTGCGGTGCCGCAGCTTGACCTCCTCGGCGAGCACGTCGAGGCCGACGCCCCCGATTTGGCTTGGCGTGCCTGCGAAGTACTCGTCGACCACCTCGCGGTCGATCCCGATGGCCTCGAAAGCCTGGGCGCCGGTGTAGGACGCGACGGTCGAGATGCCCATCTTGCTCATCACCTTCATCACGCCCTTGCCGAGCGCCTTGAGGTAGTTGCGCACGGCCGTAGAGGGCTCGATGCCGGTCAGCTCGCCCTCGCGGACCAGGTCCTCGATGGACTCGAACGCCAGATAGGGGTTCACGGCGGCGGCGCCGAAGCCAATCAGCATCGCGATGTGGTGCACCTCGCGCGCGTCACCGCTCTCCACCACCAGCGCGACGGTGGTGCGCTCCTTCGTGCGGACCAGATGGTGGTGCACCGCGGAGACCGCCAGCAGCGACGGAATCGGCGCCTTGGTGTGGTCGGAATCACGGTCGGAGATGACCAGCGTCCGTGCGCCCTTCGCGATCGCCTCGCAGGCCCGGCTGCGCAGGTCGTCGAGCGCGTCGGCCAGTCCCTCGCCGCCGCGTTCGACGTCGTAGAGCGCCCGCAGCACCGTCGTCTTGAGCCCGGGTTGCTCGCCGTCGTCGTTGATGTGGACGATCTTGTTCAGCTCGTCGTTGTCGAGCACCGGCCAGGCCAGCACGATCTGGCGGCAGGACGCGGCGGACGGTTCGAGCAGGTTGTGCTCCGGCCCCATCACCCGGGCCATGGACGTCACGACCGCTTCGCGGATGGCGTCCAGGGGTGGGTTGGTGACCTGCGCGAAGAGCTCGACGAAGTAGTCGTAGAGCAGTCGCGACCGTTGCGAGAGCACCGCCGTCGGGGTGTCGGTTCCCATGGAGCCCAACGGCTCCGCGCCCGAGGCGGCCATGGGGGTGAGCAGGATGCGGAGCTCTTCCTCGGTGTAGCCGAAGGAGATCTGCCTGCGCACCACCGATTCGTGGTTCGGCTGCACCCGCACTCGGTCGGGCAGTGTCTTGAGATCCAGTAGGCCCGAATGCAACCATTCGTCGTAGGGCTCGGCCTGCGCCAGCTGGTCCTTGATCTCGTCGTCGGGCACGATCCGGCCCGCGACGGTGTCGATGAGGAACATCCTCCCCGGCTCCAGCCGGCCCTTCGCCACGATCTCGGCCGATGGCACGTCCAGCACGCCGCTCTCGCTGGCGAGGATGATCCGGTCGTCGATGGTGCGCCACCAGCGGCCTGGCCGTAATCCGTTGCGGTCCAAGACGGCTCCGACGACGGTGCCGTCGGTGAAGGTGACGCACGCCGGGCCGTCCCACGGCTCCATCAGCGAGGCGTGAAACTGCCAGAAGGCGCGGCGCGCCGGATCCATCGTGGCGTTGTTCTCCCACGCCTCGGGGATCATCATCAGCACCGCGTGCGGCAGGCTCCTACCGCCGAGGTGCAACAGTTCGAGCACCTGGTCGAACGACGTGGAGTCCGACGACCCCGGCGTACAGACCGGTGACAACCGGCTCAGGTCACCCGGGATGCGAGCGCTGGCCAGCATCGCCTCGCGCGCGTGCATCCGGTTGCGGTTGCCGCGCACGGTGTTGATCTCGCCGTTGTGCGCGACGAAGCGAAACGGGTGGGCCAGCGGCCACGACGGAAACGTGTTGGTCGAGAAGCGGCTGTGCACGATCGCGATGGCGCTCTTGCACCGTTCGTCCCGAAGATCCGGGAAGAACCGCGGCAGTTGCATCGTCGTGAGCATGCCTTTGTAGGCGATGGTCCGGCTGGACAGCGACGGGAAGTACACCTGCAATTCCCCCAGGCCCGCCTCCGCGCGCTTGCGCAGCGGGTACACCCGGCGGTCGAGGTCGACGCCGGCGTGCCGGTGGCCGTTGCATTTCGGTGCCGCGACGAACAATTGGGTCATGTGCGGCATGCAACCGAGCGCCGTCATCCCGATCTCCGCCCCGTCGGGGTCGACGGGAACCTCGCGCCAGCCAAGCACTTCCAGGCCCTCTTCGGCGGCGATCGTCTCGACCTCCGCACGGGCCGCGGCGCGGCTGGCGGGATCGCTTGGCAGGAAGCAGATTCCGGCCGCAAAGGTGTTCTCGCCGTCGGGCGTCGGTTGCGGCAGGTCGAAGTCGACGACCTCGCGCAGCAGTTCGACGGGAAGCTGCAGCAGAATGCCCGCGCCGTCACCGCTATTGGGTTCGGCGCCCGCTGCGCCGCGATGTTCGAGGTGCTCCAGCGCCGTCAGTCCGTCGGCAACGATGGCGTGCGAACGGCGGCCCTGGATATCGGTGATCATGGCGACGCCGCACGAGTCAGACTCGCGCTCGGGGTCGTAGAGACCCTGCGCATCAGGCAATGCCGAGAACAGCATTGGGTGTACCTCCGCAGTCCGGAAACGATCTTCCCGGGACTGCACCGGCCCGAAGTGCGAGTGTATCAGCGGAGTTGCCGCACTACCCTTCGATGAGCGTGGGGACCAGCGGAAACCCCGGCCAGTTGCGCACCACCGTCCAGGCGATCGCTGCGATGCCGATCGTCACCATCGCGGGAATCGGCATCGCGCGCTGGCCGCGTCGCCACCGCACCAGAAGCCAGACCAGCAGCAGCGGCAGTCCGACCATCAGGAACACGTTGTCGACCACGGCGGCCCCGATGTCACCATGCAGCAGGTCGTGGGTCATGCGAAGACCGCCGCATGCCGGGCAATTCCAGCCGGTCAGCAGTTTGAAGGGGCACCCGGGGAACAGGAATCCCTGCCGGTGCGGATCGCCCAGTCCGATGTAGGCCACCCCACCCGCCAGCACCGCACCCGTGCCGAGTGCGCGGTACAGCGGGCCTCGGCCGTTGCGGGTGGTACTAGGTTCCATCGCGGAGCGGACGGCCCTGCGGGTCCCGCACCTTGTCGGTGAGGATGAGGATGGCGTCGATGACGCCCCAGATGAATCCACCGATTCCGCAGGTGACGAGGCTGACAAGTAGCTGGGCGATGCCAAGGCCGGTGTAGCCGAGGTAGAGCCGTCCGATGCCCGCCAGGCCGAACAGACCGATGAACTGCAGCAGGCCCGCGATCGTCTTGGACTTGTCCGACAGCGGTTCCCCCGTGAGGGGATGGCGACCGTACGGCGCCGACGGGTCGTAGTACGCCGCTGGGGGCGGCGGGTACTGCGGCGGGAACGGTGGCGGGTACCCCGGGGGCGGGTATCCCGGTGGCGGCTGCTGGGGTGGCGGAGGCGCAGCCGACGTCCAGTCCTCCCTGCCCCCGAACTGCGGTTCCGTCATGCCACTCAGCATGCCAGAACCGTCGGCAGGTCAGTAGTTGCAGAGGTTCTTGATCCGGGCTGGCCACCCTAGCCGCGGCGTCTCCACCATCGTCCGCGCGGCGGTTCGGTGACGGGTTCGGCGGCCACGGCGGACACGGCAGGGTCGCTTTCCGCGGCGACCTCGTCTGCCACGGCTTCCGCCTCCTCGGCACCCTCCACCGCAGCCTCGTGCACCTCTGGCGCGTCCTCCTGCGCCTCCACGACCTCGTCACCCTCGACCGAACCCAAACCCTCCTCGGGCTCGGCGGCGTCGGACTCTGGCTCGGCAGGCTCAGCCTCAGCCGACTCGGCAGGCTCTGGCTCAGCGGACTCGGCAGGGTCGCTTTCCGCGGCGAGCTCCTCAGCCACGGCTTCCGCCTCCTCGGCACCCTCCACCGCAGCCTCGTGCACCTCTGGCGCGTCCTCCCGGGCCGTCACGACCTCGTCACCCTCGACCGAACCCAAACCCTCCTCGGCCTCAGCGGCGTCGGACTCTGGCTCAGCCTCAGCAGACTCGGCAACCACATCGGACTCGGCAGGCTCGTTTTCCGCGGCGACCTCGTCAGCCACGGCTTCGGCCTCCTCGGACTCCGTCTCGGCCTCGGCGGGTTCAGCCTCGACGGCCTCGGGCTCGTTCTCGGCTTCCTCGTCCTCGTCTTCGTCTTCGTCTTCGTCGGGCTCGCTGGCTTCGGACTCAATCGCGTCCTCAGCAGCCTCGACCGCCTCCGCTTCGGCGTCCACTCGTCCGTCGGCTTCGGGTTCGTCGACTTCCTCGGGCTCGTCCTCGGGCTCGGCGGCCAGCTCCTCGGCCTGTTCGGACATCGGCCCCGACTCCGTGCTTATCGGCTCGGCACCTTCGATGTCGACCGCTTCGTCGTCAGACTCGGACTCGGACTCCTCGACGTCGTCGGGAGGCGCGTCCGCTACGACCGGTTCCTCCGCTGCGGGTGTGGCTGCGTCGTCAGCAGGTTTGGCCTCGCCGGCTCCGCCCGATTCCTCGCGCGCGTCCTCGGCGCCCGCCACCTTTGCTGCGGCGACCAGACCACTGGTGGCCGCGACGGCGACCAATTCCTCGCCGATCTCGTCGAGCGCAGACTCCTCGTCTTCGTCTTCGACGTCGTTGCCCTTCAGCGTCGCGGGATCCTCCCGGCCCTTCGGCGCGACCATGATGTAGACGACGGCCGCGATGAAGACGAACGTCGAGGTGAACGTATTGATCCGGATGCCCGCGATGTGAGTGGCGAGGTCACTACGCATCAACTCCACCCAGAACCTGCCGACGCAGTACCCCGCGACGTAGAGCGCGAACAACCGCCCGTGCCCGATCTTGAAGCGCCGGTCGACCCAGATCAGCACCGCGAAAACCAGGACGTTCCACAGCAGTTCGTACAGGAACGTCGGATGAACGACGTCGACGAGCCGACCAGTCGACACGCCGTTGAGGGAGTCGAGCGCTCCGGCTGAGTTGCGCCGTTCGTAGATCTCCAGACCCCACGGCAGCGTCGTCGGCCGCCCGTAGAGCTCCTGGTTGAAGTAGTTGCCCAGCCGGCCGATCGCCTGGGCCAATACGATGCCGGGAGCGATCGCGTCGCCGAAGGCAGGCAACGGTATGCCTCGGCTACGACACCCGATCCACGCGCCGACGCCGCCCAGCGCCACCGCACCCCAGATGCCGAGGCCGCCGTCCCAGATCCGAAGGGCTGCGCCGAATCCCGCGCCGTCGTCGCCGAAGTACGTCTTCCAGTCGGTGATGACGTGATAGAGCCGTCCGCCGACGAGGCCGAACGGAACCGCCCACAGCGCGATGTCGTAGATGACGCCGGGCTGACCGCCGCGGGCGACCCAGCGACGGTCGCCGATGATCAGTGCGGCGACGATGCCGAGGATGATGCAGAGCGCATAGGCCCGAAGCGGCACCGGACCGAGGTGCCAGACCCCCTGGGCCGGGCTGGGGATGTAGGCGAGTACCGATGTCGTCACGCTGTAATCCTCTGTCGCACTCCGTCGGCCAGCTCTTCGGTCAATGCCCGCACGGCGGGGATGCCCTCACGCAGCGCCGACACCAACGCGGATCCGACGATGACCCCGTCGGCGTAGGCGCCGATCTGCGCGGCTTGTTCGCGCGAACGAACCCCCAGTCCGACGCCGACGGGGATGTCGGAGACCGCCTTGACGCGTCTGACCAGTTCGGGTGCGGCGTCGGAGACCGCGTCGCGAGCACCCGTGACGCCCATCGTCGACGCGGCGTAGACGAATCCGCGTGACGCCGCCGCCGTTGCCGCCAGCCGTTCGGGGGTGGATGACGGTGCGACCAGGAAGATTCTGTCCAGGTGGTGGGCGTCGGATACCCGGATCCATTCATCGGCCTCGTCGGGAATCAGATCGGGGGTGATCAGGCCGAGGCCGCCGGCCGAGGCCAGATCACGCGCGAAGGCGTCAACGCCCCACCGCAGGACGGGGTTCCAGTACGTCATGACCACCGCACGACCACCGGCGTTGCTGATCGCCTCGACGGCAGTCAACGCATCCCGCACCCGCACACCACCGCGAAGCGCCACCTCCGTGGCGGCCGCGATGGTCGGGCCGTCCATTCCGGGGTCCGAGTAGGCCACGCCGACTTCGACGATGTCGCAACCGGATTCGACCAAGGCCGTCATCGCCGAAATCGACGTCGGAACGTCCGGGAACCCCGTGGGCAGGTAGCCGATCAGTGCCGAACGGTCCTCCGCCCGGCACGTCGCGAACAGACCCGACAACCGGCTGTCCGTCATTCTTGGGTCCCCTTGCCGTCGAACAGGCCGAACCACTTCGCTGCGGTCTCGACGTCCTTGTCGCCGCGGCCCGACAGGTTGACCAGGATGATCGAGTCGGGGCCGAGTTCGACACCGAGCTGCAGCGCTCCCGCCACCGCGTGGGCGGACTCGATGGCCGGGATGATGCCCTCGGTCCTGCACAGCAGCGAGAACGCGTCCATCGCCTCGGTGTCGGTGATCGGCCGATACTCGGTGCGACCGAGGTCCTTCAGGTAGGCATGCTCGGGACCGACGCCGGGATAGTCCAAACCCGCTGAGATCGAATGCGATTCGACCGTCTGGCCGTCCTCGTCCTGCAGCAGGTAGGAGAACGAGCCCTGGAAGGCGCCGGGCGAACCACCCGTGAAGGTCGCGGCGTGACGGCCCGTCTCCACGCCGTCGCCTGCGGCCTCGTAACCGATCAGCCGGACACCCGGGTCGTCGATGAAGGCGTGGAACACGCCGATCGCGTTGGATCCCCCGCCGACGCATGCGGTCACCGCATCGGGCAGCCGGTGCGCCTGCTCTTGAATCTGGGCTCGCGCCTCGAGACCGATCACCCGCTGAAAGTCACGCACCATGGTCGGGAACGGATGCGGTCCCGCCGCGGTACCGAAGCAGTAGTACGTGTCGTCGGCGTTGGCGACCCAGTCCCGGAAGGTCTCGTTGATGGCGTCCTTGAGCGTCTTCGAGCCGGACTCGACCGACACCACCTCAGCGCCGAGCAGCCGCATCCTGACCACGTTCAGGGCCTGTCGGGCGGTGTCGACGGCGCCCATGTAGACCACGCACTCGATGCCGAGCAACGCGCAGGCGGTCGCGGTCGCGACCCCGTGCTGGCCGGCGCCCGTCTCGGCGATCACCCGGGTCTTGCCCATCTGCCGGGCCAGCAGGGCCTGACCGAGGACGTTGTTGATCTTGTGGGAACCGGTGTGGTTCAGGTCTTCTCGCTTGAGGAAGAGCCTTGCTCCCCCGGCGTGCTCACTGAGCCGGGTGGCCTCGTACAGCGGCGACGGCCGGCCGGTGTAGTGCCGCTGCAGGCGGTCCAGTTCGTCGAGGAAGGTCTGGTCGGCCCTGGCCTTCTCGTAGGCGGCGGTGACTTCTTCGATCACCGCCATCAACGCCTCGGGGACCAGTCGTCCGCCGTAGGTGCCGAAGTGACCCTTGGCGTCGGGGTCGTGGATGGTGGGTTCGGCGACGGCTGCGCTGGAACGCGGCAGCTCGGGACCGGCGAGATCGGCCACTATCTCAGCGAGAGGGTTTCGGGCAGGACGGATGGGTGCCTGCGGTGACCAGGTCGGCAACGGCACTGCGCGGATCGCCGCTCGTCACCAACCCCTCACCGACGAGCACGGCGTCAGCACCCGCACCCGCGTAGGCGAGCAGATCGGCGGTGCCCCGGATACCGGATTCGGCAATCCGGATGACGTTCGACGGCAGTCCGGGAGCAATCCTCGCGAAGCAGTCGCGATCCACGTTCAGAGTCTTGAGATCCCTTGCGTTGACCCCGATCACGCGGGCACCGGCCTGCAGTGCGCGGTTGGCCTCGTCCTCGGTGTGCACCTCGACGAGCGCAGTCATGCCCAGTGACTCGGTGCGATCGATCATCGACACCAGAGCCGACTGCTCGAGCGCCGCGACGATCAGCAACAACATGTCGGCGCCGTGCGCCCGCGCCTCGTGGATCTGATAGGGCCCGACGATGAAGTCCTTGCGCAGCACCGGAATCGACACCACGGCGCGCACGGCGTCGAGATCGTCGAGAGATCCGTTGAAGCGGCGCTGCTCGGTGAGCACGCTGATGACCCTGGCGCCACCGTCCTGGTAGGCACGGGCCAGTTTCGCCGGATCGGAGATCGTCGCCAGCTCACCGCGCGAGGGGCTGGCCCGCTTCACCTCCGCGATGACGCCGATGCCGGGTTCGCGCAGCGCGGCCAGCACGTCCAGCGGGGCGGCGGCGGTCTTGGCCTTCGCCTTGACGTCGGCCAAGCTCACCGCAGCCTCGCGGGCGGCTACGTCGGCGCGGACTCCCTCGATGATGGAGTCGAGCACGGTGGCCGAACTCATGAGCCGTCGATGTCCTTCCGGGCCGTACCTGAGCGTCCGGGCGATCCCGGATTGTCTGTAACGAAGGGTAGCCGCGAGCACCGCACCCCTCGTCACCGACCCTCGTTGTCCGGAGACGTCGGGTCACGGCCCTCGTCGAGCGCGTCCCAGATCATCCGTTCGGACATTCCGTAATCGCTTTCGTCCCGCCTCGCCGCCGCACGTCTCGCCGCTGGTGCGACGTACTTCCCGGTGGCCGGTTTCGACGTCGCGGCCGCCCGCAGTAGCATCACCACACCGACCAACGTGCACGCCGCGGCGACCAGGGTGAGCACGGCACCCCAGTGGTGCCGCTGCGTGCCGACCAGCGCGACGACGGGCACCTGTGCCAGGTCGGCGGCGCGCACCGCGACGTCGCGGATCACCCACAGGCCGATTCCCAGGTACCCCATGCCCGCGCTGGCCGCGGCGACGAGCACGGCCAGCAGGCGCAGCGGCCAGCCACGCACCGCCAGCGCGGCGACGGCGGCGGCCAGCACCAGCAGCGCCAACGGCACCAGCGCCGTCGACCAGGCCGCACCCGACAACGTCGTGGTCTTCGGCTGGCCCAACCCGTCGAACGACGACACCACGACCCACGGCAGCCGCGAGCCGACCCACAACGCGAGCGCGGCGAGCACCAGAAGAAGCTGGGCGACGCGTGTCATGGCCCCTTCAGCGTTTCGGCCGCGGCGATGGCGTTGAGCACCGCGCGGGCCTTGTTGGCGGCCTCGTTGTACTCGTAGGGGCCGTTGGAGTCGGCCACCACGCCGCCGCCGGCCTGCACGTAGGCCGTGCCGCTGCGCATCAGCGCGGTGCGGATGGCGATCGCGAAGTCGGCGTTGCCTGCGAAGTCGAGGTAGCCGAGTACCCCGCCATACAGGCCGCGTCGCGTCCGCTCGACCTCCTCGATGAGTTCCATCGCGCGTACCTTCGGCGCCCCGGAGAGGGTGCCCGCGGGGAAGCAGGCGGTGACGGCGTCGAGCGCCGTCCTGCCCTCGGCCAGTTGCCCGGTCACCGTCGAGACCAGGTGCATGACGTGGCTGTAGCGCTCGATGTGGCTGTAGTCCTCCACCCGCACCGTGCCTGGCACGCAGACCCGGCCCAGGTCGTTGCGGCCAAGGTCGACCAGCATCAGATGTTCCGCGCGTTCCTTGTCGTCGGACAGCAGCTCCTTCTCGAGCAGCACGTCCTCCTCCTCGGTCGCGCCACGCCAGCGCGTCCCGGCGATGGGGTGCGTGGTGGCCTTGCCGTCCTGCACGGTCACCAACGCCTCGGGACTGGACCCCACGATCGAGAAGTCAAGTTCCCCAGCGGCGTTCGGCACGTTGAGCAGATACATGTAGGGGCTGGGATTGGTCACCCGCAGCATCCGGTAGACGTCGAGGGGGTCGGCTTCGGTGTCCATCTCGAAGCGCTGAGATGGCACCACCTGGAAGGCCTCCCCAGCCTCGATGTCGCCGACCAGCTTCTCGACGATCGCGGTGTACTCCGCGACGGTGCGCTGCTCGCGGTGCAGCGGCTGTGGGCGGCTGAAGGTGGCGACCGTAGAGCCGAGCGGTTCGCCGAGTGCGGCCGTCATGACGTCGAGGCGGGCGACGGCGTCGTCGTAGGCCCAGTCCACCCGCTCGTCGGTGCCGTTCCAGTTCACCGCGTTGGCGATCAGCGTGATGGTGCCCTCGTGGTGGTCGACGGCAGCGACGTCGGTGGCCAGCAGCAACAACATGTCGGGCAGCTTGAGGTCGTCGACGGCCAGTTCGGGCAGCCGTTCCAGGCGCCGCACCAGGTCGTAGGCGAAGAACCCGACCAGCCCGCTCGACAGCGGCGGCAGGCCAGGCAACGCCGCGGTCTCCAGCAGGCCCAGCGTGGCCCGCAGCGCCTCTAGCGGTTCCCCGCCGCTGGGCGCATCCTGCGGCGTGACGCCCAGCCAGACCGCCTCGCCGTCACGCACCGTCAACGCCGACGGCGCCCCCGCCCCGATGAACGACCATCGCGACCAGGACCGGCCGTTCTCCGCGGATTCCAGCAGAAACGTGCCGGGTCGGTTGGCGGCCAGCTTGCGATAGGCGGACAGCGGCGTCTCGCTGTCGGCGAGCACCTTGCGCGTCACCGGCACCACCCGGTGCTCGGCGGCCAGCGCCCGGAAGTCCTCGCGTGAGGTGGTGATGGCGAGGTTGGCGAGTACTTGCACGGGACAATCCTTCCAGACCGGCTCAAGGCAGCGGGCGTAGCGTGACACCCATGAAACGTGGTGACAGGGTCAGTGAGTTCGAACTGCCCGACCAGACGGGCACGCTGCGGAGTCTGACGAGTCTGCTCGCCGACGGACCGATCGTGCTGTTCTTCTATCCAGCCGCCATGACTCCCGGCTGCACCAAGGAGGCCTGCCACTTCCGCGACCTCGCCGGCGAGTTCGCCGCCGTCGGGGCAGGCCGGGTCGGGATCAGCGCCGATGCCGTCGCCAAGCAGGCCAAGTTCGCCGACATGCAGAAGTTCGACTATCCGCTGCTGTCCGACACCGAGGGCGTGGTCGCCACGCAGTTCGGGGTCAAGCGCGGGCTGCTGGGCAAGCTGATGCCGGTCAAGCGCACCACGTTCGTCATCGACACCGACCGCACCGTGCTCGAACTCATCGCCAGCGAGTTCAGCATGGACACCCACGCCGACAAGGCGTTGGAGGTGCTGCGCCAACGTCAGTCGGCGTAGGAGGCCTCGTGACAACCGTGCTGGAACTGGCGGACGTGACGTTCCGCCGGGACGGTAAGCAGATCATCGACGGCATCTCGCTGACCGTCAACGCAGGCGAACACTGGGCGCTGCTCGGCCCCAACGGGGCAGGCAAGAGCACCTTGCTGGGTTTCTGTGCCGCCGTGACCTTTCCGTCGTCGGGCATCGTCCGGGTGCTGGGCGAGCAGATGGGACGGGTCGACCTGGCGCGCCTGCGCCACTCCATCGGGCACGTGAATCCCCGCCACCGGCTTCAGTATTCGCTCACGGTGCGCGAGGTCGTGCTGACCGGCATCACCGCGACGATCGACCTTCCGCTGCGCTGGACACCCAGTCGGGACGAACTGGACCGCGCGGACGCGATGATCGCGTCGGTCGGCCTCCCCCACAAGGCCGACGCGCATTGGCCGACGCTGTCGCAGGGCGAACGCGGCCGCAGTCTCATTGCCCGGGCACTGATTTCGGAGCCCCGGCTGCTGCTCCTCGACGAGCCAACCACCGGGCTGGACGTGGCCGCCCGCGAGCAGTTGTTGGAGACGATGGACTCACTCGACGACACCCATCCCGACGTGGCCTCGATTCTGGTCACCCACCACCTCGAGGAACTGCCGACCACCACCACGCATGCGCTGTTGATCGCCGAGGGCCGCACCGTCGCATCCGGACCGGCCCGCGACGTCGTCACCACCGACAACGTCACGTCCGCCTTCGCCCACCCCGTTCAGGTCGGCTACGACGACGGCCGGTGGACGGCGCGGGCCAAGGCCACCCGCATCGACGTCTAATGGCATGGCTCCCTTGGCGCGGTGAGGTCAAGCGGCTTGCGCATGGAGCTGAAGGAGAGTGGCCGTGTGACAGGACAGATTTCTGACAGCGTTAGCGAATACTCCACGTGCAGCACGGCCTTTCCCGCGTGGATGAACGGCATCAACTCCTGGCACTCGTCGTAGGCGACGCATTCCTCGTTGACCGCGAAATCGAAGTCCGCGACCAGGTTCTCGACCTGACCGGGATCGTTCTTCAGAGCCACGCCGAGCCCTCGCTCGTGCGCCAGCCGTGCGAGCATCCGGTTGTAGCGGAGTTGGTCGTCGGCGGTCAGCGGGAAACCCGATTCGTTGGCGTAGCCGTCCACGTTGTCCGGCTCGACCGCGTCGAAGCCCTTCGTACGGCACACGTCCATCCGGGCGGCCATGACGGGTTCCAGGACGTCGAGACGGCGGATGTCCAGCCAGCGCTCACCGGGCCACTCGTCTAGGCCCTTGCCGATCACCGCGGCGGGGAAGCGGTCGGCGTCCGGGCGCCAGTCCTCTTGGGATCCGGCGCTGAGGTAACAGATCACCTTGCGGCCCGCTGCGTGGAGATCCTCGACCACCGCCCGATCGACGTCGAACAGGTCGACGTCGTACACCGGGACGTCGACCGCGGTGTCGATCGGGCCGTGGAGCTGCCATTGCCATTGCGTTCCGACCGTCGGCATCCACCAGCCGACCGTCTTCGGTTGCGACGGCGCAGTGCATCCCACGAGCAGACCCAGCGCGGCGACGAGGATCAGCGCGCGCGACACGTCAATCCTCGGCGGCCAGCAGCAGGTCGGCGTCGAAGCAGGCGTGTTCACCGGTGTGGCAGGCCGCGCCCACCTGGTCCACCTCGAGAAGCACGGTGTCGCCGTCACAGTCGAGGCGCACCGAGTGCACGTGCTGCGTGTGTCCCGACGTCTCGCCCTTGACCCAGTACACGCCCCTCGAGCGCGAGTAGTACGTGCCCTTGCGGGTCGCGAGCGTGCGGGCCAGCGCCTCGTCGTCCATCCACGCCACCATCAGCACCTGGCCGGTGGCGCGTTCCTGCGCGACCGCGACGAACAAGCCGTTCGGATCGCGCTTCAGCCGGGCCGCGATCGACGGGTCCAGGGCCATCAGTCGCCCACCCACCCAGACCGATTTCGGCGCGTTTTCGTTCGCTCAGCGAGCGTTTGCGCGCCCAAATCGCCAAAAGTCGGGGTCTTCACCGCACCACGATCCCTTCCGCCGCCATCGCAGCCTTGACCTGGCCGATGGTGAGCTCCCTGAAGTGAAACACGCTGGCGGCCAGCACCGCGTCGGCGCCCGCGTCGACCGCCGGTGCGAAATGACCCACCTCGCCTGCGCCGCCGCTGGCGATGACGGGCACGGTGACTGCCGCGCGAACCGCCCGCAACATGTCCAGGTCGAATCCCGCCTTGGTGCCGTCGGCGTCCATCGAGTTCAGCAGGATCTCGCCCACTCCGAGTTCGGCGCCACGCGTTGCCCATTCGACCGCGTCGATGCCGGTGCCGCGACGGCCACCGTGGGTGGTGACCTCCCACCCGGACGGCGTGGGCGCCGAACCCGCGGGAACCGTTCTGGCGTCGACGGAGAGCACGATGCACTGCGAGCCGAACTGACGCGACAACTCGGCCAGTAGCTCAGGACGGGCGATGGCGGCCGTGTTCACGGACACCTTGTCCGCGCCTGCGCGCAGCAGGGTGTTCACGTCGGCGATCGACCGCACGCCGCCACCGACCGTGAGCGGGATGAAGACCTGTTCGGCGGTGCGGCGTACCACGTCGAGCATCGTCGCCCGACCCGACGACGAAGCCGTGACGTCCAGGAACGTCAGTTCGTCGGCGCCCTCCGCGTCGTAGGCCGCGGCGAGTTCGACGGGATCGCCTGCGTCACGCAGGTTCTCGAAATTGACCCCCTTGACCACCCGGCCGTCGTCGACGTCCAGGCAGGGAATCACGCGGACGGCGACACCCTCGTGGTGGTTCATCGGTAGTCCTCCGGCGCACCGACCGACATGACGATCTCGAGGATCTCGGCGTGCACGCTCGGCACACCGGCGAGCGCCGAGCGTGACGACGGTGTCCACTGCTGGCCGGCGAGGTCGGTCACGACGCCGCCCGCCGCCCTGACCAGTGCGACGCCGGCAGCGTGGTCCCAGATGTGGTGGCCGAAGCTGATGGCACCACCGAGCGCGCCCCCGGCGGCATAGGCCATGTCGACACCGGTGGCGCCGTGCATGCGGGTCCGAGAACACCTGCGGCTCAACCGTTCCAGCGTGGCAAGCCGGTAGCGGCCAGGGAACTCACCGCGGGAGTCGATGTTGAACGTGCCGATGCCCACCACGGATCCGGACAGTTTCGCGTCCTTCAGGGGTGGCTGCTCGACGCCGTTGACGTACAGAGGTCCGCCCATGGCGGCGGTGTACCGCTGATCGGTGAACGGCAGCCACGTCAGGCCCGCCGCAGGCTCGCCGTCACGAAGCAGACCGAGCAGGATGGCCGCCGTCGGCAGCCCCGCGGCGTAGTTGAACGTGCCGTCGATCGGGTCCAGCACCCACACCAGAGGTGAGTCGATCGGGGCGCCGCCGAACTCCTCACCGTGCACGCCGATCCCGGTGGCCGATTCGAGTGCGGCGACGACCTGCCGCTCGATCGCGAGGTCGACCTCGGTGGCGAAGTCGTTGCCCTTCTTGGCAACCGCCGACTCGGCGCGATGTCCGGCGACGAACGGCTTGGCCGCTTCGTCGAGGATCGCCGAAGCCGTCGCGACCAGCGCGTCGAGGTCGGATTCGTCCAGCGCCATCGCGACCTACCGACTGACCGCGGCGAGCGCCTGCGGCAGGGTGAACCGCCCGGCGTAGAGCGCCTTGCCCACGATCGCGCCCTCCACGCCATGCCCAGCCAGGGTGGCGATGGCCTGCAGGTCGTCGAGGCTGGAAACTCCGCCCGAGGCGATGATGGGAGCAGCGGTGTGTTCAGCGACGCGTGCGAGCAGCTCCAGATTGGGCCCGTTCAATGTGCCGTCCTTCGTGACGTCGGTGACGACGTACCGTGAACAACCTTCGCCGTTGAGCCGGTCCAACACGGGCCACAGGTCGCCACCGTCGGTCTCCCAGCCTCGGCCGCGGAGGCGGTGCGCACCGTCCACGATCTTGACGTCGAGTCCGACGGCGACCTTCTCGCCATGCTCGGCGATCACCCGCGCACACCATTTCGGATTCTCCAGCGCGGCGGTGCCGAGGTTGACCCGCGCGCAACCGGTGGCCAGCGCCGCCGACAACGAGTCGTCGTCGCGGATGCCGCCGGACAACTCGACGGCGACGTCCAGCTTGCCGATCACCTCGGCGAGCAGCTGGAGGTTCGAGCCGCGGCCGAACGCCGCGTCCAGGTCGACCAGGTGGATCCACTCGGCGCCGTCGCGCTGCCACTGCAGTGCGGCGTCCAGCGCCGAGCCGTAGTCGGTTTCACTGCCGGCCTGCCCCTGCACGAGGCGGACGGCCTTGCCGTCGACGACGTCGACGGCGGGAAGCAGGATCAGTGGTGCGTCACTCACGTTCGTCAAAGCCCCTCGACCCAATTGCTCAGCAGCGCCGCGCCTGCGTCGCCGCTCTTCTCCGGATGAAATTGCGTGGCGGACAACGCACCGTCCTCGACGGCCGCAAGGAACGGCACGTGGTGGGTCGCCCAGGTGAGCAGGGCGTCTGGGTCGCCCTCCCACCGCTGCGCGGCATAGGAGTGCACGAAGTAGAACCGGGTGTCGGTGTCCAGCCCCTTGAACAGCGCACTTCCTGGCGCGGCAGCCACGACGTTCCAACCCATGTGCGGAATCACCGGCGCGTCCAGATGCACGACGGAGCCAGGCCATTGCGCGCAGCCCTGCGTCTCCACCCCGAACTCGACGCCGCGGGCGAACATGATCTGCATGCCGACGCAGATGCCCAGCACGGGTCGGCCCGCTGCCAGCCGGTCGGCGACGATCCTCTCACCGCCGATGTCGCGCAGGCCCGTCATGCACGCCTCGTATGCGCCGACCCCGGGCACCACCAGACCGTCGGCGGCAGCCGCGGCGGCGGGATCGGAGGTCACCTCGACGGTCGCCCCCACCCGTTGCAGCGCACGCTGCGCGGACCGTAGGTTGCCCGACCCGTAGTCGAGGACAACGACGGACTTCACTGTCACAGGCTGCCTTTGGTGGACGGCACGCCGGTCACCCGGGGATCGGGCTCGACGGCCTGACGCAGAGCGCGGGCAACCGCCTTGTACTGGGCCTCGGTGATGTGGTGCGGATCGCGGCCGTAGAGCGTGCGCACGTGCAGCGCGATCCGCGCGTTCATCGCCAGCGACTCGAAGACGTGCCGGTTGATCACGGTGTGGTACGGCACCGCACTGCCCGCAATGGTGCTGTGCAGCATGTGATCCGGCTCGCCGGTGTGCACGCAGTACGGACGCCCGGATACGTCGACGGCGGCATGCGCCAGCGTCTCGTCCATCGGGATGAACGCATCGCCGAAGCGGCGGATGCCCTTCTTGTCGCCGAGCGCCTCGCCAAGCGCCTGGCCGAGCACGATCGCGGTGTCCTCGATGGTGTGATGGCCCTCGATCTCGACGTCACCCTTGGCGTGCACGGTCAGGTCGAAACTCGCGTGACTGCCCAGCGCGGTCAGCATGTGGTCGTAGAAGGGCACACCGGTGCTGATGTCGACCTGACCGGTGCCGTCAAGATCGAGCTCGACGACGATGTCGGATTCCTTGGTCTTGCGTTCGACGCGGGCGCGGCGGGTCACGATGCTCCTCTTGCACTGCTGGGGACTGTTGCGAGTTCGGTGGCGGCCAGGCGTGCGCTGGTGTCGAGCAGGACGTCGTTCTCGTCGGCCAGACCGGTGGTGGCGCGCAGGTACCCGGGGATGCCGACGTCGCGGATCAGCACACCGGCATCGAGGTAGCGCTGCCACGCCCCTGGTGCGTCGGCGAACTCGCCGAACAGGATGAAGTTGGCGTCGCTGGGGATGACGCGGAATCCCATGCCCGCCAGCGTCTCCGACACCCGGTTGCGCTCGGCGATCAGCATGGCAACGCTGCCAAGCGTGTCATCGGCATGGCGCAGCGCGGCCCGCGCCGCGGCCTGGGTGACCGAGGACAGGTGGTAGGGCAACCGCACCAGCAGCATCGCGTCGATCACGGCGGGGTCGGCGATGAGGTAACCGAGTCGGCCGCCTGCGAAGGCGAAGGCCTTGCTCATGGTCCTCGTCACGATGAGCTTGGCGGGGAACTCGGCAAGCAGTCGCACCGCACTGGGTTGCGACGAGAACTCGCCGTAGGCCTCATCGACGATCACGATGCCCGACGCGACGTCGAGCAGGGCGCGCAGTTCCGCGAGCGAAACACTCTGCCCCGACGGGTTGTTCGGGCTGGCAAGGAACACCACGTCGGGCCGGCGTTCGGCGATCGCCGCCACGGCGGCCTCGACGTCAAGGCCGAAGTCGTCGGCGCGCTTGGCCTCGAGCCACTCGGTCTGAGTGCCGTCGGAGATGATCGGATGCATCGAATACGACGGCACGAACCCGATGGCGCTGCGGCCCGGACCACCGAACGCCTGAAGCAACTGCTGCAGGATCTCGTTGGAACCGTTTGCCGCCCAGACGTTCTCGGTGCCGACCGGCACTCCGATCTGTGTACTCAGGTAGGCGGCGAGATCGGACCGCAGCGTCATCGCGTCGCGATCGGGGTAGCGGTGCAGGTCGGAGGCGGCGTCGCGCACCGATGCGGCGACGTCATCGACGAGCGCCTGGGTGGGCGGGTGCGGGTTCTCGTTCGTGTTGAGCCGCACCGGAACCGAGAGTTGGGGCGCACCGTAGGGCGACTTACCCCTCAGGTTCTCCCGCAACGGCAGGTCGTCCAGCGTGATCTTGCGAACGCCTGTCATCTTGCTCGCCCTTTTCCCGAGTCGCTTCGCTCCGGCCCTTCGAACCGACGGCGTACCGCCTCGCCGTGCGCGGGCAGATTCTCGGCCTGCGCCAGCGTGATCACGTACCCGGAGACGTCCTTGAGCGCCGCCTCCGTGTAGTCGACGACGTGGATGCCGCGCAGGAACGTCTGCACCGACAGTCCGCTGGAGTGGCGCGCGCATCCCGCGGTGGGCAGCACGTGATTGCTGCCCGCACAGTAGTCACCGAGGCTGACCGGCGACCACGCTCCGACGAAGATCGCACCGGCCGAACGGATCCGCCTCGCGACGGCCGGGGCGTCGACGGTCTGAATCTCGAGGTGTTCCGCGGCATAGGCGTTGACTGTCCTTATGCCGGCCTCGAGGTCGTCGACCAGCACGATCGCGGACTGCCGTCCGGTCAACGCCGCCGTCACCCGCTCGCGGTGCACGGTGGTGCGCAGCTGAACCGCCAGCTCGGCGTCGGTGGCGTCGGCCAGGTGGTCGCTGGTGGTGACGAGCACGCTGGCGGCCATCTCGTCGTGCTCGGCCTGACTGATCAGGTCGGCCGCGACGTGTGCCGGATCGGCCGAGTGGTCGGCGAGGATCGCGATCTCGGTGGGGCCCGCTTCGGCGTCGATCCCGACCTGCGATCGGCAGATCCGCTTGGCGGCCGTGACATAGATGTTGCCCGGGCCGGTGATCATGTCGACCGGCGCGAGTTCGGTACCATTTCCCGGCGCTCCGCTTGCCCCAGTCCCGTCGGTGTCGGTGCCTCCATAGGCCAGCAGCGCGATCCCCTGCGCGCCGCCGACGGCCCAGACCTCCTCGACGCCCAGCAGTTCGGCGGCGGCCAGGATCGTCGGGTGCGGCAGCCCACCGAAATCCGCCTGCGGCGGGCTGGCGATCACCAGCGAGTCCACCCCGGCCGTCTGCGCCGGGACGACGTTCATCACCACGCTCGACGGGTAGACGGCGTTGCCGCCAGGTACGTAGAGGCCGACGCGTTCGACGGGCACCCAACGTTCGGTGACCGTGGCGCCCGGCGCCAGCGTGGTGGTGGTGTCGGTGCGCCGCTGGTCGGCGTGCACGGCCCGGGTGCGCTCGATCGCCACCTCCAGCGCCACCCGCACCGCCGGGTCCAGGTCGGCGAGCGCCTCGGCCAGTCGAGCGGCGGGCACCCGGACCGTCTGGGGTCGCACCCGGTCGAACGCTTCGCCGTACTCGAGGGCCGCGACCGCTCCTCGCTCGACGATTGCGTCGACGATGGGGCGTACCTTCGGCATGACAGCGTCCACGTCGACCCCGCCGCGCGGCAGCACGGCGCGCAAAGCCGCCGTCGACAGGTGGCTGCCCCGCAGATCGATGCGGGACATCAGCACGGAGGAGTCATTCACGTTGACTATTGTCCCAGAGCAGTACAAATCGAATACGGGAGCCGTCATGTCAGCTTCAACGTCAAGAGAAGACCACCCCAACAACGCCCCCGGCGTGCCGATGCTGATGCCGGTGTGGCTGGAGCGGATGCAGATCAAGTACATCAACCCGATGCTCCGGCCGCTGTCGAAGCGGATGCCCGGGTTCGCCGTGATCAAGCACCGTGGCCGTACGTCGGGCAAGGACTTCGAAACCATCGTCACCGCCTACCGCAAGGACAGCGTCTTGGCGATCGGGCTGGTCCACGGCAAGACCAACCGGGTGAAGAACGTGCTGGCTGCGGGCGAGGCCGACATCCACGTCGGTCGCAAGGACCTTCACCTCCTCAACCCCAGGGTGCTGCCCGCTGGCACGGTCGATTCGTCCCTGCCGCGGATTCCCGCGATGCTGGCCAAGCGCCAGGGCACGTTCGTCGCCGACATCTCCGGCTGAGACATATCCGGTTGAACTGACCGCCGGCCCACTGCCACACTTCGGTGATGGCCTGGGAGTTGTGGTTGGCGTTCGTCGGCGCGGCGGTTCTGATCGCCGTCTCTCCCGGTGCGGGTGCGATCCAGACGATGGCGACCGGACTGACCCACGGGGTGCGCCGCGGCTACTGGAGCATCCTTGGCCTGGAGGTCGGGCTGATGCTGCAGCTCGCCCTCGTCGCCGTGGGACTCGGCGCCATCGTCACCAGCTCGATCGTCGTGTTCAACGTCATCAAGTGGGTCGGGGTGGCATACCTGCTCTATCTCGCAGTGCGGCAATGGCGCACGGCGACCCGGGACCTTCGCGAGCAGCTTGGCACGCCCGCCGAGGATGGCCGGACCGCGCTCGTCGTTCGTGGTTTTCTCGTCAACGCCACCAACCCGAAAGCGCTGGTGTTCTTCCTTGCGGTGCTGCCCCAATTCGTGACGCCCACCGCTCCGCTGCTCCCGCAGTACCTCGCGATCGGCGCGACGATGGTGGTCGTCGACTTGGTGGTGATGGGGTTGTACTCCGGGTTGGCGGTGCGGCTGTTGCGCTGG
>NZ_JAVRPS010000022.1:0-3379 GCF_032162105.1 Mycobacterium sp. | reverse complement strand
TCGGCGGTCGACGCCCACGTCCAGGGCTGACCGTCTACAACGCAGCCAAAGGGGGCGTCATCACTTTCACCCGTGGGCTCGCCGCGGAGTTGGCACCTCGAATCCGAGTCTGTGCCGTCAATCCCGTCGGCGCTCAGACCGGATTCATCCGCACCTCACATGGAGTGGACAAGCTGACCGGCGAAACCCTTGCCAAGTTTGTCGAGGGCATACCGATGGCCAGGCTCGCCGTACCCGAGGACGTCGCCTCGGCCGTGGAATACCTGGCCTCACCAGAAGCCAACTTTCTGACCGGTGTGTGTATTGACGTCGACGGCGGCCGCAGCATCCAGTGAGTTGCCGTGTAGTGCTTGTTCACCAGGTTAGGGAGAGAAATTGAGTGTCTTGGAAGGCCTCGAGGGCAAGCGAGTGATCGTGACTGGCGCCGCCGGCGGCTTCGGGGCGGCGATCGCACGGAAGTTCGGTGCGGCCGGAGCCCGGGTCCTAGTCGCTGACCTCGACGACGTCGGTGCACGGGATGTCGCGGGATCCATCGAGGGTGCAGTTCCGGCGCAGGTTGACGTGACGTCACCGCCACAGATTCAGGCCATGGTCTCGACCGCAATGGACGCATTCGGCGGGCTCGATATTCTGATCAACAATGCCGGCACAACCCACCGGTCCGGCCCCACCGTCGATCTGGACGTCAAAACCTTCGACGCCCAGGTTGCATTGAATGTTCGTAGCGTCTTCCTCGGTGCGAAATACGCGGTCCCGCACATGGAAGACGGTTCGGTGATCGTCAACACCGCATCGATCGCCGGAAAGCGACCTCGGCCCGGCGTCGTTACCTACAACGCCACCAAGGGTGCGGTCCTCACCCTGACGCGTGGACTGGCCAACGAACTCGCGCCCCGGATTCGGGTAAATGCCGTCTGCCCGGTCGCCGCGCAGACGAACTTCATGACCAACGCATTCGGCGACGGCGGACTCACCGGTGACATGTTCGACAAGATCGTCGGCGGCATTCCGATGGGACGGATAGCCGAGCCTGACGACGTAGCATCGGCCGTGTTGTTTCTGTCCTCTCCACGCTCGGGCTTTCTCACCGGCGTCTGCCTCGACGTCGACGGCGGCCGCAGCATCCAGTAGCAGCTAGGCTGCGGCAGCGATCAAGACCATCACAAAGGGACCGAATTCATGAGCCCGCAAGCCTCGGCCGAGCCCACCGGCCCGGCCCAGACCGAACTGCCCCAGCTGACAGGACTCGAACTGCTGCGCACCGCGTTGTCGCAGGGCTCGCACGCGCCATACATCGGCGACCTGCTCGGCATGGAGCTGGAACTGCTCGAGTACGGCAAGGTGGTCTTCGCCCTACAGACCCGCCCCGACTTCGCCAATCCGCTCGGCACGACCCACGGCGGCATCTGTGCGACGCTGCTGGATTCGGCGATGGGCTGCGCGGTGCACACGACGATGGACGCCGGTGTAGGTTGCGCCACACTGGAACTGAAGATCAACTACATCCGCCCGGTCCCGACCGATGGTCGCCGGTTGACCGCTACCGGCACCACCATCCACGTCGGTCGCACGACCGCGACCGCCGAGGGTCGGGTCGTTGACGACCAGGGTCGCCTGGTCGCACACGCCACCACGACGTGCGTCATCTTCCGCTGAACCCTAGCGCGAACGGTTTTGCGCGAGAACACCGTCCGCGCACCCGGGCGCCAGTACCGCTCAGAATCCGACCCGATATCGGTCTGCACCACCTCACTCGGCGCGAGTTAGCGCTCGCCGACACCGCGCGAGTCACTTGTATTTAAGTCCGCATCGCGGTAGTACTGGTAGGGTGGCTGTTCCTCTAGTGTGTCGCGAGTCGTTGATTCGCGTGCAGCTCGCGGGCGCAGGTTCGATTCGGCCCGCCGAACGTGCAGGGAGGGCGAAGATCTGAGGACCAATTTTTCGCCGTACACGCACATTCGGCGTGGTGAGGAACGGATTGACCACCTGCAGAGTTGCGCCGCCGCCAACTCAAGAACGCGATCAAATCCTGGCCAGCGTCGGCAACCAACTGCTGCAGAACTATCGGCTCGAGACACTAGATCTCCGTGCTCACCTCGAAAACTGGTGACGGGAGGGCGCCCTGGGCGCCACACGCGCGCTCAAACGCGCGATGTCAGTTTGGCCTGTCGTCACCCGTACCCCGGAACCTGCTATTGCACACGACCGGCGCGAAGACCGGTCAGGCGCGGACCGCGTCGGTCGCCTATTCACGCGACGGTGACACCCACCTGATCGTGGCGTCGAATGGTGGCGATCCAAGTTCCCGGTGCTGGTACTGACTGCCCGCCTGGGGCCTGCCTAGATCGTCCCACCTTCGAGCCACTCAGATAGTTGCGGCAGATCGCTGCGGACGTTGCCGGTGAAGTGGGGTGGGCGCTTCTGCAGGAACGAGGCGATTCCTTCGACGAGGTCGGCGCTGGTCGAAGCATGCGAAATGAGCTTCGCATCAAGCGCGAAAGCCGCTTCGGGGCTGTTACTTCCGGCCATCGCTATCAGACCACGGCGGATCGCCGCGACTGACACGCGTGATGTATGGACGGCAAGATCGCGAGCGAGGTCTTGGGCAGCCGTCCGCAGCTCGTGGGGCGCATGCACGCTGTTCACCAAGCCCGCGGCAAGAGCTTCGTCGACGCCGAACACCCTGCCACTAAGCATCCAATCCTTCGCTCTTGCAAGACCGACGATGCGAGGCAGAAACCACATCGATCCCCCTTCGGGGAACAATCCACGTCGGGCGAAGACGAACCCGAACCGCGCATCGGTGGCTGCTAGGCGGAAATCGGCGGCCAGCGTTAGGGTGACGCCGACTCCGACTGCTGCACCCTGAATGGCAGCGATGACGGGTTTGTTCAAGTTGGCCATCGGCCGCACCACCCGGGTGGCCGGCTCTACCCAGTCCGGGGCATCGATGTCGTCGACACCGGCGGTGTCGGCGGTCATGTCCATGCCGACACAGAAATCACTGCCTGCGGCTACCAGCACGACAACAAGGACTTCATCGTCGAGGTCCGCCGCACAGAGCGCTGTCCCGAGCTCATCGGCCATGGAGATGGTGAATCCATTGCGCGCGTGTGGACGATTGAGGGTGATCGTGGCGACCGAGTCGTTGACGCAGTAGTCGATCGTGGTGAATTCCATCGGCAATCCTCAGAATGCGGAGTATCCGCCGTCGATCAAGATCGAGTCGGCGGTGTGGTAAACGCTGGCGGAGCTTGCAAGGTAGACGGCGATGGCGCTGAAGTCCTGCGGCTGTCCCCATCGTTTCGCGGGGATCCGCCGCAGAAGGCCGCCTGCAACTCGTGGGGTGCCGAACACAGTGTCGGTCATGGGAGTCTGC
>NZ_JAVRPS010000021.1:0-4145 GCF_032162105.1 Mycobacterium sp. | reverse complement strand
ACGCGGTGGTGGTCGAAGCCGAGGCGGCCGGGCGGCTGATGTTCTACGGCCAGGGTGCGGGCGGTGCGCCGACGGCGTCGGCGGTGATGGGCGACCTGGTCATGGCCGCACGCAACCGGGTGCAGGGTGGCCTTGGACCGCGCGAGTCGAAGTACGCCGAACTGCCGATTGCCCCCATCGGATTCATCCCGACCCGTTACTACGTCAGCATGAGCGTCGCCGACCGGCCGGGCGTGTTGTCCTCGGTGGCAGCCGAATTCGGCAAGCGCGAGGTCAGCATCGCCGAGGTGCGCCAGGAAGGCATGGTCGACCACGGAGGTCTGCGGTGCGGCGCCAGGATCGTCGTGGTGACCCACTTGGCCACCGATGCGGCGCTCTCCGACACCGTGGGTGCGCTGGCCGATCTCGACGTCGTGCAGAGCATCAACAGCGTGCTGCGGCTGGAGGGAACCACCGAATGAGTACCGCCCGTACCGCGGTGCACCAACCGTGGCCAGGCCTGATCGCGGCCTACCGCGACCGGTTGCCGGTCGAGGACCACTGGACGCCGATCACCCTGCTCGAAGGCGGCACGCCGCTGATCCATGCCAAGCGGCTGTCCGAACAGACTGGCTGCACAGTGCATTTGAAGGTCGAGGGGCTCAATCCCACGGGCTCCTTCAAGGACCGCGGCATGACCATGGCGGTCACCGAGTCGGTGGCCCGCGGCCAGCAGGCAGTGCTGTGCGCGTCGACGGGCAACACCTCGGCCTCGGCTGCGGCGTACGCCGCGCGTGCGGGCATCACCTGCGCGGTGCTGATCCCGCAGGGCAAGATCGCCATGGGCAAGCTCGCTCAGGCGGTCATGCACGGCGCCAAGATCATCCAGATCGACGGAAACTTCGACGACTGCCTGGAACTGGCCCGAAAGCTGACGACGGACTTCCCAACCATCGCGCTGGTGAACTCGGTCAACCCGTACCGCATCGAGGGCCAGAAGACCGCGGCGTTCGAGATCGTCGACGCGCTGGGTACCGCGCCCGACGTGCACGCCCTGCCCGTCGGCAATGCGGGCAACATCACCGCCTACTGGAAGGGCTACACCGAGTACCACCGCGACGGCCTGTCCGACCGGCTGCCCCGGATGCTCGGCGCACAAGCCGCAGGCGCTGCGCCGCTGGTGCTCGGTGAGCCGGTCAAGAACCCCGAGACGATCGCCACCGCGATCCGGATCGGCGCGCCCGCATCGTGGACGTCGGCCGTCGAGGCCCAGCAACAGTCCAACGGCCGGTTCCTTGCCGCCACCGACGAGGAGATCCTGGCCGCGTATCACCTGATCGCGCGGTCCGAAGGGGTGTTCGTCGAGCCGGCGTCGGCGGCCAGCGTCGCCGGTCTGCTCAAGTCGGTCGAGGACGGCTGGGTGGCGCGGGGCTCCACCGTGGTGTGCACCGTCACGGGCAACGGCCTCAAGGATCCGGACACCGCGCTGAAGGACATGCCCGTCGTCGAGGCCCTTCCGGTCGACCCCGTAGCGGTGGTAGCCACGCTCGGACTGGCGTAGCGGAGTGGATCGTCGGTGACTCGGATTCTGCCCGCGGGCCTGGCGGCCAACGCCGTGGTGGCCGCGTCGAGCGCGAATCTGGGGCCCGGGTTCGACAGCCTCGGGCTCGCGCTCGGCCTCTATGACGAAATCGAGGTCCAGACAACCGAATCCGGTCTTCTCGTCGAAGTCGAGGGGGAGGGCGCGGGGCAAGTACCGTTGGACTCCTCGCATCTCGTCGTCCGCGCCATCGAGCGCGGACTCGCCGTCGCAGGGGTCGAAGCTGCGGGTCTTAAGGTGTTTTGCCGCAACGACATTCCGCACTCCCGTGGCCTCGGATCGTCGGCAGCCGCTGTGGTCGGCGGCATCGCCGCCACCAACGGCCTCGTCGTTCAATCTGATTCGAAGCCGCTGACGGACACTGAGCTGGTGCAGCTGGCGTCGGAGTTCGAGGGCCACCCCGACAACGCGTCCGCCGCGGTGCTGGGCGGCGCGGTGGTGTCGTGGACCGACGACGACGGTCCACAGGACCGGTACGGGGCGGCACCGCTGCGTCTGCACCCCGACATCCACCTGTTCCCCGCGATCCCGCAGGTGCGCTCGTCGACCGCCGAGACGCGGGTCCTGCTTCCCGATCGGGTCAGCCATGTCGACGCACGGTTCAACCTCAGCCGCGCGGCGCTGCTCGTGGTGGCGTTGACCGAACGGCCCGATCTGCTCATGGCGGCCACCGCGGACCGGCTGCATCAACCGCAGCGGGCCGCCGCCATGCCCGCCTCGGCGGAATACCTCGCCATCCTGCGGCGTTGTGGTGTACCAGCGGTGCTTTCCGGGGCTGGGCCTGCGGTTATTGCGCTCACCACCGAGCCGGAGTTGCCGGCCGAGGCCCTGGAGTTCGGCGCCGCCAATGGGTTCGCCGTCAGCGAGATGTTGGTTGGTGAGCGTGTCCGGTGGACATCCGGCGTATCGATTCGAAGTTGACACGAGTCACATGCGACTCACGGGTGTTGCTTGCTTCCCGCACCGATGCGGGTTATCCTCGCTCTCGTCCAGCAATCGCAGCGTCTGTGCCTGCGCCGACACTAGGACGACCACCCATTCTTTTCGTGGATGACGGTTCGCCGTATCGCGGCGAACCCCAGCGATCACCGTTGCATGGGCGACGGTGGGACCTCGGCACTCAGCGTTTCGGCTGAGTGCGATGAGCCCTCGCGCGATCGAATCAGCGAGGGAAAGAAAGGAAATCCGTGACTGATACGGACCTCTTCACGGCTGACAGCAGCGACGTCCAGTCGCCGGACTCCGTGAATTCAGACATCTCCGAGCCGGTTTCGGCGGTTTCCGCCGCCGCCGCGCCGGAAGCCTCGCAAGAGGCGGCCGCACCGGCGGCCAACGTCGCCCCTAGCTCGCGCGGCGGCTCGCTGACCGGGATGGTGCTGCCGGACCTGCGGGCGCTTGCCAACCAGGTGGGCGTCAAGGGCGCATCCGGCATGCGCAAGAGCGAGCTGATCGCGGCAATCCGCGAACAGCGCGGCGAGAACAATGGCCACGCTCCGGAGAGTGCGGCAGCGCCAGCCGTCGAGAATCCCGAGAGCGCCGCCGAGGCACCAGCCGAGCAGCGGGCCCCCGCTCGTCGCGAGCGCCGCGGCGCCTCGCGCCAGGCCGCGCCCCCCGCGGACACCGAGACCAAGGTCGACGACAAGCCCGCCGAGAAGGCGGACGTCAAGGCTGAATCGACGGGCGAGGACAAGACCGAGGTCGACAAGACCGAGGCCAAGGCCCCCAAGTCGGACGAGAAGGGCGACGACAGGCGCGCCCAGAACTCCCGTCAGGACAACCGGTCCAACGACGGTGGCAACCAGGGTGGCGGCAATCAAGGCGGCGGCAACCAGGGCGGTGGCAACCGGTCCAACCAGGGTGGCGGCAACCAGTCCAACCAGGGCGGCAACCGGTCCAACCAGGGCGGCAACTCGAACAACGACGATGACGACGACGATGGCGATGGCCGTCAGGGCCGACGGGGCCGCCGGTTCCGCGACCGCAGGCGGCGCGGCGAGCGCACCGGCGCCGAAGGCGGCGGCGGTGGGGACCGTGACACCGAACTCCGCGAGGACGACGTCGTCCAGCCGGTCGCCGGCATCCTCGACGTGCTCGACAACTACGCATTCGTCCGTACCTCCGGCTACCTCGCCGGACCGAACGACGTCTACGTGTCGATGAACATGGTCCGCAAGAACGGTCTGCGCCGCGGCGACGCCGTGACCGGCGCGGTCCGGATCGCCCGCGAGGGCGAGGGCGGCGGCGGGGGCGGCAGCCAGAACCCGCGGCAGAAGTTCAACCCGCTGGTCCGCCTCGACACCATCAACGGCGGATCGGTCGAGGACGCCAAGAAGCGTCCCGACTTCCAGAAGCTCACCCCGCTGTATCCGAACCAGCGGCTGCGGCTGGAGACCACGCCCGACCGGCTGACCACCCGCGTCATCGACCTGATCATGCCGATCGGCAAGGGCCAGCGCGCCCTGATCGTGTCGCCGCCGAAGGCCGGCAAGACGATGATCCTGCAGAGCATCGCCAACGCGATCACCACGAACAACCCGGAATGCCACCTGATGGTGGTCCTGGTCGA
>NZ_JAVRPS010000020.1:0-3104 GCF_032162105.1 Mycobacterium sp. | reverse complement strand
ACGGGCCAGGACCGGCTGACGTGCCGGGAGAACGTCCGGCGCGGCAACCTCGTCGGGCCGCCGTAGCCGACCTCAGAGCTGTACGAGGAGGAGTGCCGATCCGCCGGTGCGGACGTTTCTGTACCGGCGAACCCGACTGTGTGCGCCTGATGAAGATCGCGCCGATCAGTCAGGAGATGATCCTGAACTTCCTGGGCTCCCACGTCCTGGGCCTGCCGAGGAGCTACTGATGACCACGAACGGCACGAAGACCGCGAGCCCGCTGTTCGACCTGACCGGCCACGCGGCTGCCGACGCCACATTCGCCGAGGTGCTGGCCAACGAGGCCCGCGCACAGCCGGGGGACTTCGCCACGGCAGACTCGGGGGAGGCGTACGCGGCGTTCGCCGCAAAGCGGGAGCCGGAGTTCACTGGTCGATGGGCACTATCCAGATCGGAGCAAGACAATGCGTGAGACCGTCATCGTCGGAGCCGTGCGCACCCCGGTCGGGAAGCGCAACGGCGGGCTGTCCGACCAGCACGCCGCCGACCTGTCCGCGATAGTCCTCAACGAACTACTCGAGCGCACCGACGTCGATCCCGACGTGATCGACGACGTGGTGTGGGGTTGCGTCTCGCAGGTCGGCGACCAGTCGAGCAACATCGGCCGATATGCCGTGCTCGCCGCGGGCTGGCCCGAACACATCCCCGGCACCACGATCAACCGGGCGTGCGGGTCGAGCCAGCAGGCGCTCGACTTCGCCGTGCAGGGGGTGATGTCCGGCCAGCAGGACATCGTCGTCGCGGGTGGGGTGGAGGTGATGAGCCGGGTGCCGCTGGGCGCCGCGCGCGCCACCGGCATGCCGTACGGGCCGAAAGTCCTTGCCCGCTATGACGATTTCTCGTTCAACCAGGGCCTCTCGGCCGAGATGATCGCCAAGAAGTGGGACCTGTCCAGGACCCGCCTCGACGAGTACTCGGCGCAGTCGCACGAGCGGGCCGCCGCCGCGCAGGACGCGGGCGCCTTCATCGACCAGATCGTCCCCGTCTTCACCGACGGCGACGTCGTGACGGCCGACGAGGGCATCCGTCGCGGCACCACCGTCGAGAAACTCGCCGGACTCAAGCCGGCCTTCACCGACGACGGCGTCATCCACGCAGGCAACTCGTCACAGATCTCGGACGGCGCCGCCGCGCTGTTGGTGATGACGGCCGAGAACGCGGTCCAACTGAATCTGACGCCCCTGGTCCGCTACCGCGCAGGCGCGGTCACCGGTGCCGACCCCGTGCTCATGCTCACCGGCCCCATTCCCGCCACCGAGAAGGTGCTGCACAAGGCGGGCGTGCGCATCGACGAGGTCGGTGTGTTCGAGGTCAACGAGGCGTTCGCGCCGGTGCCGTTGGCCTGGCTGGCCGAGACCGGCGCCGACGAGGCCCGGCTCAACCCGCTCGGCGGGGCGATCGCGCTCGGCCATCCGCTCGGCGCTTCGGGCGCGGTGCTGATGACCCGCATGATTCACCACATGCGCGACAACGGAATTCGGTATGGCTTGCAGACCATGTGCGAGGGTGGCGGCACCGCCAACGCCACGCTGGTCGAGCTGATGAACTAGCACGAGCGTAGAGAACGTTCGAAAGGAGGCGTCATGCGCCGGGATCTGTTCACCGAGGACCACGAGGCGTTCCGCGAGCTCGCCCGAAACTTCGTCGAAAAGGAAGTGGTACCGCATTATCCCGAGTGGGAGAAGGGCGGCCGCATGCCCCGCGACGTGTTCAAGCAGATGGGCGAGCTCGGCATGCTCGGCATGGCGATCCCCGAGGAGTACGGCGGCGCGGGCATGCCCGACTACCGCTACAACGTCGTCATGCAGGAGGAGGCGGCTCGCGCGCTGGTCACCTTGTCCACGGTGCGCACCCAGCTCGAGGTGATCCTGCCGTACTTCTTGCACTACGCGAACGAACAGCAGCGGCTGCGCTGGTTCCCCGGCCTCGCCGCGGGCACGCTTCTGACCGCGGTCGCCATGACCGAGCCAGGGACCGGGTCCGACCTGGCGGGCATGCGCACCACGGCGGTGCGCGACGGGGACGACTACATCCTCAACGGCGCCAAGACCTTCATCACCGGCGGCATGCAGGCCGACCTCGTCGTCGTGGTCGCCCGCACGTCCACCGATCCCGACAACCGGCGCAAGGGACTGACGCTGTTCGTCGTCGAGGACGGCATGGAGGGCTTCACCCACGGTCGCGAGCTGGAGAAGATGGGCTGCAAGGTGCAGGACACCGCCGAGCTGTCGTTCGTCGACGTCCGCGTGCCCGCGGCCAACCTGCTTGGCGAGGAGGGCGAGGCCTTCGGCTACCTGGGGCACAACCTGCCGCAGGAACGCCTCACCGTGGCCGTCGGGTCGGTGTCGCAGGCGCGGTCCGCGATCACCGCAGCCATCGACTACACCAAGGACCGCAAGGCATTCGGCACGCCCGTCGCGTCGTTTCAGAACACCCAGTTCGAACTCGCCGCGTGCTCGACGGAGGTGGAGGCGGCACAGGCGATGCTGGACCGCGCGGTCACCCTGCACGTCGAGGGTGAGCTGTCGGCCGCCGACGCCGCCAGGGTGAAGTTGTTCTGCACCGAGATGCAGGCCCGGGTGATCGACCGCTGCCTGCAGCTCTTCGGTGGCTACGGCTACATGATGGAATACCCGATCGCCCGGCTGTACACGGACGCCCGGGTGGCGCGCATCTACGCCGGGACCAGCGAGGTCATGAAGGTGATCATCGCCAAGTCGCTCGGCCTCTAAGGGCAAGCCGCAGACGGCGTCGGACGGGAATACGACAATCTCACGTCCTGGCCGCCAACCGCTGGTTGATCACCGACAACGCGCGCTCGCCCCAGCGAATGTTCTCCTGCTCGAACGAGATTCCCCGCAATAGGGTGAGGTAGGGGCCGACGCGCGGGCTCTCGGACAGGTATTCGTCCTCGGTACGGCCGTGCAGCAGGCGTTCCCGCAATCGTTCGTAGCGTGCGAGCTTGGCAGTGGCCCAACGCAGTTGCTCGGAGATCAAGTCGCGGACGGCCGCGGCATCGCCGGCATCGACGGCGCTGACCTTGATGAGCAAGTCGTCGCGAA
>NZ_JAVRPS010000019.1:0-17511 GCF_032162105.1 Mycobacterium sp. | reverse complement strand
CGAGATCGCCTCGCAGCTCTACATCGGCGACGAAACCGTCAAGACCCACGTCTCCCGGATTCTGTCCAAACTCGGACTGCGCGACCGGGTCCACGCCGTTGTCTACGCACACCACCACGGACTGGTGCCCTAGTGCGCGACAGATGGAGACCCTAGACCTGACGAACGCCATTCTGGTCGGTCACTCCACCGGCGGCGGCGTCATCGCCCGCTACATCGGTCGCTACGGAACGGCGCGCGCGGCCAAGACCGCCTTCATCGGCGCGACCGTGCCCGTGGTCATGCAAACCCCGGGACACCCCGGCGGCGTGCCCACCGAATTCTTCGACGACATGCGGTCTGCTGACGAATTCCCTTACAGCCCAACCGGCCTCAAACGACACAAGGACTGGGCCACCAGTGCCGGACCGAAGATCGACGTCGTGGCGGTCTCGGACGTCAAGGCGCACGTCCTCCTCAGGAACTGCGAACGCGTCCGGGCAGACGGAACGTTGATCGAGGAGGTGTCCGCCTTCTACGCGTTCACCAAAACTGCAACGGCTGGAAGATCTTCGCAATGTCCAGCATCGAATTCCCCGCCACCCCCTGACCGCACCCAGAACGTCGACACACAACGATCAACGACTGCGATCCCTCCGACGGACGCCGAGCGATCCCATACCGGTGGCGCATCCGTCATCAGCCCACCACCCATGAGATGCCCTCAGGTTTCGCGAGACCTGCTACCCGCCCTCCTCCTGCTGCTTGCTGATTCTCACTTTCGTGTCATCGATGACATCGCGATGACATTCAAATCGAGACGATGACATCGAGTTTGAGAACCGACAAGAGCGGCGGGGATCCCGCTGCCCGGCGTCGTGCAGTACCGGATCGTCGATGCCAGCGGGGTCGAGCTGGCGCAAGGCCAGCACGGCGAGATCCAGGTCGGGGGCCAGATACTCATGAGCGGGATCTTCGTCTGCCAGTCGCCGGCTGCTGTCAGGACGCCAGCGTCGTGACGGAGATCTCCCAGAGCCGCGCCGCAGCTCGTGGGTCAAGCGCGTAGGCGGCGACGCCATGACCGGTGCCGGGCTGACTGGGTCCTGCCTCGTTGCAGTCCTCGAAGTATCGGCCGCCGATTCCCTCGAGCAGCGGTGAGGTCGCGAGCAGCACCGACGTTGCGGCTCCCTGCTCGGGTGTCTTCCAGTGGAAGCTCCCCTCGTCGTCTTCGATGTGCCCCCGGGTGCGCTCCAGGTCGTCGTCGGTGATGTAGCGCTGCAAGTTCGACCGGACGGTGCCGGGCTGTAGTGCGTTGGCGACGATGCCGTCGCCTTCCCAGCGCCTGCTCGCCTCCACCGCGAAGAGCACGTTGGCGGTCTTCGACTGTGCGTAGGCGTCCCATGGCTCGTAGGCGCGGTTGAGGAAGTGGATGTCGTCGAAGTCCACCGGTGTGCGCAGGTGAGCTCGGGAGCTGACCGAGACGATGCGGGCCCCGCCGGCGGCCGCGAGTGCACGGTGCAGACCGACCGCGAGCGCGAAGTGGCCAAGATGATTGGTGGCGAACTGAAGCTCCCAGCCCTGCGGTGTGCGAGTCTCCGGGCAAGCCATGACGCCGGCATTGTTGACCAGGACGTCGAGCGGTCCGTCCCACGCTGCGACGAACGACGCGACCGATGCCGGGTCGGCGAGATCTACAGGGGCGACGGAGACACGGGTGTTACCGGTGCTGGCCACGATCTCCGAGGCGACGCGCTGTCCTGCGTCGGCGTTGCGGACCGCAAGAGTCACGTCTGCGCCTGCGGCGGCGAGCGCGCGCGCCGTCTCGAGTCCGATGCCGGATGCACCGCCAGTCACGATGACCCGGTTGCCGCTGAGGTCGAACCCGGCGACAACCTCGGCGGCGGTTGTTTCCCATTTGAAGGGCGTGACGATGGGCGTGGTTACGGTCATGATTCGACTCCCGTGCGGTGGGCGGTGGGTACTCGAGGCGGACGCGACATTTACCGAATCGGAGGAGCCTCCGGTACGGCGACCAGCGTAACCGGAGTAAGCTCCGGTTAGCAACCAGTGCCCTGTAAGCGTTCGGGCGGAAAGGACGATCTGTGTCGCATACCATCGGCCGACCGGTGCGTGCCGACGCCCGGCGCAACCGTGAGCGGCTACTCGAGGCCGCAGTGCGCGCCTTCACGAGCGACGGGGCGGACGTGACCCTCGAGGCCATCGCGAAGACCGCCGGCGTCGGCATCGGGACGCTCTACCGTCACTTCCCGACACGCGATGCGCTCGTCGAGGCGGCCTACCGCCAGGAGCTCGCCCACCTCTGCGACGCGGTGCCCGGCCTTTTGCGATCGCTCGCGCCAGACGAGGCGACACGCGCCTGGATGGATCGCTTCATCGACTACATGACGACCAAGCGCTACATGGCCGGGGCGCTTCAAGCGGTGATCGCTTCCGGTGGTGATCCCTACGCCGAGAGCCGCGCCCGGCTGATCGCCGCCATCACCACACTTCTCACCGCCGGTATCAGCGCCGGGACAATAAGGGCGGACGTCGAGCCCAACGACGTTCTCCTGGCGCTGAGCGGCGTGTCCCTCGCCGCTGGTGCGCCAGACCAACGCGAGCAGGCCGGTCGACTGCTCAACCTGCTCGTCGACGGCCTACGCCACCACGCTTCGGCCCAAGCCGGTAGTAGTTGACGCTCTCGAACAGAGGGATCAGTTTCAGATTCGCGCCGCGCACCGGTGATCACCGCGACCTTGGCGGTGGACCTGCTCACTTGGCGCGGCCCGCGGCCTTCATCCGTTCCAGGTCGGCCATCACGACGGTCTGCCCGCCGGTTGCGGCGAGCGCCCGGGTATGGCCGAGGTGGTGCATGTCGAAGCACGACGCGATCGCCGTCGAGAAGCCCATGGTGTCGAGTGTGTGGTTGACCGCCCGCTTGGCCAGCCGCAACGCCCAGGGGTCTGTCTGCGCCACCCGGTGAGCGAGAGCCAGTGTGAAGGAACGCAATTCGTCCAGCGGTACGACGTGGTTGACCATCCCTGAGCGCAGCGCCTCCTCCGCACACACCGAACCGGCGGTGAACAGCATCTCCTTGGCCTTGCGGGCTCCGAGTTCCCAGGTGTGGGCGTGGTATTCGACGCCCATGATGCCGAGCAGACCGACCGGGTCGGAGAACTGCGCATTGTCCGCGGCGACGATGAGGTCGCACGGCCAGCACAGCATCAGCCCGGCCGCGATGCACTTGCCCTGGACCGCGGCAATGGTCGGCTTGGGAATGTCGCGCCAGCGCTTGGCGTACTCCAGGTATCCCCTAGTCTCCCAGTCGTAGTAATCCTCGGCCACCAACTTGCCGTCGGTGCGATGGGGGCTAAGGCCGCGACCATCACCTGACGGATCACTGCCGGACATGTCGTGGCCGGCGGAGAAGTGCTTGCCGGTGGTGGTAAGGACGATGACCCTCACGTCGGGATCGTTGTCCGCACGCCGCCATGCGTCGTCGAGATCCTTGAGGATGCCGGGAGTCTGCGCGTTCGCAGCACCGGGCCGGTCCAGGGTAATGACCGCAACCCGATCCTCGATTTCGTATCGGACGAAATGCTCTGCTGTCATTGCTGTCTCCTTATGACGCTTTCCTGGGCGAAGGACGCCACCAGCGATCCCTCCTGGGTGTAAACGGCGCCGGTGCCAAAGCCTCGGCCACCGACCAGCCGGGTACCGCGGGTCTCGACCCGCAGCCACTGCGATACGTCGAACGGCTGGTGAAACCAGAGCGAATGGGTCACCACGCCGGTCTCCAGCGCGACGTGGGCATCGGACTGGCTGACACCGGGCACCGCTTTGAGCAGCGTGCCGATGAGCGGCCAGTCCGAGACGTAGGCGAGGGCCGGCTGCGCCAGCGACGCATCGGCAAATCCCGGACAGCGCATCCAGAACGCGAGCTCGGCGGGCAGAGCGCGCTCGTCGTCGAGGCCGACACAACTGATCAGCCTCGACTCTCCTGGCACGACCGCGAAGTCAATCGGCTTGGCGTCCATCGGATCTCCCGACGACACGGCGGTGTGCTGATAGTCGTAACTCTCGTCGGGCTGGTCGACGAGGATCGACGCGGTCGCCACGATGCGGCGGCCGGGGCCTTCGTCCTGCCACACGACGGCGCGCCGATGCCCGACCGAGCGGCCTTCGTGAATCTGCTCCAGCTCCAGAAACAGTGGTTTACGAGGTCGTCCTGCGCGCGGAAAGGCGACTTGCAGCGACTTCACGGACTTGTCCGGCGGTGTGATCGCCGCGATCAGTTGTGCGAGAATCTGACCGCCGAAGACCCGCTCGGAGCTGGTGTTCAAGACCGGCAGCACCATCCGGCCGTCGGCGTCCTCACTCAAGTCAAGCAGGGTACGGAACTGTTCGAGATTCATCCTCGCCTTTCTGCGATCTGCGCGGTGTGCACCAGTTCGAACTTCTTGACCTTGCCCGACGGCGTCATCGGCAGGGAGTCAACGAAATGCCAAGCGACTGGGGTTTTTTGGCGTGCCAGCCCGGTGGCGTGCAGGTGGCGGGCCAGGTCGTCGGCCGACGCCTGGCCCGGATGGTCGAACACGACGAACGCGACGGGAACCTCACCGAATCTCGCGTCGGGTCCGGGCACGACGGCGGCGTGGCGCACCGCGGGGTGCGTGACGAGCAGGTCTTCGATGTCGCGGGCGGAGAACTTCTCGCCGCCGCGGTTGATGACGTCCTTCAGGCGCCCGGTGATGGTGACGAAGCCTGCGCCGTCGACGACGCCGACATCGCCGGTGGAGAACCATCCCGCGTCATCGATCGCGGCCCGGTTGGCCTCGGGGTCGAGGTAGCCCAGCATCTGCTCGGGTCCGCGCACCAGCAGCTCGCCTGCGCATCCCGCGGCCACTGGTTCGCCGTCCGCCCCGACGACCCGGACCTGCACGCCGGGGGCGATCGCGCCGTCGGTTTCCGCGCGCAGGTCGAACGGGTAGGCGCGGTTCATCACCGTCACCGTCGGAAGCTCGGTCATGCCGTACACCCGCGCGGCGGGAATCCCCTGCTCTTCGCTGCGCTCCATGACAGCGCGCGGTACCGCCGCCCCGCCGCAGGCGAACATCCGCAGCGGCAGGTGAACGCGGGCGGCGCGGGCGGCGTCGGTCAGTTCCTGTAGAAACACCGTCGCCCCAGCCGAATACGTCACCCTGTGGCGCATGATGTCGGCCACCGCGACGTCGGGTTCCCACCGTTCGGCAAGCACCGCCGATGCACCGACCAGTAGCGGGATGGTCATCGCGTTGAGGACGCCGGTGATGTGCTGCAGCGGAGCCGCCATGTAGGCGACGTCCTCCCAGCACAGGCCCCACGCGTCGGCGAGTTGGCGGGTTTCGGCCAGCAACGTGCGTGAGGAGTGCACCGCGGCCTTGGCGCCCGAGGTGGTTCCCGAAGTGAAGAGGATCAGGCAGGGTTCGTCGGCCCCAACGATGGCGAACTCCTGGCGCCGGCCGTGGGAGACGACGACGTTGAACGGCGACCAGCCCGGCCGGGTTCCGCGCAGCACGACGCGCGCGATGTCGCCGAGGCCGGCCGCGGCGAGCAGGTCGTCGAACGCCTCGGCGTGGGCGAAGCCACGGAACGTCTCGGCGGTCACCACGGCCGCCGGCCGTACCTGCTCGATGACCTGGCGCAGTTCGTGTTCCCGGTAGAACGGGGCGATCGGGCAGCTCACTGCGCCGGCATGCCAGACCGCCAGCCCCAGCACGTGGGCTTCCCACCAGTTGGGCGTCTGCCAGCACACCACGTCGCCGGGCCCGATGCCCGCTGCAGCCAGCCACGCGGCCGCGCGTTCGACCACCTCGAGCAGCTCTTGGTAGGTCAGCTGATGGCCGCCCTCGACGATGGCCGACCGTGAGCCCCACTGCCTCGCGGCCCGCACGACCGACGCGGACATCGTCAGGTCGTTGACGTATCCGAAGCGCCGGTACTCGGCGAAGCGGTCGGCGGCCACCGATGGGGCCACGATGTCGGCGGCGGTCAGTCGAGTTCGGTTCATGCTCAACCGCCCATGCTCATTCCGCCATCGACGGTCAGGACCGCGCCGGTGACGTAGGAGGCGAGGTCGTCGAGCAGGAATGCGACGGCGTGCGCCAGCTCCTCGGGTCGGCCCCAGCGCCCGACCGGGATCATCGACGTCACCGCATCCCGGTCGGTGTAGACCAGCTCGGCCGACAGGTCGGTGTCGAAACTGCCTGGGATCACGCAGTTCACGGTGATGCCCTTTCTGGCGACGGCGCGAGCGCTGGAGCGGGTGAGCCCGACGATGCCGCCCTTGGCCGCGCCGTAGGCGACCTGGACGGGGCTGCCCATCAGCGCTGAGACCGAGCCGATGTTGACCACACGTCCGAACCGCTGCTGAGTCATGTGGGCCAGCGCTGCCTGACTGAGGAAGAACGCTGACGACAGGTTCACCGCGAGCTGCCTGTGCCAGTCCTCGGCACTGATGTCGCCGAGGCGTTGCTCGATGACCATCCCGGCGTTGTTGATCAGATAGTCCAGCCGCCCGTGCTGCTCGAGAACCTCGGCGACCAGCGTCTGGCAGGCCGCCGGTTGTTCGACGTCGGCCTGATGCAACGTCACGGTCGCACCGGACCGCTCGGCGTCACCGCGGACCGCGTCCGCGGCGGTGACGTCGCGGGCGTACGCCGCGGCGACCGCCACCCCGGACCGGGTCAACCGGTCGGTGACCGCGCGACCGATCCCCCGGGTTCCGCCCGTGACGAGCGCGACCCGGGTGCCGGCGTCCACTAGGTGGTCCCCGCGGTCTTGGCTGCCACCCGCGCACTGAGGCGCTCCAGCAGCACGCGGTGCTCCTCGGTGTCGAAGCACGCGCTTTCGGCGCGCGCACAGTCCGGCAGGATCACCGCCGCCCGATCGATGTGGGAGTTCAGCAGTTGGCGCGCCTCCCGGACCGCCTGTGCTGGAAGGGCCGCCAGACGATCGGCCAGACCCAGCGCTTCCTCCAACACGTCGCAGGCGGGCACCGCCCGGTTGGCCAGCCCCAGTCGATGGGCTTCGGTGCCGCTGACCCGGTCTCCGAGGAGAAGATGTTCCTTGGCAGCGGACAGGCTGGTCAGCAGCGGCCAGAGCACCAATCCGCCTGCGCCGTCGAGAAGCCCAAGGGAGACCCGCGGGTCGGACAGGAAGGTGTCTTCGGCCATCACGACGAGATCGCACAGCAATGCCACCGTGACGCCGGCGCCGACCGCGGCGCCATTGACGGCTGCGACGGTCGGGAACGGCAGGCGCCTCATGACCCAGAACAAGTCCTGGTGGGCGTCGAGCACCGCGCCGCGCAGGTGGCGGTCCTCGCGCATCGCGCGGATGGTGCCGAAGTCGCCGCCTGCACTGAACGCGCCGCCCTCGCCGGTGAGCACCATGGCCCGCACGCCGGGATCGTCGCGCAAGCCGATGACCACTTCGAGCAGGGCATCGGTGATCTCGGCGTCCATCGCGTTGGCCGTCTCCGGCCGTGCCAGCGTTACGCACGCCACGGGTCCGTCTCGGTCGACGACGACTGCCGGGCGGCCGAGGGGGCGGGACGGTTCGCTAGTGCTCACAGGTCGACCAGCCGGGGGATCGTCCCGGCCGCGATCAGTTGAGCCCCAATCACTTTGGGCAGTTCGGCGGCCGATCCCAGCACCGAATCCAGCACCAGGGCGCGGGCCAGGAAGCGGTGGAAGGGATGCTCGGCGGTGAAGCCGATGCCGGCCAGAACCTGCTGGCATTGCGTGGCGGCGATCCGCGCCGCCCGGCCAGCCAACGATTTGGCGAGCAAGCCCGCCAAGTTGGCGTCGTCGGCGTCCCAGGCCATCTCCAGGGCCGCGGCGGCGCCCTCGCGGGCGACGTGCGCGTCGGCCAGGCGATTCCGTACTGCTTGAAAGGAGCCGATCGGCTGGCCGAACTGCACCCGGCTGCGGGCATGGTCGACGGCGAGGTCGATCATCTGACCGACCGCCCCGAGGATCTGGTATCCGAGTGCCAACCGGCCCACCGTCGCGACCGCATCCCACACCGCGACCGCGGGCTCTCCTGTTACGACGAGGTCGGCCGCCACGCCGACGCCGGTGACTTCGATGATCCCCAACGCCGGATCAAGGCCGTCGACCCGCCGGGTGGCGATCCCAGCGGACTCTTCGAGTCGAACCAAGGCCAGCTCACCCCGGATCGCGACCGGCGCGAGGAACGTCGGGGCCAGTCGCGCACCGATGAGCAGGCCGCGCACCGTCAGTACCGCACCGTCGGTTGCGCCGACCAGGTCGGCGCCGATGCCGGGCAGCACGACATTGCATTCCGTCGTTGCGACGTGGAGGTATTCGGCGAGCGGTTGCAGCAGAACGTCCTGCAGCGATGACGACATCGACCCGGCACGACCGAGCGCGGTGAAGAGCGCCGACACCGCGTCACGAGGTGCCTCGGCAAGCAGGTCGGTGAACCCGAACGCATCGAGTGCCGCCGCGAGTTCGGTCCCGTCGAGCTCCTCGGCCAGCCCGCGGAGAGTCTCGGACATCAGGGCGCGCTCTGCCGCGTCGATGATCTGGGCCTCAGTCACGCGCTTCTCGGCAGTCCGAGCAGACGCGACGCCACGATGTCCTTCTGAATTTCACTGGTGCCCCCATAGATGGTGGCGGCCCGCGAGTACGCCCACTCGCGGCGCCAGGCCCGGCTCCGCGCGCCGTCATCGGTTTCGATGTCACCCCGCAACAACTCGCGTGCCGTGTCGAACACCGCTTGGTCGGCCGCCGCGATCATGATCTTGTCCACCGACGCCTCGGGGCCGGGCAGATCACCACCGGCGATGCGGTCCTGCGTCGTCTTCGATGTCGCGCGAAACGCCCACAACAGTTGATAAGCCTCACCCAGCGCCGATGCGGACCCTCGTTCACCTGCTGTGTCCAGGAGCAGGCCGAGATGATGAGCCAGCCAGGCGCCGCGCTGCCAGAAGATCGGGCCGCGTTCACAGGACAGGATGAACTGCGCGACCCGCCAACCGGCGTCGAGCTCGCCGAGCAGCCGCTCCGCCGGGACTTCGACGTCGACGAACGACGTCGAGCAGAACTCATCGACGCCGGCCATCGTCTCCAACGGACTCGCCGTCACCCCCGGGGTGTCCATGTCCACCAGAAACGCACTGATACCCCGCGATCCGGAGCCGCCGGTGCGGGCCAGCACGACGCACCGGGTGGCGTGGTGGGCCCAGCTGGTCCACAACTTCTCGCCGTTGAGCACCCAGCCGTCGCGGTGTGGGCGGGCAGTCGTCCGCATCGATCCCAGATCACTGCCGGCTTCGGGCTCGGAGAACCCCTGGCACCAGAATTCCTCGCCGCGCAATAGCCGCGGAAAGATTTCCCCGACCAGATCGGGCCTGCTGAACTCGGCCACCGCAGGCCCGAGCACTTCGTGCATCGACCAGGACGTGGTGTGTACCAAGGCTCGGCTGGTGAGCTCCTCACCGAGGACGGCGCGCAAGATCGGCGAACCCCCCAGACCACCGATCCGCGACGGCCATCCCCACCGCATCCACCCCGCGTCGAACAGCAGCCGCTGGACACGACGCTGGTGGTTCAGCTGGGCCTGCACACTCTGGTCCTCGATCGCGGGGACCAGTGACTCGCCGACCTCGTCGATCCAGGCCCGAACCCCGGCGCGAAACTCGCGCACTTCCACGACGGTCCCCGTTCTCAGGACTCGATGAACCCGGAGGCGACATACGCCTGACGGATCGGCGGCTTCAAGTCCTCGGGGAACGCGGTCTGCGGCGGCCGCGCGGGATGGTCACCGACGGGGAGCCCGAGCAACGAGGCGCCGAACTTGAATCCGGCTCCCCAATGCGTGAACATGCCAGGGCGTGCGGGGTGGGCCTGATAGCGGCGGCTCGCCTCCCGCATCGCGGTCAGACCGGTGTCAGCGGCGAACGCGTCGGCGCGCTCGAAATCACCCTGTACCAACAGCTCTCGCCATTCGCTGAACAGCGGCGCGCCAGGCTTCTCATAGAGGTACAGCGCCGAACCGAGTGCTCCAGGGTGCGGGATCCCCAACCGGATCCCGGCCTCGTCAGCCGCCTCCCACAGCACCATCTCCGGAGCCAGCCTGTGCACCGCGAGGCTGTGCTGCGCGTCGAGCAACCCATTCTTCAGCCCGCACAGTGCCGGGATCTCGTGGTAGAGCTCGACGCATTCCTCGGGAGTCAGTACGAGCCCCGTCGAATGGGAATTGAAGAAGCCCAGCGGCATGTCGGTGCGGTCGGCGACGTAGCGCAGGTACTCGAGCACGCCGGGCTTCCCGGAGCACTCGAAGTAGGGCGTCAGGATGTAGCAGATGTCAGCGCCCAGCTCCTGGGCGTTCAGCGTGAGCTCGACCGCCTGCTTGGCGGTGTCGGTACTCGACATCACCTGCACCAAGGCGTCGGGTTTGACCCGTCGGGCCTCATCAATGGCGACCCGGGCCACTTCCTTGAGTTCGTCGGTGGTCAGTGACCAGAACTCGGCGATGCCGCCGGTGAGCCAGATGCCGTCCTGGTCCAGATCGACCAGGCAGTGCCGCACCACCGCGCGCAACGCCTCGTAGTCGATGTCATCGCCGTCGAGACCGCAGAACGGGGTGTAGAGCGAGCTGCAGTTACCCCGCAGGTGATCCGACGCCCAATCCTTCGCCTCCTTGCCGGTGACACCTGTGACCACGACCGACTCCTTCTGACCATTGCCGGCGCGAGTTTCTCGGCCAGGTGATGACTATCACGTACGCGTCATGGTAGAACGATATCTGCATTTGGTGCAAGGAACAGGTGCGTCAAGGAGGCAGCGTGATCCGCGCATTTCGTTAGGCCCGCTGACAAGAACACGAGGAGAGCGATGTCGAAAGGCATGGAGGGCCGGATCGCCGTGGTCGCCGGCGCATCGATGGGCGTCGGCCGGGCCACCGCGATTCGCCTGGCCCAGGATGGCGCGACGGTAGTGCTGCTGGCCCGCCGCAAATTGCTCCTCGACGAGGTCGTCGAGATCATCGGGCCCAGCGCAGTCCCGATCGTCACCGACGTCACCAGCAGCCACGATGTGCATGCCGCCTTCGATCAGATCGCGGCGCAGTTCGGGCGCATCGACGTTCTGATCAACTCCGCAGGCGCCAGCCGGATCCGGCTGATCGAAGAAGCCAGCGACGAGGACATCGCCGTCACGGTCAACACCAACATCGTGGCGCCCATCTACACCACACGCTCGGCGATTCCGCTGCTGCGCGCAGCAGGTGGCGGCGACATCATGAACATCTCCTCCGAGATCACCCTCGACGACATGCCGATGATGACCCTCTACGCCGCCACCAAGAGTGGCCTCAACGGATTCACCAAAGCCATGGGCAAGGAACTGCGGCGTGAGGGCATCCGCGTGACCCTGGTCATTCTCGGCGCGGTCGCAGATACCGGAATCCACGAGAACTTCGGCCCGGGTGACCTCGAAAAGGCATGGCCGCTATGGGAAGCCGACGGCTACCTGACCCGAATGAGCGGCACCAAACTCCTCGCGCCGACCACCGTCGCGGAGGTGCTGCACGACGTCATCACCCGGCCTCGCGACCTGATGATGGACGTGGTCCACGTCCGCCCGTCGAGCAGCTGACCCGCCACCGACGCGAACGGGCTCGTACCGCGCCAGACCTGAAACCGCAAAGGAGACACTGTGATCCGACCGATGGATGGCGTCCGGGTGCTGGAGGTGGCGCAGTTCACCTTCGTGCCGGCAGCGGGCGCGGTCCTGGCCGACTGGGGCGCCGACGTGATCAAGGTCGAGCACGCCGAAACCGGTGACGCCCAGCGCGGCCTGAGCGCTCTGATGGGCATGCCGGTCGGCAGCGGATCCTTCGCCCCCTTGATGGAACACCCCAACCGGGGCAAACGCAGTATCGGCCTGGCGTTGGAGCAGCCCGAGGCCTTGGCGGTTCTGCACGAACTGATCCGCACTAGCGACGTGTTCCTGACGAACTTCCTGCCCGCGGCGCGCCGCCGACTGGGCATCGAACTCGAGGACGTTCGCAAGATCAACCCCGAGATCATCTATGTGCGCGGATCCGGCTTCGGTGCCGCCGGCCCCGACAGCGAGAAGGGCGGCTATGACAGCACCGCCTTCTGGGCGAGGGCCGGCAGCGCGTTGGGGACCACCCCGGTGGACTACGACGGCCTCTGCGTGATGCCCGCCGGCGCCTACGGCGACTCACTGGGCGGGATGACCATCGCCGGCGGCATCGCTGGCGCACTGTTCGCCCGCGAACGAACTGGCGAGACCTCGGTCGTGGATGTCTCCCTGCTCGGAGTCGGGGCCTGGGCCAACGCGCTGTCGGTCGGCTTCGCACTTCTGGAGGGCGGCCCACCGGTGCGACGCGCGCCCGGCAACTCGGCGCGCACGAACCCGCTGGTCGGCAACTACCAAACCGCCGACGACCGGTGGCTCGTCCTTGCGATGCTCCAGCCAGGGCGTTACTGGCCCGAGTTCTGTCGGCACATCGGCCGTGAGGACCTCATCACCGACGAACGGTTCGCCACCACCAAGGCACTCATGGGCAACGCCGCGGCGGCGGCAGACATCGTGCAGGAGGTACTGGCCGCGCGGCCCCTCGCCGAATGGACCTCGCGGTTCGCAGGAATGGAAGGTCAATGGGCCGTTGCGCAGGATCCGTGGGAAGTGGGTCAGGACACCGCAATGCGGGCCAACGGGTTGATCGCCGAAGTAGTCGACACCGAGGGCACCGTACGGGAGCTGGTCGCGAACCCGGTCCAGTTCGATGAGTTGCCGGCACGGATCACTCGGGCCCCGCAATTCGCCGAACACACCGACGAGATCCTGCGCGCCCTTGGCAAGTCCGACGACGAACTGATCGATCTCAAGATCAGTGGTGCGGTGACCTGAGCCGCGCGCTGACCGTCAGTCCGCCGTGCGGAGGATGGCCGCCGAGCAGAACGCCCACAGGTGATCGATGGTGGTCGACCGCCCGCCGGACAGCACCGCCGAGTGCGAGCTCGCCAGGAGCAGCTCCTGAAGCAGCGCGGCTTGGGTGGCCAGCGGGACGTCCTCCCGGAGCAGGCCGGCGTCGGCGACGTCTTTGAGCAGTTCGACGATCAGGGAGTGCAGCGGCTCCAGCGCACGGGTGAGATCGTTCGGCCGCGATTCAGTCAGCCGCAGGTGCAAGACGCTGAGCCCACGAGCCAGCCGGGCCGGCATCGCCGTGATCTCCGATATCGCTTCCAATAGCGCTTTGAGCCGCAACACCGGATCGGCGATGCCCTCGCACCGCTCCCGCAGTATCGGCAGCGCGGTGGTGCGCAGGATCGTCTCGTAGACGGCCAACAGGAGGCTGTCCTTGCTGTCGAAGAAGGTGTAGAAGGTGCGCTGCGACATGTTGGACTTGTCGACGACGTCCTGGATGGTGAAGTCGCTTTCGTCGCGCTCCCCGAGGAGTTCAACCGCCGCCGCGACGAAACGGTCACTGCGCGCCTGGGCGCGTGCGCGGGCGTTGCGCAGCGACCGGTCGACACTGTCCCTCTGCCAACTCGGCTCGTGCACCTCGGCGGGCTGCTGGTTCTTCTTCGGCTTCACCTCAGTTGAGCGCGCCATCGTTCCCCACTCTCTCGATCTCGACTTCGGCCAGGAACTCGCCGATGACCTGCCTTACCGTATCCGGGCACTTTTGATGGGCGGCGTGTGCCGCGCCCCCGATCTCGACATATCGCGCCTGCGCATTGAGTTGCGCGAACCGGCGACCCTGCTGCTGACGCGTCGGCTCGTCACGGTCGCCCGACATCAACAGGATCGGGCATGCGACGCCCGCCAACGTTTCATCGGGCAGTTGGGGACGAGACACGCTGTCCTCGTGCAATGCCGCCACCAGTTCGCGCCAGTGCTCGGGTCCATGGGTGGCCTCGTGCAGGCGTCGCAGCGCGAACGGCCAGGTGCGGTGTAGATACTCCAGCCGCGGAACCCGGTAGTCGCTGGGGCGTCCGGTCCCCGGGGAGACGAGGACCAGCGATCGGGCCGTTCCCGGCTTGTCCAGCTCCAGCATCAGGGCGATCTCCGCACCGTAGGAGAAACCCACGATGTGTGGGCGACCCATCTCCAGGTGGTCGATGAGGTGGCGCAGATCCGCGCGGACCGCATCCCCCGTCGTGGCCGTGGCCCGGAATTCCGATCGGCCGTGGCCGCGCAGATCGGGCAGGATGCAGCGATAGCCCGCACCAAGGCCGGTGGCCAGGTCAGCCCACTCGAATTCGCCGGTCGCAGTCGCGCCGTGGACGAACAGGATCGGCTGTGGTCCGTCACCGACCACGGAATATGCCAGCGTCAACCCATCGTGTTCATAGGTGAAGGCGCGGGCCGAACCCGGCTGCTCAATCATGACGTCCTTCAGACAACAACGTGATTCTCGCTGAGTGACAGATGGCATGGCCGTTCAGAGATGGACGACGACGAGATGGCCTTCACTTTCTCCTCAGACCCTCCGTTGAAGTCGACGTAGTTGTTGCGCCACGCCGATGACGTTCTACCAGTGCGAAACGGTGAGGTGCCGCTCATCGAGGTTAACACGCTAAAGCTGAGTCAGCCTACCTATCTGTGGTGCGGCACTCATGGCTGCCCGCGGGGAGTCGTGGGCCCGCATCAACGGCGGAGAGTCAGCGAGCTGGTTGAGTCAACCCGAGAAGGTCGAACATGTTCCCGCCCATCATCTTTCGTACGTCGGCAGCAGGGAACAACTCGCCCATTTCCTTCGCCCAGAGCAGCGGGTCAGCCATCCCCTCGGGATGCGGATAGTCCGAGCCGAACAGGATGTGCTCAGGTGAGACGAGGTTCACCAGATCCTCGATGGAGTCTTCCCAGAACGGGTTGATGTACAAGTTGCGCAGGAACACGTCACGGGGGTGTTCGGCGAACTCCTGCGGCATCTTCTGGTACGTCTTCTCCAATGCCTTGAGGCACGAGATCGCCCAGCTGCCACCGTTTTCCACGCTCGCGAGTTTGACGGTCGGGAATCGGCTGAGCATGCCGTGGCAGATCGCCGCGGTGACGGTGTCGTTGATGGCCCGCCCGGGCGACACCGCGTCATAGAACGGGTTGGGCTTGAACGCCAGCGTTTCGCGGTTGGTGCCTTCCCAGTCGTTGATGTAGCGCTGGTAGCCGGAGTCCGACGCGTGCAGGGTGACGAGCACGCCGGATTCGGCCACGCGGGCCCAGAACGGATCGAATTCCGGCAGGAACGGGGACCGGGTGCCGCGATGACCGGCGACGGGGGCCGGCCGCATCAACACGACTTTCGCGCCCCGCTCCAGCAGCCAGTCCAGCTCGGCCACTCCGCGCTCGGGGATGGAGGGGTTCACGATCGGGGTGGCGAATATCCGGTCGCGGTAGTTGAACGTCCACTCGTCGTAGAGCCATTGGTTGAACGCGTGGATGACCGTGCAGGTCAGATCGGGGTCGTCGGCGAGGCGGACCTCGAGCAGGCTGGCCAGAGTCGGGAACATCAGCGCCGCATCGAGACCCAGTTCATCGAGCAGCCGAAGACGCGGCTCGGCGGTGCGGAACTCCTCGCCGGTCCGCATCGGCTTGCCGGCCAGCTCCCGCAACGACTTGCCGTCGGGGTTGTTGCCCGAGAAGTACTCGGCGAACGCCCCCGGGCGCGCGACGACGTCGAACGTGGGGTTGGGGATGTAGTCGCTGATCACGTTGTCGACGGCGATCTTGGTGCGCCCGTTGACCTGGACGTACTTGAACAGCCCTTCGTACTTGGCGGGCAGGTGCCGCGTGAAGGCGTCCTGCGTTTCGTAGAGGTGGTTGTCGGCGTCGAATACCGGAAAGTCGAGTTTGGCCATGGTTGCTCCTGTGGTTGTCATGATTTGGGTCGCGGGACCGCTGCGTTGGTACGCACATCCCGGAACGGGCGGTTCCGGTCCTCGGCAGGCTCGCGTGGCATCCCGAGCACGCGTTCGCTGATGATGTTGCGCGTGATCTCGGTGGTGCCGCCGCCGATGCAGGGTCCCTGGCGGCCGAGGTAGGCCACGCCGAGGTCGCCGGTCGGATCGTCCTCGTTCCAGGCGACCGCACGATCGCGGGCAAGCTCCAAAGCGATGCTGGCCAGTCTGACCCGCATCATCCCGTTGGACAGCCTCGGGATCGATCCGGCCGCCGCAGGGAGCCGGCCGGTGCGGATGGACGTGGCGATGCGGCCGACGAGCGCGGTGTGGACGCGGGTCAGCACTCGCGCTTCCCCGATCAGCTGCCGCACACGGGGATCGGTCGTGCCACCCGAGTCTTGTGCGAGAGCCGCGGCGCTGACCTGGTCACTCTCGTGGACCGCGGTGCGCGGAGCCATCGCATACGGCGAGGAGCCGCTCATGGCCTCGCGTTCGTGCAGTAGCAGCCGCGACGCGACGGTCCATCCGTCGTCAACCTGACCGAGGACGTGATCGGCGGGGACGGCGACGTCGTCGAAGAATTCCTGGCAGAAGTCGTCGGTTCCGTCGACGTGTTTGATCTGGGTGATGGTGATCCCCGGTTGGTGCACCTTGACCATGAGGACGCTGAGTCCCTCGTGCTTGGGAACGTCCCAGTCGGTGCGGGCCACGCAGAGCGCGTAGTCCGACTTCCACGCGTACGTGCTCCAGATCTTCGACCCGTTGAGAACGAAGACGTCGCCGCGGCGGTCAGCCCGGGTCAGAGCCCCCGCCAGGTCGGATCCGCCGGTCGGCTCGGAGAGGAACTGGACCCACAGTTCCTCACCCTTGAGCGCGGCGGGGATGAACCGCTTCTTCTGCTCTTCGGTGCCGAAGTCCAGGATGGTCGGCAGGATGATGGTGAAGGTGGGGGTGTTGAACAGCCGGGGCAGCTCGTAGCCGTAGGTCACGTCGATGAACGCGTCCTGATATTCCGCAGACAGCCCCCGTCCGCCGTACTCGACCGGGTAGCACAGTCCGGCGAACCCGGCGTCGAAGATTCTTCGTTGAATTGCCTTGGCGCGCACCACGTGGTCGGCGTCGTCGGTGGCGTGTCCCAGGTAGGGGTCGGCGCCGTTGAGGGGTTCCAGATTCGCGGCCACCCATTCCTTGGCTCGCGCCTGGAAGGCGTCGAGGTCCTCGGCCAGTCCCCCGGGTGCCGCAGTCGTCACGGTCATGGTTGTCCTTTATCTGCCGGCGAGGATCGCCACTTGATCGCGGTGCTGGATCGGATCGCCGTAGGTCTGCCGATGAAGGACTACCCGGCGGAGGTAGAGGTGGAGGTCGTGTTCCCAGGTGACACCGATCCCGCCATGCATCTGGATGCAGTCCTGGATCAGCTCCGGACATCGCTCTGCGACGTAGGTCTTGGCGATCCGGACGACTTCGCCGGCGTCGGGGGCACCGTCCTGGACTGCCCTGGTGGCATCGACGGTGATGGCGTGGGCGGACTCGAGCCACAGCTTCATGTCGGCGAAGCGGTGCTTGAGGGCCTGATAGGACGCCAGTGC
>NZ_JAVRPS010000018.1:0-6381 GCF_032162105.1 Mycobacterium sp. | reverse complement strand
ACCATCCGTGAGGAGATCGACGCCATGGAGGTGCTGGGCATCAACCCGGTGCAGCGCCTGGTAACCCCGCGGATGCTGGCCTCGGGTTTGGTGGCGCTGCTGCTGAACAGCCTGGTCGTGATCATCGGAATCCTTGGCGGTTACTTCTTCTCGGTGTTCATCCAGGACGTGAATCCTGGCGCGTTCGCCGCGGGCATCACCCTGCTGACCGGGACGCCCGAGGTCATCATCTCGTGTGTGAAGGCCGCGCTGTTCGGGCTGATCGCCGGCCTGGTGGCGTGTTACCGCGGCCTGACGATCCGCGGCGGTGGCGCCAAGGCGGTGGGCAACGCGGTCAACGAGACGGTGGTCTACGCGTTCATGGCGCTGTTCGTGATCAACGTCGTCGTCACCGCCATCGGCATCCGGCTCACGACGGGCTAGGCGGCGACATGGGCGCGACGGCAACCTTGCGGGGCACTTACCCGCGTGTGACGCGGCAGTTCGGCAAGCCGGTCTCGTTCCTGGGCCGGATCGGCGATCACACGCTGTTCTACGGCCGCGCGCTGGGCGGGGTGCCGCATGCGACGGTGCACTTCCGTCGCGAGATCATTCGCCTGATCGCCGAAATCTCCATGGGCGCAGGCACGTTGGCGATGATCGGCGGCACCGTCGTGATCGTCGGATTCCTGACTCTGGCGACCGGCGGCGTGCTGGCGATACAGGGGTACAGCTCGCTGGGGAACATCGGCATCGAGGCGCTGACCGGCTTCCTGGCCGCGTTCATCAACGTGCGCATCGCGGCACCGGTGATCGCAGGCATCGGCCTGGCCGCCACCTTCGGCGCCGGGGTGACCGCCCAGTTGGGCGCGATGCGGATCAACGAGGAGATCGACGCCCTGGAGTCGATGGCCATCCGCCCGATCGAATACCTCGTCAGCACGCGGATCATCGCCGGGATGATCGCGATCACCCCGCTGTACTCGATCGCGGTGATCCTGTCGTTCGTGGCCAGCCGATTCACCACGGTGATGTTGTTGGGCCAGTCCGGCGGCCTGTACGACCACTACTTCGACACCTTCCTCAACCCGATCGACCTGTTGTGGTCGTTCCTGCAGGCCGTGTTGATGGCCCTGGCAGTCCTGCTGATCCACACCTACTTCGGCTACTTCGCCACCGGCGGACCGTCGGGAGTCGGCGTCGCAGTCGGCAACGCCGTCCGCACCTCACTGGTCGTGGTGGTCTCGGTGACACTGCTGGTGTCCCTGTCCATCTACGGCGCCAACGGCAACTTCAACCTGTCGGGCTAGAGGAGACGAGTTGACGAGAAACATGGGGCCCGGCCCGGTCCATCGGTCCGAGACCAGCAGCACCGCAACGCCCGTGGCGGCGTCGTCGAGGCGGCACTTCGGGGTGAGCAACTACGTGCGGCCGCTTGCAGGTGTCGGGCTGGTCGCCGCTCTGGTGTTGATCGTCGCGCTCGCCGTCGCCATGTTCCGCGGCAGCTTCACCCCCACGACACCGGTTACGGTGATCGCCGACCGCGCCGGCCTGGTGATGAACCCCGACGCCAAGGTCAAGATCAATGGCGTCGAGGTAGGCAAGGTCTCCTCCATCGACTACCGGTCGGATGGCACTGCCGCGCTGCAACTGGCGATGGATCCGTCTGCGCTGCACCTGATTCCAGGCAACGTGAAGGTCGACATCGCATCGTCGACCGTCTTCGGCAGCAAGTTCGTGCAACTGGTGGCACCACCGGATCCGTCGGCGCAACGGCTCCGCTCGGGACAGGTACTGCGCGGCGACCACGTCACGGTCGAGATCAACACCGTCTTCCAGCAGCTGGTGTCCGTGCTGTCGAAGATCGATCCCGCCAAGCTCAACGAGACGCTCGGAGCCATCTCCTCGGCCGTCGGCGGTCGCGGCGAGAAGTTCGGTCAGACGCTGACCGACTTCAACGCCCTGCTGGCCAAGATCGAACCGACCCTGCCGAATCTCGAGCGTGACATCGAAACTGCGGTGCCGGTGCTCAACGCCTATGGCGACGCGGCGCCCGACCTGATCAGGACGGTCGACAACTCGACGCGGTTCAGCCAGACCATCGTCGACAAGCAGCAGCAGCTCGACGAATTCCTGGTCAGCGCAATCGGTCTGGCCGACGTCGGTAACGACGTGATCGGCGGCAACCGCCAAGCCCTCACCGACGTCTTGCACCTGCTGGTGCCCACGACGGACCTGCTGAACAAGTACCACGAGACCTTGTACTGCGGTATCGCCGGCCTTGGGCAATTCACCAAGTCGCCGCCGCTGCCATTGCCGGGTGTCGTGGTGTCCTCGAGTTTCAACCTGGGCATCGAACGCTACCGCTATCCGAAGGACCTGCCGAAGGTAGCCGCGAAGGGCCGCCCGTACTGCCAGGAGCTGGGACTGCCCGTCGTGCCACCGGAATGGAACCCGCCGTCGGTCATCGGCGATAGCGGTGCCAATCCCTGGCAGTACGGCAACCGGGGCATCCTGCTCAACTCCGACGGGCTCAAGCAGTTCCTCTTCGGGCCGATAGACGGCCCGGCGCGCAACTCCGCACAGGTTGGAGAGCCGGGATGACCGGCTCGCGGAGCATGATCGTCAAGTTCGGGATCTTCGCCGTGGTGATGGTGCTGCTCACGGTGTTCCTCTTCTTCACCTTCGCGCAGGTTCGCACCGGATCGACGAACGGCTACTCAGCGGTGTTCGCCGACGCGTCGCGGCTGAAGACGGGCGACACCGTCCGAGTCGCGGGCGTCAGGGTCGGCACCGTGAGGGACGTGGCGCTGCGGTCCGACAAGAAGGTGATCGTCGACTTCGACGCGGACCGCAACATCGTGCTCACCACCGGTACCAAGGCGGCGGTGCGATACCTCAACCTCGTCGGTGACCGCTACCTGGAGTTGGTGGATGGGCCGGGATCGACCCGGGTGGTGCCCGCGGGCGCGCAGATCCCGGAGGACCGCACCGCTCCCGCTCTTGATCTCGACCTTCTGCTCGGTGGGCTGAAGCCGGTCATTCAAGGGTTGAACCCCGAAGACGTCAACGCATTGAGCGCCTCGCTGATCCAGGTGCTACAGGGCGAGGGCGGAACCCTCGAATCGCTGCTCTCCAAGACCTCGTCGTTCTCCAACTCGATTGCGGACAACAACGAAGTGGTCGGCCAACTCATCGAGAACCTCAAGAACACCCTGGACACGCTGTCGAAGAATGGCGACGAATTCTCCGGTGCCATCGATCGCCTGGAGCAGCTGATCACCGGGCTGTCGAAGGATGGTGACCCGATCGGCAATGCCATCGTTTCGCTCGGCAGCGGCACCGCGTCGCTCTCCGATCTGCTCACCCAGGCCAGGCCGCCGTTGGCCGGCACCGTGGATCAGCTGAACCGTCTCGCACCGCTGATCGACGACGACAAGGATCGCCTCTCCGCCGCACTCGAACGGGCACCGAACAACTACCGCAAGCTCGCCAGGCTCGGCGCCTACGGCAGCTTCATCCAGTACTACATCTGTGGACTCTCCTTCCGCGCCAGCGACCTTCAAGAGCGCACCGTGCAGTTCCCCTGGATCAAGCAAGAGACCGGAAGGTGCGCCGAGAACTCGTGATCAAGTACCGCGGAGCTCAACTCATCAGGGCAGGATTCATCGGCGCCGTCCTGATCATCTTGGTCATCGCCGTGGGGCTGCAGCCCGAGCGGATCCTTCAGTGGGCGACGTCCGTCCGCTACCAGGCGCTGTTCGCCGAGGCGGGCGGCCTCGACGTCGGCAACGACGTGACGATGTCCGGAATCAAAGTCGGAGCGGTGTCCAGTATTTCGCTGGAGAATGGCGACGCGCTGGTCAGGTTCACCCTGGAGGGCAAGTACCCGCTCGGCACCGAGACCACCGCGCACATCAGGACCGGCACACTGCTGGGCGAGCGGGTGGTGACATTGGACTCGGCGGGCGACGACACGATGAGCCCTGGGGAGACCATTCCGGTCTCGCACACCTCGTCGCCGTACTCGCTGACCGACGCGGTCAGCGAAGTCACGTCCAACACCGCGGCCACCGACACCGGTCAGCTCAACCAGTCCCTCGACACGTTGTCGCAGACCCTCGATCAGATCGCGCCGCAACTGGGGCCGACATTCGACGGGCTGGCCCGATTCTCGAAGTCGCTGAACGACCGCAACGCCGGCCTCGGCGAGCTGCTGCGGACGGCAGGCGACGTCACTGGCGTGCTGTCCCAGCGCAGCGCGCAGGTGAACACGTTGATCCTCAACGCCAACGACTTGATCGGGGTTCTTGACGACAGGCGCCAGGCGATCGTCGGTCTGCTGGCGAGCACCTCGGCCGTGTCGCGGCAGTTGTCCGGTCTGGTGGCCGACAACGAAGCTGAGTTGGCGCCGACTCTGAAGCGGCTCAACGACGTCAACGCCATGCTGGAGAAGAATCGCGACAACATCGGCGAGGCGATTCCCGGCTTCGCCAAATTCACGCTCACTCAAGGCGAGACGGTGTCCAACGGCGCTTACTACAACGCCTACATCCCCAACATCCAGCCGTCCCAGCTGTTTCAGCCGTTCTTCGACTACGCGTTCGGGTTCAGGCGGGGCGTCGATGCCGGACAGCCGCCGGACAATGCCGGCCCCCGCGCCGAGTTGCCATTCCCGGTCAACGGAATCCCTCAGCCAGGAGATCTGCCACCACGATGAGGAAACGACTAATCACCGTCGCAGCGGTCGCCCTGGCCCTCGCGCTTGTCGCGGGTGCGGCCTTTCTGGTCCGTCAGGTGTTCTTCGGGCCGACCAAGATCTCGGCGTTGTTCTCAACGGCCACGTCCATCTACCCCGGCGACGAGGTGCGGGTCGCTGGCGTGAGAGTCGGCAAGATCGACGCGATCGAGCCGCTGGGAACGCAGGCCAAGATCGTCATGAGCATCGATCGTGGCGTCTCGATTCCGGCCGATGCGAAGGCAGTCATCGTCGCCCAGAACCTGATCTCGGCGCGCTACGTCCAGCTCACGCCGTCGTATCGGAACCAGGGCCCGACGATGGCCAACGGCGCGGAGATTCCATCCGATCGGACCGCGGTACCCGTCGAATGGGATGAGGTCAAGACCCAGTTGATGCGCCTGGCAACCGAATTGGGTCCCAAGAGCGATGTATCGGGCACGTCGGTCGGACGGTTCATCGACAGTGCCGCCAACGCGATGGACGGAAATGGTGCGAAGCTGCGCCAGACCCTGGCCGAACTGTCCGGCGTCGCACGGATACTCGCCGACGGCAGCGGCAACATCGTCGACGTCATCAAGAACCTGGCGACCTTCGTGACGGCGCTGCGCGACAGCAACACCCAGATCGTGCAGTTCAACAATCGGCTGGCCACGCTGACCAGCGTGGTGGACGACAGTCGATCCTCTCTTGGCGGAGCACTGGACAACCTGTCGGTCGCCATCGTTGACGTCCAACGGTTCGTCTCGGGCACTCGCGCGCAGACCTCCGAACAGATTCGGAGCCTCGGTAGCGTGACCCAGAATCTGGTCGACCACAAGACTGCCTTGGAGAACTTGCTGCACCTCGCACCGAACTCCATTGCCAACACGGAGAACATCTACAACCCGACCAGTGGTGCGGTGAACGGCGGATTCGTGCTCAGCAACTTTTCGAATCCCGTGTGGTTCGTGTGCGGCATGATCGGCGGCATCGAGAACACCACCGCGCCGGAGACCGCGAAGCTGTGTGAGCAGTACTTGGGTCCCGCGCTGCGGTTGCTCAGCGTGAACAATCTCCTGCCGTTCCCGGTCAACGCGTACCTGATGCCGTCGGCCGACCCTGACAAGATCATCTACACCGATCCGAAGCTGGCACCAGGCGGTGAAGGAGCGGGCGACGCACCGGAGCCGCCCCCCGCGGTATCGGCGTACACGGGTCTTGGCGACAACGTGCCGCCGTTCGGTTACGGCGCTCCGCCTCTCATCGCGCCGGGTCCCAATTCGCCACAGCGAGAAGTAGCCGGGGATCCGTTGCCGCCGTTGTTCCCCCGCGCGCCGCTCCCCAACCTGCCCCTGGTGGACGTGAACGGCATGCTCCTTCCCGGAGGGGTGGCCCCAGGTCCACCGCCAGGTCCGCCGGTTCCTCCGCCACCCCCGGCCGGTAACTCACTCAACGGCCAGCCGCTGCTGCCCGCCGAAGCCGGAGGGACGCCATGAGCACCGCAACGAGTGCGGTGCGGCGGTTGGTGGTCATCGGTTCCTGTGTCGCGATGTCGGTGACGGGCTGCGCGTTTCAGGGGCTGAACTCCCTGCCGTTGCCGGGTGCGGTAGGGCGTGGCTCGGATGCCACCATCTACCACGTCGAAGTCGCCAACATCGCTACGCTCGAATCGAATTCGCCGG
>NZ_JAVRPS010000017.1:0-6772 GCF_032162105.1 Mycobacterium sp. | reverse complement strand
CAGAAGGTGCCCTCCGGCTCGACTGTGACGTGCTGGTGATCGGCGGCGGCACCGCAGGAACGATGGCCGCTTTGACGGCGGCCGACAACGGCGCCCAGGTGCTGCTGCTGGAAAAGGCGCACGTGCGTCACTCCGGTGCGCTCGCGATGGGCATGGACGGGGTGAACAACGCCGTCATCCCCGGCAAGGCCGAGCCCGAGGACTACGTCGCCGAGATCACCCGCGCCAACGACGGAATCGTCAACCAGCGCACCATCTATCAGACTGCCACCCGCGGGTTCGCGATGGTGCAGCGGCTCGAACGCTACGGGGTGAAGTTCGAGAAGGACGAGCACGGCGAGTATGCCGTGCGTCGCGTACACCGCTCCGGCTCCTATGTGCTGCCGATGCCCGAGGGCAAGGACGTCAAGAAGGCGCTCTACCGGGTGCTGCGCCAGAAGGCGATGCGCGAGAAGATCCGCATCGAGAACCGGGTCGTCCCCGTCCGCGTGCTCACCGAGAACGGCCGGGCCGTCGGTGCGGCGGCACTCAACAGCCGCACCGGCGAGTTCGTGGTGGTCGCCGCGAAGGCGGTGATCCTGGCCACCGGTCCGTGCGGCCGCCTCGGCCTGCCCGCGTCGGGCTACCTGTACGGCACCTACGAGAACCCGACCAACGCGGGCGACGGCTACTCGATGGCCTACCACGCCGGCGCGGAGTTGTCGGGCATCGAGTGCTTCCAGATCAACCCGCTGATCAAGGATTACAACGGTCCCGCGTGTGCGTACGTGGCCAATCCGTTCGGTGGCTACCAGGTCAACGCGGCCGGTGAGCGGTTCGTCGACTCCGACTACTGGTCGGGCCAGATGATGTCGGAGGTGAAGCGGGAGATCGAGTCGGCTCGCGGGCCCATCTACCTGAAGGTCAGCCACCTGCCCGACGAGACGCTGACCGCGCTGGAGAACATCCTGCACACCACGGAACGGCCGACCCGCGGCACGTTCCACTCCAACCGGGGCCACGACTACCGCACCCATGACATCGAGATGCACATCTCCGAAATCGGGCTGTGCGGAGGGCATTCCGCCTCCGGCGTGTGGGTCGACGAGCACGCCCGCACCACCGTGGAGGGGCTGTACGCGGCCGGCGACCTGGCGTGCGTGCCGCACAACTACATGATCGGCGCCTTTGTCTACGGCGAGCTGGCCGGTCAGCACGCGGCGTCCACTCTCGCCGATGTCGTTGCGCCCCAGTCGCTTCCGGACGATCAGGTGGCAGCCGCGCACGAACTGATCTATCGGCCGCTGCGCAACCCCGACGGCCCTCCGCAACCACAGGTCGAATACAAGCTGCGCCGCTTCGTCAACGATTATGTGGCGCCGCCGAAGACGGCGACCAAGCTGTCCATCGCGGTGCAGACGTTCGACCGCATGCGCGACGAGGTCAAAGGCATCGGTGCGTCGACACCGCACGAGTTGATGCGTGCGGTGGAGGTGTCGGTCATCCGGGACTGCGCCGAGATGGCCGCCCGATCGTCGCTGACCCGCACGGAATCCCGCTGGGGGCTCTACCACGACCGGTCCGACCTGCCCGAGCGAGACGACGAGAACTGGCGCTACCACCTCAACCTGCGCAAGGACGCCGATGGGGCGATGGAGTTCCTGAAGCGGCCGGTGGCGCCGTACTTCGTGCCGGTCCCCGGGCTGGACGCCATTCCCACGGACGGGGGCGTGACGATCCCGGTGCAGCAGCCCGCTCTCGTCGGCGGGCAGGCTCCGGCCACCGACCAATCGCGGGTCCGTGACACGGCTCCGGCGCAGGCGCCGTCGCCACGCATCGCCGCGGTGTTGTCGCTGGAATCCCTTACCGTCCACGATCTTTCGGTGTTTCTGACCGATCCGGACGCCGGCGTGCGGCGCACTGCCGTCGACGTCCTCACCGAGCATCTGCCCGACGAGTACGGTCCGGCCCTCCTTGCGGCGCTCGACGACGGCGATGCGGGCGTCCGCGCCGCGGCGGCCGACGGGGCGCGCGAACTCGTCGAGGTGTTGCCCGACCCTGCCGCCGGACGTGCATTCCTGGGCTCCGCCGATCCGGTGGTGCGTGCGGCCGCGGTCTACCTGCTCAGCTCGCGCAGGGTCGGCGACGCGGCGCACTTCCGTCGCATGCTGGACGATCCGGACCACCGGGTCCGCATCGAGGCCGTGCGGGCGCTGGTGTCCGTCGACGATGTCGACGGCGTGAGCGCCGCGTGGCGGGACGAGAACCGCGAGGTCCGCATCGTGGTCGCCAACGCGCTGGGCACCCTCGGCGAGGGTGCGACGACGGTCGGGGCGCTCATCCGCGACCCGGATCCATTGGTACGGGCTGCGGCGCTGACCGCGCTCGGCGCCGGGGGCTTCTCCGAGCCGGATCTGGCCGCGATCGAGCGTGCCCTTGCAGAATCGGCGTGGCAGGTTCGGCAGGGTGCGGTGCGCGCCCTGGCCGGCGTCCGCACCACCGTTGCGGTCGCTCCGTTGACCCGGGCGCTCAGCGATCCGCACCTCGACGTGCGCAAGGCGGCGGTTCTCAGCCTGACCCGTTGGGCGCCGTCCGACGGTGCCGCGCGGGCCGCACTGAACTCGGCATTGGACGACGGGGACGCCGACGTGCGGGCCTACGCGCGGAAGGCGCTGGCCACGCCGTCAGTGGATCGCTAGGACTTGCGCCGTCGCGAGCCGAGGACCGCGATGCCGATGCCGACCAATGCGACGATCGGACCGATCACCGACCACGTCGTGGTGTTGCTCATCGGGCTGCCGCCCACCACGCCGAATCCCTGCAGTGCCCACAACAGGCCGAACAACGCAACGATCACGCCCAACACCACGATGGCTATCCGCATCACTCGACAGTAGTCGCGTGCGCAGAACGGCTCCACGACCGAGCCGCGGGGCCTAACCTGATGATCTTGACTCGGGCATTCCTCGGGAGGAGGCGCGTGATCGGTTCGGCCGTCTACCGACCATCCCGCTTCGTACGTGTAGGCAGATTGCTGTGAGTGCGAAACCCGCTGTACCAACGTGGTATTCAACTTGTCCAATGGAGGATTGCCATGGCCAGTTCGTCGCCCCGGGTAGTGCGGGACATCCTGCCCATTCCGGATGTCCCGCACGTGGGCCTGACCACTTATGACGCGAAGGACCCGGACACCAGTTATCCGCCGATCCGGGACGTGCGCCCACCGGAGGGTGCGCCCAACGTGCTGGTCATCCTGATCGACGACGTGGGCTTCGGTGCCAGTAGCGCCTTCGGCGGGCCGTGCCAGACGCCCAACTTCGAAAAGCTGGCATCGGGCGGGTTGAAGTACAACCGGTTCCACACCACGGCGTTGTGCTCGCCGACGCGCCAAGCCCTGTTGACCGGTCGCAACCACCATTCGGTGGGGATGGGCAACATCACCGAAACCGCGACCGCGGCGCCCGGGTACACCTCGGTGCTCCCCAATACCAAGGCGCCGCTGCCACTGACCCTCAAGCTCAATGGCTACTCCACCGCGCAGTTCGGCAAGTGCCATGAGATTCCGGTGTGGCAAACCAGCCCGGCAGGACCGTTCACCGCATGGCCGACCGGAGGCGGCGGATTCGAGTACTTCTACGGCTTCATCGGCGGGGAGAACAACCAGTGGGATCCGGCCCTCTACGAGGGCACCACCCCGATCGAGCCGCCGAAGACGGCGGCCGAGGGCTACCACCTGACCGAGGATCTGACCGACAAGGCGATCAACTGGGCGCGCCAGCAGAAGGCATTGCTGCCCGACAAACCCTTCTTCATGTACTTCGCGCCCGGCGCCACCCATGCGCCGCACCAGGTGCCGCCGGAGTGGATTGACAAGTACAAGGGCAAGTTCGCCCACGGCTGGGACCGGCAGCGCGAGATCACGTTCGAACGCCAGAAGGAACTGGGCGTCATCGCACCGGACGCCGTGCTCACCCCGCGCCACGAGGAGATCCCGGCGTGGGATGACATGGATCCGGCGCTCAAGCCCGTGCTCGAGCGCGAGATGGAGGTCTACGCCGCGTTTTTGGAGCACACCGACCACCACGTCGGCCGGCTGCTCGATGCCCTGGGGCCGGTGTTGGACGACACCCTCGTCTACCTGATCGTCGGCGACAATGGCGCTTCAGCGGAGGGCACCCTGCAGGGTGCGTTCAACGAGATGGCCAACTTCAACGGGATGGCCGACATCGAGACCCCCGAGTTCATGATCTCCAAACTCGGCGAGTTCGGCGGAGAGGGTTCCTACGGCCACTACGCGGTCGGTTGGGCGTGGGCGATGGATTCGCCGTATCAGTGGACCAAGCAGGTGGCCTCGCACTGGGGCGGCACCCGTAACGGCACGATCGTGCACTGGCCCAAGGGAATCAAGGACAAGGGTGGTCACCGCAACCAATTCACGCACGTCATCGACCTCGCACCCACCGTGCTGGAGGCGGCGGGCATTCCGGCGCCGACGATGGTCAACGGCGTACTGCAGAGCCCCCACGAGGGGACCAGCATGCTGTACAGCTTCAACGACGCCGATGCACCCGAGCGGCACCAGACCCAGTACTTCGAGATGTTCTGCAACCGAGGCATCTACCACAAGGGGTGGAGCGCGGTGACCAAGCATCGCACGCCATGGGCAATGGGCGGCCAGGCGATGCCCGCCTTCGACGACGACGTCTGGGAGCTCTACGACGGCAACAGCGACTGGACCCAGTCGAGGGATCTGTCGAAGGAGAATCCGGAGAAACTGCATGAACTACAGCGCCTTTGGCTGATCGAGGCGGTCAAGTACAACGTGCTTCCGCTCGACGACCGCCAGATCGAGCGCATCAACCCCGCCACCGCTGGGCGACCGTCGCTGATCAAGGGCAACAGCCAATTGCTGTTTCCTGGCATGGGTCGGCTGTCGGAGAACAGCGTCGTCGACATCAAGAACAAGTCGTTCGCGGTCACCTCCGAGGTGCAGGTGCCTGCAGATGGCCTCGAGGGCGTGATCATCGCCCAGGGCGGTCGGTTCGGCGGGTGGAGCCTGTACGCCAAGGATGGTCGGGCCAAGTTCTACTACAACGTGCTGGGCATCAAGTCGTTCGAGATCGAGGCAACTGAGCCGATTCCGGTCGGTACGACCCAGGTGCGCATGGAGTTCGACTATGACGGCGGCGGAATGGGCAAGGGGGGCAACGTCACCCTCTACTACGACGGCAAGGAAGTCGGCAACGGTCGGGTCGACCAGACCCAGGGCTTCATCTTCTCGGCCGATGAGACGACGGACGTCGGCTATGAGTCCGGCACCACCGTCAGCCCGGATTACACCGCACACTCCAGCAGGTTCAGCGGCAAGATCGACTGGGTGCGGATCGACCTCGGCGAGGACGCCAAGGACGCCGACCACTACATCGACCCCGACGAACGCTTCCGGGTAGCGATGGCGCGGCAGTAGGCCAAGGTCCAGGAACGATCACTGCCCCGTTGGCTCTAGCATTCGGCGTATGCACTTGACGGGGGCCTTCTTCGCGAACGTTGCTCGCGAGGTGAACGGAATGCTCGAAGTGGCGGGTGGGTGTTGGTCTAGCACCACGGTCCAACCGGGATCGGCGGGGTTCGTTACCCAACTGGTGGTCTTCGCCGACGTCGATGACGACGCCGTTGGGCAGGAGTACGTGGTCTGCATCGACGCGACCGGGCCCGGCGGCAGCCGGTGGAATCCTGCCCTATCGACGTCCTTCGTGCTGACGGAGCAGTTGGTGTTCATGATTACGCCGCAGATCGTGCTGCCCATCGAACCGGCCGGAGGCCACCACGTGTACGACGTGCGGGTTCAGGGTCAGCACAGCCGAATCGTCCTCCCGTTGCAGGTGAACGTCGCGAGCACGTAGAGCTTCGGCCGCAACCGGGAACGAAGCCCACTGCGCACCGTTCGCATCTGGTATTACTAAGCTGACCTAACCCCGTAGGGAGGAGCTCCGCCGAGGTGCCCAACTCGCGCGATGCGGATGGGCGCAACGTCGGATGAAGACATGGTGAGCGCTCCGACCATCGACCCCCCAACGGAGCAGGCCCGGCGATCCGGCCTGGCGAAGTGGATCCGCCGGTTGGCGGTCCCGATCATCGTCGGCTGGATCGCGATCATCGCCCTGTTGAACGTGACCGTGCCGCAACTCGAAGTCGTCGGCCAGATGCGGTCGGTCTCGATGAGCCCCGACGAAGCCCCATCGGTGATCGCGATGAAGCGCGTCGGCCAGGTCTTCGAGGAGTTCAAGTCCGACAGTTCGGCCATGATCGTGCTGGAGGGCGAACAGCGCCTCGGCGCCGATGCGCACCGGTTCTACAACGACCTGGTCGCCAAGCTCGAGGCCGACACCAAGTACGTCGAGCACGTTCAGGATTTCTGGGGCGATCCGCTGACGGAAGCCGGAGCCCAGAGCACCGACGGCAAAGCCACATACGTGCAGGTGTATCTCGCAGGCAATCAGGGCGAAGCCCTGGCCAACGAGTCGGTCGCGGACGTGCAGAAACTCGTTGCGGGGCTTACTCCCCCGCCGGGGGTCAAGGTCTACGTCACCGGGGGGTCGGCGCTGGCCGCAGACCAGCAGATGGCAGGCGACCGAAGCGTCAAGATCATCGAGTTCGCCACGTTCGGCGTCATCATCCTGATGCTGCTTCTGGTGTACCGCTCGATCGTCACCGTCCTCATCGTGCTCGTGATGGTGTTCCTCACGCTGTCGGCGTCCCGCGGCGCGGTGGCGTTCCTCGGCTACCACGACCT
>NZ_JAVRPS010000016.1:0-5025 GCF_032162105.1 Mycobacterium sp. | reverse complement strand
CCGTTGGGCAGCCGCGGCATCTGCCCGGCCACCCGCGCCGCCAGGTACTCCTACCGCAGCTTCGTCGACTACGCCGAATGGAACAACCGCAACTTCCTCGTCGTCCCGCTCATCGAGAACCCCCAGGCCGTCGACAACATCGACGAGATCTGCGCATTGGACCAAGTCCACGTGCTGGCCTTCGGTCCCGGCGATCTCGCCTACGCCATCGGCGAGGGCAACAACATGACCCACAGCCCCAAGATCCGTGAGGCCTACCTGAAAGTGCAAGCCGCCGCCGACCGGCACGGCGTCGCGGTGATGGGCGGCCCGGTACTCGACCCCAACGTCGACGGCTGCAAATCCGCGCTGGACGACGGCGTCAAGGTGTTCTGCCTCGGCCTGGACGTCATGGGATTCCGGCGGTTCTGCGAGCACACCGTCCGCATCGCCGGCGACTCGGTGAAAGGCACCGCCTACACCCGCCCCGATACCCCAACGCCAGACTTCGCACCTCATGTCACTGCGTGAGAAGGCGATCACCACGATGGAAAGGAACAGTGCAATGACGACTCATCTGAACCGGTTCGTGGTCGGGCCCGACGCCGAAGGCCGCTCAGCGGTACTGCAACACGGTCTGACCAACGTCCAATCCCGCGACGGGTTCTACTGGCGCGCCACGCTGTGGGCAACCCAAGAGACGCCGGTAGACAACAGCATTGACGGCGACCGATCGCAGACGGACGGTCTCGGCGCCAGCCGCGAACCCTTCCCCAACGGCATGATCTGCCGGGCACTGGAAATACCGCCGGATGACCCCGACGCCGCCCAGCACCGCCGCGTCCTGGCCGACCTCAATGAAGAGGTGCATCAAAAGCACCGGCCGAGCCAGACGGATCTCGCCCGACATCCGAGCATGCACCGCACCGACACCCTCGACTGCCTCACCTGCGTCCGGGGCGAGATCTTTCTGGTCACCGACACCGATGAGACGCTCATGCGGCCCGGCGACACCGTCATCATCCGCGGCACCAATCACGCCTGGAGCAACCGGTCGAACGCGCCGTGCCTGCTGGTCGGCACCATGACCGACGCCACCCCACCGAACGGAGGCTGAGCAAGCAATGTCGGAATTGGCGGTCGACACGTGTGATTGTGACGTTCTGGTCGTCGGCGGCGGCCTCGTCGGTTTGGCCGCGTCGATGTTCCTGGCGCAACAGGGATTACGCGTATGGGTGGTGGAGCGTCACGCCTCAACCTCGGGCCATCCCAAGTTGCGCGGTGTCAGCGCCCGAACGATGGAGCTGTATCGCTCCGCCGGAATCGAAGAAGCGATACGCGCCGCGGGCGAAGATCATTTCGGGGTGGCGATCGGCACCAGCCTCTCCGGCGAGTACGAGCGGATACATCTACCGCTCGCACTGGCCCGCCAGAACCGACTGAGCCCCACCACGCACTACGCCTGCGACCAGGACCGAATGGAACCCATTCTGCTGCAACGCAGCACCGAGTTGGGTGCCCAACTGTTCTACGGCTGCACAGCCGCCAACATCGAGCAGCACGAGTCCACCGTCACCGCAGACGTGGTGTGGTCTCCATCCACCGTCGGCACCCCCGCTCCGGCGACGCCACCGAGTCGGATCACCGCCCGCTATCTGGTGGCCGCCGACGGGGCCAGGGGCACGATCCGTACCAGCCTCGGTATCGGCCGCCACGGCCAACCGATTCCAGGACGAGGCCTGAGCGTCTTGTTCGACGCCGACCTCGAACCGGCACTGCGCGGACGGCGGATCAGCGCAATGATCGCCCCGGCCCAGGGCGCCCTGCTGTTCACCCGCAGCGACGCCCGCGACCACAACTGGTTCGCCCTGACCCCGCGAACCGACCTAGATTCCATCAATCCCGATGCTGTTGCCACCGAAGCGATTCCAATGATCAGATCGTTGATCGGTCTAGCCGACCTCGACGTCACTGTGCACAGCGCAACGACCTGGAACACCGGGGCCTTCATCGCCGACCGCTACCGCGCCGGTCGCATCTTCCTGGTCGGCGACGCAGCCCATCTCATGCCGCCCTACGGCGGATTCGGCGGCAACACCGGAATCGCCGACGCACACAACCTCGCCTGGAAACTCGCCGCGGTCTGCACGGGCGACGCTGAAGACGCACTGCTGGACACCTACCAGTCCGAACGCCAACCGATCACCGAGTTCACCCTCAAACACGTCATGCTGCGCGCCGGGGACGGGATCGGCGAATTCTTCCGGCAGTTCGACCAGTTCGACCCCAATCCGATCACACTGGGATTCCGCTACCCCATGGCCACAGCCATGGGTTTCGATCCCGAACTGCCCATAGAAGACCCGGCCCAACCCAGCGGACAGCCCGGCACCCGCGCCCCGCACATCCCACTCAACGGTGCCGTGTCGAGCACGCTGGACCTGCTGGATCCGGGCGCGTTCACCTTCCTCACCCCCGACGCCAGCTCCTACGCCTCCACACTGCGAACCCATCCGGTCGCCGGTGTGCGGCTGCGTGCGATCCGCCGCCAAGACATCGCCGACCGCCACACATGGGACAGGATCTTTCCCACGCCCGCAACCGCGGGCCTACTCATCCGACCGGACGGCGTGATCTGCTGGCGGGCCCAGTCCACCCACCCGGATCCAGCACTGCTGGTGCGCACCGCCCGAGCACGCGCACTCGAGCCCGAAAACCTAGATCGCAGGAGGTGATTCGCCATGCCCACTGTCCACCACGCCACCTGGGAACTGCTGCGCGCGCTGGGCCTACGCACGGTGTTCGGCAACCCGGGGTCAACCGAGATGCCGTTCCTGGCCGACTTCCCCGACGACGTCGACTACGTTCTCGGCTTGCACGAGGGCGCGGTGGTCGGCATGGCCGACGTCTACGCCCAGCTGACCGGCGAACCGACGCTGGTGAACCTGCATACCGCGGTGGGCCTGGGCAACGCGATGGGGGCGATCATCAACGCCGCGAGCGGGCACAGCCCGTTGGTCATCACCGCGGGCCAACAGGTGCGCGCGACGCTGACGATGCAACCTCTTCTGGCCAACCCCGATCCGACAATGCTGCCCAGGCCGGCGGTCAAATGGGCGTTTGAACCGCCCCGCGCACAGGACGTGCCCGCGGCGCTCGCTCGCGCATTCCGTTTCGCGGCACTGCCGCCGGCGGGACCGGTATTCGTGTCACTGCCGATGGACGACTTCGAACAGACCGCGGAAGCCGGCACCACAGAACTACTGGCGGCGCGCCGACTCACCGGCCGGTCCGTCCCCGCCCCCGTCGAGCTGACCGCGCTCGCGAAGCGCCTGACGGCCGCCCGCAGTCCGGTGTTGGTAGTCGGCGCGGGGCTGGACGCCGCACCGGGCGGATTTGAGGCAGGCGTCGCGCTGGCCGAACGCCAGAACCTGCCGGTATGGCTGGCCCCGAACACCTCGCGCGTCGGATTTCCCACTGACCACCCGAACTTCCGGGGCAGCCTTCCCGCCGGCATCGCGTGGCTGTCCGAGTCACTGGCCGGGCACGATCTGATCCTTGTCGCCGGGGCATCAGTATTTCAGTACTACCCCTACGCCCCGGGCACCTACCTGCCGCCCGGCGCCGACCTCGTGGCGATCATGAACGATCCGGACGCCGCCGCGCGCGCGCCGCTCGGCGACGCGCTAGTCGCCGACCCGGCCCTCGCCTTGCAGGGTCTGCTGGAACTCCTACCGCAGACCAACCGGCCCGCACCCGCGGCACTGGCGCCGCTGAAGATCCCGCCCGCCGTCGACACGCTCACCGCATCCCAGGTCTACGACATCGTTGGTCCGCTGTTCGGTCACCACGGCATCGTCGTGACCGAATCGATGAACGGTGCTGCCGCCATGTGGAACCGGATGAAGTTCCGCCGTTCGGGTTCGTTCTTCTTCTGTGCCGCAGGCGGCCTCGGGTTCGCCGTCCCTGGTGCGGTGGGTGCCCAGCTCGCGCAACCCGCGCGGCCGGTGTTGGCGGTGACTGGCGACGGCGGCGCGCAGTACGGCATCCAAGGGCTGTACACCGCGGCCAGCCGCCGCCTTCCGGTGACGTTTCTGGTCCTGGTCAACCGTGAGTACGGAATCCTCAAGGGCTTCGGCGACTACCTCACCACCACCGGTGTGCCGGGCCTCGACCTCGACTACCTCGATTACGAAGCACTGGCGAAGGGCTACGGCATCCCCGCAGTGCGAACCGGGCGCCCCGACGAATTGGCCGTTGCCGTGAAGGAAGCATTCACCGCGGCCAACGGACCGCACATGATCATCGTGGACGTCGAACCGGGTGTCCCCTTGGGTGGCTGATCACCCAACGCACGTGAATGGCGAAAGAACACCACCGCAATGGAATTAGGCATTCACTTCGTCAACGCCAAACTTCCCGGCGGGCCGCACGTGCTCGGGCCGACCATCGCGAAATGATGCGCTATCTTGCACCGCGAAACTATTTCGCGTACTGGGCCTCACCGTTACCAAACGACCAGTTCTCTTTGCTGACTTCAACCAGACTAATGAACACGTCCTCCCGGCGCAGGCCGAGGCGCTCGTGCAGTCCGTCCGCGATGGCTCTGTAAAAGGCAGACTTCTGGTCGACGGTTCGCCCGGCATTGAGCGTGACCTGAATGAACAGGCAATCTTTCGACCTGTGGATGCCAAGGTAGTCGGGCGCAAAGATGAAGCCCCGCGCTGGATGCTCGGTGATGACCTGGAAGCGATCCCCTTCCGGGACCTTCAAGATCTCAATCATTGCGTCATACAGCACTTCCCCGACAGTCTCGCGGTAGTCGGCCGACTGACCTTCTATAAGATCGATTCGAGCGAGTGGCATGATCAGTCTCCTTTGCGTAATTGAATTGTGGGCGATGAATCAGCCATTACTTGCGCTGAAAGTTGGAAACCGTGAAGGCCGACGTCAGTGCTTCGGTGAAATCTTCCCCGCAAAAGTTTGGGTCAGAATCTTTCCGTTCTGCACGATGAAGGTGTCGGTGCCGACTTCGAAGCGATTGTC
>NZ_JAVRPS010000015.1:0-6532 GCF_032162105.1 Mycobacterium sp. | reverse complement strand
GTACCACACGGCGAGTTCACGCATCGTCGCTAGCGTGCGCATCCGATCGCGGTAGGCGCGCGCGCAGCTTCGCACGACGCGCTCGCGCTCTTCGGGACCAAAGCCGTTGTCCTGTGCGATGATCGCCACGCTTGCCACTAGCCGCTTGACATCCCACTCCCAAGGACCCGGCAGTGTCTCGTCGAAGTCGTTGATATCGAAGACCAGGCTTCGCTCGGGCGACGCGAACAGTCCGAAGTTCGACACATGCGCGTCGCCACACAGTTGCGCGGTGAGGCCAGTGCGCCGGCCGGACGCCAAGTCGGACGCCATGATCAGTGCGGCGCCGCGGAAGAATGCGAATTTCGATCGCAGCATCCGGCCGTATCGCACCCGCAACAGGTCCGTGATCCGAACCGCGGCCTCCGACTCGAGCAAGTCGACCGGGTTCGGACGGTTCTGCGGCGGACTGAACTCTGCCAGCGCCGACCTGGGCATCACCGAACGGCAGTCACGCCCGAGGTCTCGCCTTTGCGCTACCGATGCGTCCACGCGAGGTCACCGCCCGGGGCCGACGGTCCCGGGGTCAGACGCTGAGCGCCGCAGCGTTGGCTCGTGCATCAGGTGCGGCATGCTGGGCCTCCTCGATTGCATCGTATGCGCACGTTTGTCTCCCGACGATAAGACGCCGTCGAAAGTTGGTCTTGGCGCGACATCGCTGAGCTGCGGTTTCGCTCGTAGATTTCTGTTCAGGAATTCAGCGACGAGTTCTCCACCACAACACAGACCTACGATCCGCTTCGCGGAGAATGCGAGAGAACCATGTTGTTCGCGATCATCCTCTTCCTGATGGTTCTGTCCCCGCTGTTCATTCCGATCGCCGTCACCGTCGTTTACGAGTTCGGCAACTGGCGCGAAAACCTCGCTGCTCGCCCGGCCCGCCCGGTCCGCCAGTTCCGCCCGGCCGTCGGCCTGCTGCCAGCCGCCGCGTAACCCAGCTTTCGCACCCGAGCGTGACGCCAAGCGTCACGCTCGATGCGTGTCAGGACCAGCCGGCACCGGCCGTCGAGGGCTCAGATCCCGGTTTCTTCGGTGCGTATCGGGGCTGGGTCCGGGACGTGGGGCATCAGGGCGTTGGGTGGGATCTGACCGAACAACCCGGCGTCGAAGTCCGCGAGGGCCTGGCCCAATTCGGCCTTGGTGTTCATCACGAAGGGCCCATAGGCCGCGACGGGTTCGCGAATGGGCTGGCCACCCAAGATGAGCAGCTCCAGGGCCGGACTGTGCGAGTCTTGGCGGTCATCACCGCGGACCTCGAACCAATCGCCGCGGCCGAACACAACCAGCTGACCGTCACGTACCGGTCGGCCCTCGCTACCCACGCGCCCAGCGCCAGCAAGAACGTAAACGAGCGCATTAGAGGACGGATCCCACGGCAATTGCAATCGCGCGCCCGGCGAAACGGTTGCATGGATCAGCGTGATGGGCGTGTGTGTCGACCCCGGGCCTCGGTGGCGACCGACCTCGCCGGCAATCACCCGAACCAACGCGCCCGCATCGGCGGACACCGCCAGCTTCACCGCGGCGGCGTCGATACCCTGGTAGGCAGGCGGGATCATCTTCTTCTTCGCGGGCAGATTCACCCACAACTGCACGCCATGGAACAGGCCGCCCGACATCACCAAGTCCTCCGGCGGCGTCTCGATGTGCAAGATCCCGGAACCGGCCGTCATCCACTGGGTGGCGCCGTCCTGAATCATCCCACCGCCCCCATGCGAGTCCTGGTGCTGAAAGCGACCGTCGATCATGTAGGTCACCGTTTCGAACCCCCGATGCGGATGCCACGGTGTGCCTTTGGGCTCACCGGGCGCGTACTGCACCGCGCCCATCTGGTCCATGTGCAAGAACGGATCGAGAAGCGCACCCGACACCCCGGCAAAGGCCCGGTGAACGGGAAAGCCTTCTCCTTCAAGGCCGGTCGACGCCGTGGTCACATTCAGCACCGGACGCTCAACAGCGCCACGCGGCGGCCCCTCGAGCCGCGGCAACCTCAAATAGTCGGCCGTCACAGCGGGCATGATCGACTCCCGTCAGGTCGGTGGTTCATGACGATCGGGGCGGACGCCCGTGTCGGGGCGATCATCGAAGTTCCAGCCAGTGCGGCTTCGATGAACCGCGCGGCGCCAGCACCGTTCGGTAGGACTCCTTCGTTCGCGACATGACCACCTGGTCGGTCATTCCCTGGTAGGTGCCGAGCGGAGTCTCCGCAGTGAACAGATCGGGAGCGACATAGGTGTGCTCGTCGCTCGATCCGGCCGTAGCCGCGGCGTACTCCTTGTCGAAGATCCCCAGCGAAAGCAGCCAGAGCACGGTTCGGGTGAGAGACACGACGACCCGATAGCTGCCACCCTCCGCCGCCCGCCTGCGCAACGCCTCGAGTATCCCGACCGTTCCGAGCCAGCCCACCACGTTGTCGCAAATCGGCACGATAGCCGGCGATTTGGGAAACGTGGGCGACCCTTCGATACAGAAGACGCCCGATACGGCTGCGCCGATCTCATCGAAGCCGGGACGGTTCGACCATGGCCCTGTGTCGCCATGGAGGACGACCTTGGCGTGGATCAGTCCGGGCTTCGTCGCGCACAACTCTTCGGCGGTAAGTCCGTTTCGTTCCAGATAGCCGGGGCGCTTGTTGGCGAAGAAGACGTCGGCATCCTTCAGCAGGTGGTCGAACTTGGCGCGATCCTCCTTGGAGCTGTCCAGGATGGTGGAGCGCATCCCAACCTGTACATCCCAGGCAAAGGACTCGACCTCGGTGGCGTTGGGCCGCCAGATGTTAAGGACGTCCGCGCCGTACATCGCGAGGTCCCGGCCCATCGCCCCTCCCGCAATCACGTGCCCCATCCCGAACGCGCGGATGCCGTCCAGCGGATTCTGTCCGTCCTTCTTGAACGGCATGGGTTCGCTGTCACCGATCTTCTCCACCGTGATCAGAGGCATCGTGGAGAGCACTTCGGTGTATTGCGGCTCTTTGAGAAACTCTTCGATGGTTCGCACCTTCGCGAGAACCAGACCTTCCTCCGCTGCGGCGGCCTCCAAATCGTCCGCGCGCCACTGCAGTATGGCGTTCTCGATGGATGCGAGGCTGTCGGTGCACCTGAGGAATTTGAGCGTGTCCGTCTTCGATCGAGGGTAGAAATCCAGGGCGACCACGTAGCGCCCATCTCGTGTCTTGTGGAAGATCGGAAGTTCGAGGAATGGGTTGTTCGCAAATCCGCCCATCGCGGGAGCACGCCCGTTTACTGTCTCCCATTTTCCTTCATAGAATCCGCAGAACCGCCGAAGGGCTTTCCGAACGTCGACGTGGACGCCCTGCCCTTTACCGGTTCTCGCCCGCCATAGGGCTGCGGCGGCGACAGACTTCGCGGCCAGGCCGATCGCAGCCATGGCACCGAACCGATGCGGGCTGGGGATGATCGGGTCCTGCCCGTAGAACGAAAGTCGTCCACCGCTGTCCGCGGCAGTCAGCCCGACGTCGCTCAGCACCTCGTTCGTGTGCGCCAGCAGATCGAACCCTTGTGAAGTTGCCGGGTTCTCGAGTGCCGTTTCGAGTTCGTGTGTCAGCCGAGTTGCGCCTGCCGTGAACACGGAACTCACGCCGTTTCCCTCTCCACAGACTGCGGGCTCGCGCCATTGGCGCGCAGCCGAAGGAGCCCGATGATGACCTCGTTCTCTGCACGGGCGAGCTCGTCGACCGAGCGTCCGGCGGCCTCGCGCATCACGCCGTCAACGATGGTGTGTTTGAGTTCGGGGGTCACCTGTGGATTTCCGAGGGTCTGCATCATTGCGGCAAGCGGGTCCATGAGCTGCTCCATGAAGTGGTTGATGCCGCCCGCTCCCCCGCCGACATGCCACTGCAGGCTCTGGCCCATCACGCCCCAGCGCAGTCCGGGTCCGTAGCTAACCGCGGTGTCGGCTTCCTCGACGCTCAGCACGTCTTGTTCGATCAGGTGGAGCATCTCCCGATACAGTGCCGCCTGTAGCCGGTTGGCCACGTGTCCTGGCAGTTCCTTGCGCAGATGGATGGGTTTCTTGCCGATCGATGCGTAGAAGCGCATCGCCCGCTCGATGGCTTCGGGTGATGTCTTGGTGCCGCCAACCACCTCGACGAGTGGGACGATGTGCGGCGGATTGAACGGGTGGCCCACAATGACTCTTTCCGGGTGCTTGCAAGCCGACTGGATGACGCTCGGCGTGATGCCCGACGAACTCGAGGCGATGATCGAATCGACCGGCGTCGCTTCATCGATCGCCGCGAACAACTTCTTCTTGAAGTCAGGCCGCTCGGGTCCGTTCTCCTGGACGAAGTCGGCCTCCGCGAACGCCTGATCCGAGTCTGTCGTGAAGCTCAAGCGGTCACGCGATGCGCCCGGTGACAAGCCGATTTCTTCGAGCTGTCCCCAGGCCTCGTCGACATAGTTGCGCAAGTTGGCCTCCGCGTTTGGAGCCGGGTCGGTCGCAACGACGTCTAGCCCGCGCGCCAAATACTGAGCCGCCCAGCTGGCGCCGATGACGCCCGTACCGACGATCGCAATGCGGCGAATTGGTTTTTCGAATGACACGATGACTTCTCCCTTTCAAGAGATTTCGGCATACGCGATGCCGGTGAGGTTTCCTTGAGCGACGAGCAACGGTTTCGCGTCCGATCCATCGAGCTTGGCCTCGAGCACGTTGCCCCCGAAGTCGGTGACGAACATTCGGTCGCCCGCTAGATCCAGGGCGATGCCGATTCCTTCCATCAAGTGCGTGAGCACGATTTCAGGGGCGGGGCGGTCCAACGAACCCGAATCCATCGGCGCGCGATTGACCGTGTTGCCGCGCGGTGGGTCGCCCCGATCGGTCCAATACAGGACGCGATTCTTGAGATCGAGATCCAGATCGATCGGCTCGGGAAGCCCGTCGTAGAGAACTTCGATGTCCGCTCGGTTGGACGCCGTCTGTCCTGGGGGGACGTCGATGCCAGCGCGGAGGATGCGGCCCTTGCCTGCGTTGTCGGGGCCCTTTTGCGTCCAGTAGACCTTGCCGCCATCGACATCGATGGCCACGCCCACGCACCACTTCGTGGCGTCCGGACCCGGTCGCGGGTCGCCCTGACTCGCGTCCACGAGCGTCTCGACGTTCGAACCATCGAGGTCGGCGCGCATCACGCGCATGCCCTCGCGGTCGCACCAGTACAGCTTTCGGCTCTTCGCCTCGAGCTGGATCTGCTTGGGAGTGAACGTGCCGCCCTGGGGCACGATCGCCATTCGATTCAGCCCGTCGAGATCGGCTCGCTCGACGGAGCCGTCGTTCGCCTTGGGGTTCCCCATATTGGTCCAATAGATTTGTCCCGCTGCGACATCGACCGCGATGCCGTCGGGGTATCTACATCCGGTGGCGATGACCTTGCGGTCGGAGCCGTCCGAATTGAGCGAGACGACGCGGTTGTCGCTGAGGTCGAGCAGGAACAGGTGACCCATGTGCTTCACTCCAAGTAGTCAGTAGAAACCGGTGCCGAGTGCCCGATTCACCTCTGCGCCAGGCAATTCCATCGTTGCGCGAGCAGATGACGATGTCGTTGTGATTGTGGACAGCGATCAGCAGCGCAGGTTGTCCGCAATGACACCGTCAAACCTCGATCCGCGACCCGACGATCAGGGTCCGGTCTCGGGGCAGGCCGAAGGACTCGGCGGCGTCGGCGCTCAGCTTGGACGTGGCGATGAAGAGATTCGTACGCCAAGCGGGCATGGTCGGAGCGTCGCCCCTCGTCAGTTCGATCTTCGACAAGAAATACGAAGCGTCATCGATCGCGATCGATCCCTCGGTCTTCGTCGGCTCGAGCAGACGCAACGCGTCGCGGACGTCAGGCGTTTCCATGTACCCGAAACGTACGGTCACGTGGATGATTCCGTCGTGAGTGTGGCCGAGTGGATCGATCTCGATGCGCTCGGAGTCACCGACCCGCGGAATCGGCAACGTATTGATCGTCACGATCACCACGTGCTCGTGGAGGACGTCGTTGTGCTCGACGTTTGCGCGCAGAGCCAACGGCGCGGTCTTGTTGCCGCGGTTGAGAAAGACCGCCGTGCCAGGGACCCGCAGTAGCCCGCGGCGTCTTGATAGTTGATCGACGAACGCCTGCAGTGGTCCCTCTGCGATCTCACGCTTGCGGGTGACGATCGTGCTGCCGCGTTGCCAGGTGATCATGACCGTGAACGTTGCAATGGCGATCAGCAGCGGCAGCCACGCGCCGTGGATGAGCTTGGTCAGGTTCGCCGCCACGAACAGCAGATCGAAACCCAACAGCGCGCCGCCGCCAATGACGATGAGCCACAGCGGAACCCGCCATCTCATGTGGGCGATGTAGAGGAACAGCACCGTCGTGATGGTGATCGTTCCGGTCACCGCCATCCCGTAGGCATAAGCCAGTGCCGCCGAGCTGCGGAAGGCGAACACGAGGATCAGGACCGCCACCATCAGCATGCCGTTGATCCACGGCATGTAGACCTGACCG
>NZ_JAVRPS010000014.1:0-11565 GCF_032162105.1 Mycobacterium sp. | reverse complement strand
TGTCATCGAGTCATCGAGGGTGGCGTGCACCCGCAAATAACCCTGTTTCACCAGGTCGCCGACCAGGACCCGCGTCACACCGAGCGGCAAGGACAGACGAGCGGCGATCTCTGCGACCGAGAGGCTGTGCACGCACAACGTCAGGATCTGTTCCCGTACATCATTTCTCGGCCACCGCGGCGGCTTCGCTGTGGTGTTGAGCGCTTCGACCGGAGCCTCGAGTGCCAGTTCGACACCTGAGTAGGTACGGCCTGCCGTCAGCGTGTATGGCCGGACCAGGCTCGGCACGTCCGCGGTTTCCGGTTCTGTGAACCAGTCGCCCGTCGATCTGTCCTTGCCCTCCGACTGCTGGTGCGCGTCGGTGTGCTTCTGCCGAACATGTGGCGAACCATGCGGCACTCTGCGGTTCTGCAAGAACCACAAGGTCTGGTCGGCGTGCACCGATGCGCGCAACTCGCTGGAGACGACCTTGAGGACGGTGCGATCGGTGTCGATGACGAATGTGCTCCGTCTGACCGGCAGCAGCCGAGCCAGCAGTCCACGGCGCCGAGTGTGCCGGTTACGCCTGGCCGCCTCACGCGCCACGACGGATCTATGCAGCTTGGCGAGCCTGCCTCGGCGCACCCCGAACATCTCGGACACCACGCCGTCCGCGTCGGAGAGCAGCGGATAGTCGAACGAGCGCTGTTGGGCGAAGTGGGCCTGCTTGTCGACGGTATCGGTGCTGATGCCCACCCGCTGGGCGCCCACCGTCGCGAATTCGCTGCTCAGGTCCCGAAAATGACAAGCCTGGGCTGTACAGATCGGTGAGGACGCAATTGGGAAGAAGAACAGCACAACCGGCCCGTCGGAAAGGAGCGCGGACAGTCTGCGAGGCCAGCCGGTATGGTCAAACAGAGTGAAGTCAGGTGCTTTCTCACCCGCGATCATCGGCAAAGAGTAACGCCGGGAAGCTCTGCGCCACCACGCCTCTGATAATTCGGTCATCGCCGAACAGCTACCAGATTGGAACCGTGATCGGCTCGGCCACGCCGATGATGCCGGGAACGTTGTTCACCGCGGTGCGCTTCTCAGGCTGCTGCAAGCGCTCACCGGCTGGCGCGCCTCAGAGATCCTGATGCTCGACTACAACTCGGTGCGCTACTCGGCCTGATGTCGATTTTGGCTAGCCTGACCTGGCCATTTCGGGACGCTACGGCACACCGTCACACGCGCTGGACGGGCATGCTCGCTCTTACACACCAGCGGTCGGCGGTTCGATATCGTCCGCGCCCACTTACACGTCGTCGGTCCGGGTAGGAATGACACCATGACCGACGCATTCATTCTCGGGGGCGTCCGAACCCCGTTCGCGCGCTACGGCAGCTCGCTGTCCCACATCCGCACCGACGACCTGCTCGGGATGACGATGAAGGGCGCCTGCCAGCGGGTGGGCATCGACTTGGAGCCCATCGAGGACATCGTGGCGGGCTGCGTGAACCCGGCGCACGAGGGGATGGGCGACGTCGGCCGGTGGGCCGCACTGGCCGCCGGGTTCCCGGACAGCGTCGCTGGAGCGACGATCAACAGGTTCTGCGGTTCGTCGCTGAGCGCCACCATCAACGTCAGTCACGCCATCAAGGCAGGCGATCTGGGCGTAGGCATCGCCTGCGGGGTCGAATCGATGTCCCGTTCGGGCTGGGCGCTCATCAAGGGGGACGCACCGTTCAGCCCGCGCGGGCCCGTCTTCATGTTGGACACGATGTGGGCGGGTGCGGGAGGTCCGCCGAACCCGGCACTGCTGGCCCGCAACGCCTACATCGGGATGATCGAAACGGCCCAGAACGTCGCCGATCGGTACGGGTTGACGCGTGAGGAGATCGACGCATTCGCATTGCGGTCGCAACAACACGCCAAGGCTGCCCGCGACTCCGGCCGGCTTGCCAAGGAGATCATGCCGGTCACGATCCCGGCGACCCGCAAGACTCCCGAGCGGTTGTTCGAGCACGACGAGTTCATCCGCGACGACACCACGGCCGAATCGTTGGCGAAGCTCCCCGCTCAACCAGGCACCACGCAGATGACCGCCGCCAATTCCACGCCGTTGACCGACGGCGCAAGCGCGATCGTGCTGGCGTCGGGGGAGAAGGCAGCCGAACTCGGGATCGAACCACTCGCCCGTGTGTTGTCCTCGGCGGTCTACGGGATCGACCCGCTGTTCATGGGGTTGGCGCCCGCCTGGGCGATCCCGCTCGCGATCAGCCGCGCCGGCCTGACGCCCGAGCAGATCGACGTGTGGGAAGTGCACGAAGCCTTCAGCGCCCAGGCGCTGGGTGTGCTTCGCGAACTGCCAAACCAGTTGGGCGGATTCGTCGTTCCCGACGACAAGCTGACGCCCAACGGCGGGGCCGTGGCCATCGGCCATCCGTTCGGCGCGACCGGGACCCGGTACGTCCTGACGCTGGCCACCGAGCTGAGCGAGCGCAACGCCCGGTACGGAGTGATCGGCGTCTGCATCGGATCGGGACAGGGTGTCGCGATCGTCCTGGAGAACCCGAACTAAGCAGGCGGGGCGAAGAACTCCAAGGCGATGCCGTCGGGGTCGCGGAAGCTCAGCCCCGAGCCGTAGTGGTCGTCGACGATGCCGCCGTGCGCGATGCCGAGTTCGTCGAGGCGGGCTTGCCACTCCTGCAGTTCGGCGCGACTCTCGCAGCCAAAGCCGACGTGGTCCAGCCCCAGCCTGAACTCCGTGAACGGTTCGTCATCGGCTGCGCGGTCGTGCTGATGGATGCCGAACAGGGTGCCGTTGTCGAGCGCCCAAACGAGATGACGGAAACCGGCCGAGGTGTGTTCGTCGAGCACCGGGTCGACGCCGATCAATGCGCGGTACCAGGGTCCGCTGACGTCCACGTCGCGGACAGTGACAGCGACATGGTTCAGTGCTGAAACGCTCGTCATGGGGTTCCTCACCGGTTGATCAGCTGACACTACCTCCATACGTACCGGTCCACGGCTTGGTTCACCGTGACTAGGTCCGGCGTTCAATACCGTCCCCGCAGCGGTGCCGGGAAGGCGGGTCAGACGACCCGCCTGCCGCGGCGCGCGCGGGACCGCATGTCCCAGAGGTAGAGCCGGTAACCGAAGACCCACAGCTCGCGGGGGATCACCCGGTCGGCGACGCGCAGACCGTTCAGCAGCCAGTCGAAGCGGCGCTGCTGGGCCGCCGTCCACGACAGCCCCATGTGTTCCCGGAATTCGGCAGGCAGGAAGCCCGTCGTCGCGAACAGATTGAACGGCCCGGCCAGAAGCCGAAGCGGCGCAGGCAGAAACGCCATCTCCGCGACCCCGTGAAGGTGCTCGCGGACCGGCGGGTCGATCCGCAGCCGATCCAGTGAGCGCTTCCAGAACTCGTCGAACGCGGCACGATCGGCCGGCCACATGGCCTCGCGCACCTGCAGTGTGGTGCCGAGCTTGCGGGCGTCGAGATAGACCGCGTCGGCGGAGTCGTCGTCCAGGGGTCCGTACAGGGACTCATGCATGTCGACGTAGTAGCGGTAGAGGCACGCCGCCACCCACAGCTGAAGTTTGGGGTCGAAGGCGTTGTAGGACACCGGACTCGACCCGTTCGACCGCACCAGCGCGTGCACCCTGTCGACCTCAGCGCGGATCAACGCCCGGTCGTCGTCGGTGCCCAGTGTCGCCGCCGCGAGGTAGGTGCCGGTGGTGCGAGCGCGCTTGAACGGATGCGCGTACACGTTGCCGCTGTGCACCGGGCTCTCCACCACCCCGTAGCCCACTGCAGGCGCCGCGAGCTGCATGATCACGTTCGCCGCGGGCAACAGCACCGCCGCCGGATTCAGCAGATCGACGACGCGGGTAGGACGCCGCGGGGGCCCCAGCCTCATGGGGTCGAGTACACCACCTCGTGAGACGCTGCCGGAGTGTTTGCGCCGACATGTCGCGGCCGGGCGGCAGGTCTCGCGCTGGGGTACGTGGCCGACCTGCTGCTGGGCGACCCGCGCCGCGGTCATCCGGTTGCGGTGTTCGGCCGTGGCGCGGCCGCCCTCGAAAGGCTCACCTACTCCGACCATCGTGCGGCGGGTGCCGTGCACACCGGCGTACTGATCGGCGTTCTGGCGGCATTCGGAATCACCGCGGACCGCGCGGCGGCGCGACGGGGCGCGGGATGGACCGCGGTCGTCACCGCGGCGGCGACGTTCGTCGCGCTCGGCGGTACGTCGCTGGCCCGCACGGGCGCCGACATGGCCCGGATGGTGGACGGCGATGACGTCGAGGGCGCACGCGTGTTGCTGCCGTCGCTGTGTGGGCGCGACCCCGCGGCGCTGGACGCCGCGGGTCTCACCCGCGCTGCCCTGGAGTCGGTGGCGGAGAACACCTCCGATGCCGCCATCGCGCCGCTGTGCTGGGGGGCGGTCGGCGGGGTGCCGGGGCTGCTCGTCTACCGGGGTGTCAACACGCTTGACGCGATGATCGGTCACCGGTCGCCGCGCTACGCCCGGTTTGGTTGGGCCGCAGCACGATTGGACGACGCAATGAACTACCTGCCGGCCCGGGCGACGGGTCTGCTGGTGGCGGCATGTGCACCGGTCGTGGGCGGCTCGCCGCGGCGGGCACTGGCGGCATGGCACCACGACGCGGCCAGGCACCCCAGCCCCAACGCCGGGGTGGCGGAGGCCGCCTTCGCCGGAGCGCTGGGGGTCCGGTTGGGCGGGCCAACGCAGTATGCGCACCGACTCGAGATCCGGCCGACGCTCGGCGACGGTCGGCTCCCGGAACCGGCCGATCTGCGCGCCTCGGTGCGGCTGTCGCGGGCGGTGCAGACGCTCGCTGCGGTGTGCACGGTCGGCGTCAGCGCCGCCTGCCGTACCGGTCGGCGAGCTTCTCGTCGGGGGTGAGCGGGGTCCCGGCCGGGCGTTGAGCTGCCGTTGCGGCCTTCTCCCGTCGGCGTTGCCGCACCTCGGCGAGGACGAAGTAGCCCACCCCGATCGGTGCGACGATGCCGAACACGATCCACTGGATGCCGTAGGACAGGAAGGGGCCCGCGTCCAGGTGGGGCAACGGGATTTCGCCGAGGCCGCCGGGCTGGTCGCCGACGAGTTGCAGGTATGAGCCCGCCAGCGGCATCCCGGTCAGCGCGGCGATCTGCGCGGTGTTGACGGAGTACACCTGCTGCGCGCCGTTCTGGCGGAACGGTTCCTTGCCTTCGACCACGGGTTCTGAATCGCGCAGCCGCGCGGTGATCGTCACCGGTCCCTGCGGTAGCGGGGCCATCTCGGGCGCGTTCGAGCCGGGGACCGGCCGCACGTAGCCGCGGTCCACCAGCACGGTCGGCCCGCCGTCGACGGTGAAGGGAACCAGCACCTCGAACGCCTGCTCGCTGTCGACCACCCGAAGCCGGGCCAGCACCTGGGCGTCCGGGTGATACCTGCCGGTCGCGGTCACGCGCCGCCACGCCGCGTCGGGGGCCGCCGAATCCTGGTGGGGCAGGAACTCGGCCACCGGCACCGGGTCGGCGGACAGCGAATACGAGATCTGGCTGTTCTCCCGTGAGGTCTTGGTGTTCTTGCCGAGCTGCCACGGCGCCAACACGGTGAAGCACAGGTAGGCGAAGGCGATCACCACCACGTACAACGCCAGCCACTGCGGCCGGAGCAGGAATGCCCACCTCATCAGACGGCCATTCCCCGGTCGGCGAGCCGCTCGTCCACCCAGTCGTGCAGTCCCGGCAGTGAGGCCGCGATGACGGTGAACACGTCCTCGAAGTCGTCCCTCGTCCCGTAGTACGGATCCTCGACGTCGTGCGGATGTGCCCCGGAACGCGGGTCGAAGGAGCGCAGCATGCGGAGCCGTTCGGCAGGCACGCCCAGGTCCCGCAGCATCCGCACGTGGTTGCGCCCCATCGCGATGACCAGGTCGGCGGACAGGTGCTCCTCGCCGACTCGTGCGGCTTCGTGGAAGGACGGATAGCCGTGTTCGTGCAGCACGTGCCCGGCCCGTTCGTCCGCCCCGTCACCGGCGTGCCACCCGCCGGTACCCGCGCTGGTCACCCGCACCACGCCGGCCAGGCCGCGCTCGTCGATCTGGTGGGCGAACATCTTCTCCGCCATCGGGGACCGGCAGATGTTGCCCGAGCAGATGAACGTCACGTGCAGCTGGTTAGACACCGAGCACCTCGCGAAGGTCGGCGACGGACGACACGTGCCGGTAGCCTGCCGCCGCTTCGGAGTCGTCGAAATCTCCAGCGCCGTAACCCCATTCGACCACCACGGTGTCGATGCCGTGCGCCGCGGCGCCCTCGACGTCGTGCCTGCGGTCGCCCACCATGAGCACTCGTTCGGGCAGCGGCCCCAGCTGGGCCAGCGCATGGCCAACCACGTCGGCCTTCGACGACCGGGTGCCGTCGACGCTCGCCCCCGCGACCACCTCGAAGTGGCCGTCCAGCCCGAAGTGCTCGATGATCCGTTTGGCAGTCGGTTCGGCCTTCGACGTGGCCACCGCAAGGCGCACACCCGCGGCGCGCAGGTCGGCCAGCAGCACCGGAATGCCGTCGAAGACGCTGTTCATCGACCATCCGCGGGTGGTGTAGTCGGCGCGGTAGGCCGCGATCGCCTCGTCGGCCCGATCGCCGAGGCCCATCGCCTTGAGCGTGAGGTGCATCGGCGGCCCCACGACGCGGCCCGCGAGGTCACCGTCCGGGACATCGGCGCCGATCTCGCCCAGTGCGTGACGGAAGCTCGACACGATGCCCTTGGCGGAATCGGTCAACGTGCCGTCGAGGTCGAAGATCACCAACTGGGCGTTCACCCCTCCATTGTCGCCGATGTGCTGGGTCGTCCCCGTGCCTGGCCCGGACGTACGCGCACTAGTGTCGTGATGTGGCAAGGGCAGGAGCGCGCTATCACGGCGATCAGGCCGCAGGTCCCGGCATGCTGGACTTCGCCGTCAACGTGCGCCAGGGTGAGCCACCGTCATGGCTGGTCGAGAAGTTGACCTCGCGGTTACGCGACCTGGCCCGCTACCCGAGTGCGGACGACGCGCGCCGCGCCACGCAGGCCGTTGCCGACCGGCACGGCCGCCGTCCCGACGAGGTGGCACTGCTGGCCGGTGGTGCCGAGGGCTTTGCCCTGCTGGCGAACCTGCGGCCGCGGCTGGTGGCTCTGCTCGCGCCGTCGTTCACCGAACCGGAGGCCGTGCTGGACGCCGCGGGTGTCCCGACGTGCCACGTCGTGCTCGAGCCGCCGTTCGTACTCGACGGCGCCGAGGTGCCCGAGGATGCCGACCTCGTCTTGCTCGGCAATCCGACCAACCCGACGTCGGTGCTGCACACCAGGGAGCAGATCCTCGCGCTGCGCAGGCCCGGCCGGACCCTGGTGGTCGACGAGGCGTTCGCCGATGCCGTCCCCGGTGAGCCCGAGACCCTGGCCGCCGACGCGCCGCCGGACGTGATCGTGCTGCGCAGCCTCACCAAGACATGGTCGCTGGCCGGGCTACGGGTCGGCTACGCACTCGGTGCACCGGACGTGCTGTCCAGGATGACGGCGACGCGGCCGCACTGGCCGCTTGGCACGCTGCAACTGGAGGCGATCGCGGCGTGCACCACACCGGAGGCCGTCGCCACGGCCGACGCGGGCGCCCGAAGGCTGGCCGCGCTGCGCGCCGACATGGTGGCCGGCTTCCGCGCGGCCGGCGTCGACGTGGTCGACGGCCGTGCGCCCTATCTCCTGTTCCGCGTCCCCGACGCCGACCTGGTCCGAAAGCATCTGGACACCAAGGGTATTGCCGTGCGTCGGTGTGACACCTTCGTCGGCCTCGACGGGCAGTACCTGCGTGCCGCGGTGCGGCAGGAATGGCCGGTCCTGCTCGAGGCCATCGATGAGGCGATCCGGTGAGCGTGCGGCTCAGCGACGTCATCGAGGTGCTCGACGGCGCCTACCCGCCACGGCTCGCCCATGACTGGGATTCCGTCGGCCTGGTCTGCGGCGACCCGTCGGAGCCCATCGAGTCGGTGACGGTCGCCGTCGACGCCACCGCCGAGGTGCTCTCCGAGGTGGGGGACCGAGCATTGCTGCTGGCGCACCATCCGCTGCTGCTTCGCGGCGTCGACACGGTGGCGGCGGACACGGCGAAGGGGGCCCTGCTGCACGGGCTGATCCGCCGCGGCAGCGCGCTGTTCACCGCCCACACCAACGCCGACGCGGCCTCCCCTGGGGTGTCCGACGCGCTGGCCGCGGCCCTCGGCTTGACCGTCGATGGCGTGCTCGCGCCCGCCGCCGAGTCGAGCCGACTCGACAAGTGGGTAATCTTCGTTCCCGCCGAGAACGCCGACGATGTGCGCGCCGCCGTCTTCGGCGCCGGTGCAGGCCACATCGGGGACTACTCGCACTGCAGTTGGACCGTCTCGGGCACGGGCCAGTTCCTCCCGCACGACGGTGCGTCCCCGGCCATCGGCAGTGTGGGCTCGATCGAGCTGGTGGCCGAGGAACGCATCGAAGCCATCGCGCCGGCGAGGTCGCGCGCCGCGGTCCTGGCCGCGATGCGCGCCGCACACCCCTACGAGGAGCCCGCGTTCGACGTGTTCGAGCTCGCGCCGTTGCCCACCGATGCCGGAATCGGCCGGGTCTGCACACTGCCGGAGCCGGAACCGTTGTCGGCCTTCGTCACCCGGGTCGCCGCACGGCTCCCGGCGACCTCCTGGGGCGTGCGGGCAGCCGGTGACCCCGATGGGCTGGTGTCGCGGGTGGCAGTATGTGGCGGTGCGGGTGATTCGTTGCTCGACGTCGTGGCGACCGCCGGGGTGCAGGCCTACCTGACCGCCGACCTGCGTCACCATCCGGCCGATGAACACCGGCGCAGGTCCGACGTCGCCCTGGTCGACGTCGCGCATTGGGCCAGCGAGTACCCGTGGTGCGCGCAGGCCGCCGCAGTGCTGACCGGCCACTTCGGTGAAGCACTTCCGGTGCGGGTCAGTTCCGTCCGCACCGATCCATGGAACGTCGAGAGAGAAGTATGAAGGCAGAAGTCGCGCAACAACGTTCGTTGATCGAGCTGACCGAGATCGACGCCGAGATCGGTCGCCTGGAACACCGGGCCAAGAACCTCGCCGAGCAGCAGAAGCTCGACGCAGTCGAGTCGGAACACCGCGGCGCGAACGACGGGCTGGCGGCGGTGAACCTCGCCGTGGAGGACCTCGAAGCCGAGGTGACCAAGTTCGAGGGCGAGATCGACGCCGTCCGCCAGCGCGAGGACCGGGACCGCTCGATGCTCGACTCCGGTGGCGTCAACCCCAAGCAACTCGCGGAGTTGCAGCACGAGCTGGAGACCCTGCAGCGTCGCCAATCGAGCCTGGAGGACTCCCTGCTCGAGGTGATGGAACGCCGCGAGGAGCTGCAGAACGACCAGGCCGGGCAGCTGGGAAGGATCGACGAACTGGACGACGAGCTCTCGACTGCCCGCGCCGCACGCGACGCGGCGCTGGTGACGATCGACGCATCCCGGCATCAGCTCGCGAGCCGCCGCAGTGAGGTGACCGCCTCGCTCGACGCCGATCTGGTCGCGCTCTACGAACGCCAGCGCGGCCACGGCGGGCCGGGAGCGGGTGTGCTTCAGGGCCGCCGGTGCGGCGCCTGCCGGATCGAGATCGACCGCGGCGAGATGCAGCGGATCGCCGCAGCGCCCGCCGACGAGGTGCTGCGTTGCACGGAATGCGGGGCGATCCTGCTGCGGCTCGAGGATTCCGCGAAGTGAAGGTGCTGGTCGAGGCCGACGGCGGCTCGCGGGGCAATCCCGGGCCCGCGGGTTATGGCGCGGTGGTGTTCTCGGCCGACCACGAGACGGTGCTGGCGGAGAGCAAGGAATCGATCGGCCGGGCCACCAACAACGTTGCCGAGTACCGCGGTCTCGTCGCCGGCCTGGAGGCGGCCGCGGGCGTAGGCGCCACCGAGGTGGCGGTCTCGATGGACTCCAAGCTGGTGGTCGAGCAGATGGTCGGCCGGTGGCGGGTCAAACACCCCGACCTGATCCCGCTGAACCAACGCGCCAAGGAATTGGCGGCCCGGTTCGACCGCGTCACCTACGCGTGGATTCCGCGCGCCAAGAACTCGCACGCCGACCGGCTGGCCAACGAGGCGATGGACGCCGCAGCGGATCCCACCGCGGTACCGGAGCCAGCCGAGACGCTCAAACCCGTTGCCGCACCGTCCTCTCCGCCGGGCTGGACCGGCGCGCGCGGGGCACCAACACGGCTGCTGCTGCTGCGCCACGGACAGACCGAGCTGTCCGTCGAGCGCCGTTACTCGGGCCGGGGCAACCCGCCGCTCACCGAACTCGGCCGCAGCCAGGCCGACGCCGCGGCCAGGTATCTGACTCAGCGCGACGGCATTTCGGCGGTGATCAGTTCGCCGTTGCAGCGGGCCTACGACACCGCGACGACCGCGGCCAAGGGGCTTGGCCTCGACGTCACCGTCGACGACGATCTGATCGAGACCGACTTCGGGTCGTGGGAGGGTCTGACATTCGGCGAGGCCGCCGCACGCGACCCCGAACTGCACACCCGCTGGCTGCACGACACCTCCCAGTCGCCGCCCGACGGTGAGAGCTTCGACGCGGTGGCACACCGGGTTCGCCGCGCGCGCAACCGGATCATCGCCGAGTACGGCGACGCGACCGTATTGGTGGTGTCGCACGTGACGCCGATCAAGACGATTCTGCGACTGGCGCTCGATGCGGGGGAGGGCATCCTGTACCGCCTGCACCTCGACCTGGCCTCGCTGTCCATCGCCGAGTTCTACCCGGACGGTGCATCATCGGTGCGACTGGTCAACCAGACCGCTTACCTGTAATCACTTCTGCACGTGCAGCCGCTCACCGTGCGGACCGAACAGCGCGATGGCCTCCACGGGACCGTCGGCGGCGCCGAACCAATGCGGTGTCCACGTTGAGAATTCCACGGCCTCACCGGGTTTGATCGTGAAGTCCCGCTCGCCCAGGATCAACCGCATCCGTCCGGACAGCACGTACATCCAATCCTGACCGTCGTGCACGGGTAGCGGATCCGGTGGGGTGCGGCGGCGGGCGCTGACCCGAATCTTGAAGGCGTGCAAGCCACCCGCCGGACCACTGCGGGTCAGCGGCCAGTACGTGACACCGTGGCTGGTGTGAGAACTGCCCCGCACGCGGGGGTCGTCGGCCTCCGGCGCACGGAGCAGTTCGTCGGCGCTCACCGACAGCGCCGTGGCCAGTCGCGGCAGATGATCCAGGGCGAGGCGACGCTTGCCGGATTCGAGCCTGCTCAACGTCGACACGTCGATGTCGGCGCGAGTGGCGACCTCCTCGAGGGTCAGGCCGAGCTGTGTGCGCAGCTCCCGAAGCCGGCGCCGCACCCGAAGGTCGACGTCGTCGGCGGTGACCCGATTTGCCTGCATGGCAAATCAGCTTGGCATGCGTCGCCCGCCGCGGGCAAGGTGGGGTCGTGGACCTCGAATGGGACTGCGTGGTGGTCGGAGGCGGTGCCGCCGGACTGAGTGCCGCACTGGTGCTCGGCCGGGCAAGGCGCCGCGCGCTGGTGGT
>NZ_JAVRPS010000013.1:0-4455 GCF_032162105.1 Mycobacterium sp. | reverse complement strand
TTGCATTGGAAAAGACTAGCGATAGACATCTCCGTTCGATATGTTGAAGATTTCATTGCGTGCTTTGTCTTCACCTAGAGCCCACAAGGTCGCCCGGCCGAACAATTCTGCGTCAGTTGTCTCCTGGAGAGTGTTCCATCCCTCCTTGGTGCCAGGAAAGCGTAAGGGCAGCCCGAGTTCGCGAGTCATCGCAGCGTACGTCGCGAGACTGGTAACCAAGTTCATTGGCGAGTTCAGGCTTGGTCCCATGACCAGATGGGGACGCAAAACCGTCCAACTAGCCCCAGTCTCAGCGGCCCAGTCAGCCAGAATGTCTTCCTGCTGGTGATAGTGGATCGGCGCAATGAGACGTGGGTCTGTCTCCTTCGCTGGAGCGTTGAAGGCGCCGAGACTGAAGCCGTAGGACTTGGCGCCGCCGGCGAGTACGACACGTTGAATGTGCACGTTGCCCGCTGCGAGGGCGTCGAGCGCATTTCTCAACATGCTGGCATTTGGCTCGACGGTTTCGGCCATCGTGGGTTTCTCGGCGTAGGCGGCGAAGACCAGATCGGTCACCTCATAGAGAGACGAAAAGGCGCTCTTCGTGCCCTCGCGGTCCATCAGATCGACGCTGATGTGAGGGGGTGCGGACTGCGCTCGATAGGCCGGTGCGGGTCGACGCGCGGCTGTGGTGACCGTCCACTGCGGGTTCTCGGCGACGGCGTCGATAACGCCAGTACCAAGGACGCCGTATGGTCCAACAAGCAGGATCTGGCGCTGCTTGACGGATGTTTCAGCAGTAGCGGACGTAGCGAGGTTGCTCATGGTGCATCCCTTCCTCGTGCGGGCAGCGGCAGCGGTCAGCTGGCCACGAGATCGAACTCGTTGCCGTCGGGGTCGATGAAGCCGATCCACCGGTTGTCGTTCTCGGCCAGTGAGCGGATCTGCTTGGCGCCCAGGTTCGTCAGTCGCTCGGCGTCGGTGACGACGTCGTTGGACCGCAGATCGAAGTGCACGCGGTTCTTGACGGTCTTGTCCTCGGCCACCTTGTGAAACAACAGGAGGGGTCCCTGTTGGCCGTCGGTGTCTGCCGGGATCGACGCGGAGTCCTCGGTGGCGCCATCATTGACGGTGCGGTGCAGGACCTGGGCCCAGAACTGTGCGAGTTGGGCGGCGTCGCGGGCGTCGAAGCTGACCGCCATTATCGAGATGCTCATGATGCCAATTCGGTTCGTTGCTTGTTTGCGGCGGCGGGGCGACCGGCGTCGACGGCCACGTTGGTACCGGTGTTGTAGGACGCGCGGTGGGAAGCCAGGAATCCGATCACGTCGGCGATCTCCTGCGGCTCGGCAACCCGACCGAGCAGAGTGGTCTCGGCCATGGAATCGAACAGCTCCCGTGGGGCCGCGTTGGTGTAGACGGGTCCCGGTGAGATGGCGTTGACCCTGATGCCGGCGGGTCCGTATTCGGCGGCCCATGAGCGGGCCAAGGAGGCCAGTGCGGCTTTGGTGGCGCCGTAGGCGGCACTGTCGGGCTTACCGACGATGCCGGCCCTGCTGGCCAGGTTGATGATCACGCCATCGCCCCGGGCCACCATCTTCGGGGCCAGCACCGACACCAGCAGGTATGGGGCCTCCACGTTGGCGACGAACAGCTGATCCAGCGTGTTGACGGGCAGCCCTTCCGACGGGCCGAACCACGCGAACCCTGCATTGTTGACGAGGATGTCGACGTCGCCGACCTCCTGGGCCAATCGCAAGGCCTCTGCTGGCACTCCCAGGTCGGCGCCGACGAAACGAGCTGAACCACCATCCTTTTCGATTTCGGCGACCACCTCAGCGCCCCGGCTGGCATCGCGGCCGTGCACGATCACCGTGGCCCCCTGTGCGGCCAGCTGCACCGCAGCGGCCCTACCGATACCCGATGTCGCGCCGGTGACCAGCGCGACCTTGCCTTCCAGATCCCGAACCACGGTGGGGCTTGTCATGTCCGCTCCTCATGTCTTTGTACCGATCTGTTTGATCGGACAGCCCAGTCAAAATTTAGACCGACCAGACTAAAGACACAAGCCAATCGGTCGATATTCCCTGAGGTGCAACGTTGACCGCTAGGCCGCCTAGCTGACGCGGTCGTATCCTTGGCCTGCGACCTGAGCAGCTTCACCACCCGTGGCTCTGATTCGAGGCAGAGTATTCAGCTCGACTGACCGTTCTAGTTCGCGGACGGGTCCGTCGCGGCGGCCATCACCGTGCGCGCCAGCGAAGATGCCGTCGCGGCGATGTCGGGCCGTCGGTCCATCCAGGCTGTGACGCAGGTGCCGCGGTAGATCATGACAAGCTGCTCGGTGAGTTCCTCTGGATGAGTGACCTGCGCGGCGTGAGCCAGATCGCAGAACAGGGTGTGAATCCAGTTGTGATATTTCGTCCTCACTCCCTCGACCAGCGCCTCGGGCAGGCTGGCTTCGGTGGCCAGGGTTGACTCCTCTATGTCACGCTCAAAGGCTGGCTCGGCAAACGACAGGCCCAGGATTTCAAAGACGCCGATAATGCGTTGCCGGGCAGAGGGAAAGCCTGACAGCTCGCGCAGCATCCGATCCTGGATACTGGCGAACCGGGACTGCAGGTAGGCCCGGATCAGGTCGTCGCCGTCCCCGTCGCCCAACCCAGCTTCGGGAATTCCTGACTTTGTCACGACCTCGTCGAAACAGGCGCGCTGCACACGGACCGTTGGAAACACGTCCGAGGCCCACTCGAGCTGATTCTCACGAACCACGGCTGGATCCGCTACCGCTTCATGCACATCGCACCTCCATACAAGCGTGGAGAAGGCCAAGATGGCGAGGCGTATCGAGGGCATCGCTTGCGGAACTGCATTTGTGACGGCCGCGAGGCGGTGGAGTGGATCCCGGTTGGGCGGATGACGACGACCGGGTGAGGTCTGGTGGGTGAGGTCATCGGCGGCTCCTTTGGTTGCCGAGGTCGGTGCTGGCAGTGGCGTAGGGAGCGCGATGATCACGCACGGGCCAGTCACCGCACTCTTCGCTGCCACGCGTCCGCTGACAGGTGTGCGGTTCCAACGCTAGTACCGACCGACGTCCTTTCACTGGTCGCAGAGTGGTACCAATAACGCCACGTTCGTTCGGGTCAACCTGTCACTTGCGCGTGCCGGCTTCGGGACGATGGCAAGTAACCCAGCAGTGGATGCGCTGGCATGCACTGACTTCCTGGACGAAATGTCCCAACGCAATTGGCTCCGCCCGAGCCGCATGTGGTCCCCAGGATCAGACAACATGGCCCGAAGAGAATGGGACATCGATGCCGGGCCGCGCGTCTCGGTGATGATCGGCCGGTCGCGCAGTGTGCTGGTGGTAGAAATCGGCCTGGCTCGATGTGCAAGCTGTGCTTGGCGACCAGAACCGTTGCGCTGCAGCCTCATCAGCGAGCCAACGGTGGAATTAGACAGAACTGTCTGATAGTCTTGCTCGATGCCGAAAAAGACGCGACAGGCTTCGGCACGAGGCCGACTCCTCGGGTCTGGTCGCTAAGCGAAATGCCGCGGTTGCGCCGTCGCCAATTGAGCGGGCGGACCAAACCGTTGCGGACGCCTTACTGGAGACAACAGATCGAGGGAGACTGATGGAATCGATCACCCTGGGTGACGTGACAGTCACGCGCATCACGGAATGGGAAGGCTGCGCCCCGATAACTGCCCAACTCGCCCCTGAAGGCGGCCGCGAGGTCTGGGAGCGACACAGTTCGTGGCTGGCACCTAGGTTCTGGAACCGGGAGTCGAACGAGGTCGTTACCTGTTCGGCATCGTATTTGGTCCGCAGTGCCGGCAAGAACATCCTGATCGATACAGCATCCGGAAACGGCAAGGAACGCCCCTACTTTCCGCTGTCGTCACACCTCGATACTCCCTATATCCAGGACCTCGGTCGCGCGGGAGTGAAACCCGAAGACGTGGATATCGTTGTCTGCACCCACCTTCACTTCGACCACGTCGGCTGGAACACGGTGTTGGAAAATCGCGAGTGGGTTCCCACGTTTCCCAACGCCTCCTATCTGTTCACCCTCGAAGACTTCGATTATTGGAATCCGCTCAACGACACCAAACCGCTTGGCGCGCTTGTCAATCAAAACGCATACGAGGACAGCATTGCGCCGATCCACAATGCCGGGCAGGCCGTGTTGTGGAGCGGCAGCCACACCATTGACGAGAACTTGAGCCTCATGGCCGCCCCAGGCCACACGCCGGGAAGCGCGATCGTCACTCTCGAGTCCGGCTCTGACCGTGCAATTTTCATCGGTGACGTATTGAACAATCCGATACAGATCGTGGAGCCGCATTGGAACAGCTGCTTCTGCGAGGATCCCCAACAAGCACGGCGGACCCGTCGCGAGGTGCTTTCTCGCGCTGCGGACACGAACGCGCTCCTCTTGGCCAACCACTTCGCTGGCGGGCACGCCGCAGAAA
>NZ_JAVRPS010000012.1:0-2688 GCF_032162105.1 Mycobacterium sp. | reverse complement strand
TTCGCCGGTGAGGCAACGCGGTTGGCGTACATGACCGATGAGGCCGTCGAGGGCCGCGACGCCTTCCTGCAGAAGCGCGACCCGGACTACGGGCTGTTCCCGCGCTACTTCTGAGAATGTGTCGAGCGGTGCTACACCGCACTGGTCATGTGCATGGGTAGCGCGAGCTGCGTGACGATGCGGCCAGCGGTCACCATCCGCGGGACGCCGGTGGTGACCAGTGTCGCCCGGACGTTAGACCTATGCCTTGGGGTGGTCAATCGGCGGACACGAGCGCGTCAGCGACACGGTCGTACCGGGTCAGACCGAAATGGCAATGGTGCGTCTGTACCTACTTGCCGGTCGCGGTGAGGGATGAAGTGATGTCCTATTCTGGCGGGAGAGCGCTCAGCCCATGCTGGCGGCGCCGTTGACGTAGATCGTCTGTCCGGTGATGAACCGGCTGTCCTCGGCTGCGAGAAAGGCGACGGCTGCGGCGACTTCGTCGGGTGTCCCCGGCCGGCCGACCGGAACGCTGGCGGTGGCTTGCTCGACGACTTGGAGCAGACGCGCTGGCGCGCTGCCGGATTCGAAGAGTGCAGTCAGTTCGGGGGTCCGGATATAGCTGGGCGCCACGGTGTTCGCAGTGAGTCCGTCCTTTGCGTACTCGACCGCCAGCCCGGTGATCATGGCATGCACGCCGCCCTTGGCGGCGTTGTACATCGCGTGGTCCATCAACCCGGTGCGCACCGAGTCGGCGCCGATGTTGATGATTCGCCCGTGGCCTCGAGATACCATGTGCGGCAGCGCGGCTCGCACGCAGTAGATCGTGGTCCACAGGTTGTTGTCGACCGTGGCACGCAGTGTCTCCTCGGTATGTTCCACCGTCGGTGCGATGACGCCGCCGCCGGCGTTGTTCACCAGGATGTCGATATGTCCCAACCCGCCGATCGCACTGGTGACCAGGTCGTCGGCCACGCCGGCCTGCTGGAGCTCTCCGAAGAATCCACCCGCGACACCGACCTGCTCCAAGACCGTTTCCAGGTCCTCCTTGCACCGCGTTGCGGCGAAGACGCAGGCACCGTCGGCGGTGAGCCGCCGTGCGATACCCAATCCGATTCCCGACGATGCCCCGGTCACGACAGCGGTCCGGCCCGCGAGCGCCGCACTCATAGGATGATCGCCACGTCCGAGACGGCGCGCAGATCGGTCATGTCGAGTTCGGCGCGCTTGAATGCTATCCGCAACCCATTGTGGGACTGGCGAAGTCGGTACCGATAGTGCCCGACGTAGTAACTCGCCTTGCCGCCGCGGAACCGCCACACCGTGAACGACGCCGTCACGCCGATCTCGCCGTCCTCGTCCGGGTCGGCCACGTGGACGTTGAAGATCTGGTGGTTGGTGCGGGAGTGCGGGTATTCGCGGTGGGCGCGGCGGCTGTTGAGCCGCGTGACCCGTGCCCGCAGGCGCGTGCAGTCATCGTCGATGAGCAGCAGGTCGGTGTCGGGGTCGCCGTCGGGTGCGTCGTTGCAGGGCACTTCGTACTTGGCGTCAAGGTCGAATAATTCGAACCAGTCGTCCAGTGACCAGGAGTCCAGGAGCGCCGCTTCGGCGTAAAGGAAATCCTCGACCTCGGTGCGGCTCACGATCGCGTGCGGCGGGTCCACGGACGTGGTGGTACTCATCGCGCACCGGCCCGGTCTGCCGCGCAGCCCATCTGCTGTTGCCAACGCCGCCAGAACTCGCGCATTTGTTCCTCGTCGTTGGCCAGCGGTGCGCGCCCCATTCCGCGTGAGATGTCGTTCCATTCGACGCCGCCGCCGGCGTACCCCTGCTGGCAGGACTCCAGTGCCTCGACGTCGTCAGGGGTGGCGAAGCCGCCCGGACCCAGGAACGTCAGGAAGCTGTCGAGCCGGCGCTGTCGCAGGCCGGGCAGTTCGTCGCGGGGCGCGAGCTGCCAGGCCGTGACGTCCACCCGATCCGGGGCGGACGGGAAATTGGTGCGCACCGTGACCGCCATGATGTCGTTGATGATCAGGTTGGGGTAGATCAACAGGTTGCGGTTCACCTCGGAGATGGTGTGGGCTCGCTCCTCGCCGTAGCGGTTCACCAGATCGGCACGCAGCCGGTCGATTTCGTCGCGGGCCTCCTCCCCGAACAGCGGTTCCCACTTGGCGACCGGACGCCCCCACGGGGCGGTGTATTCGATCACCGCGTGCCCGTTGCCCAGCGCGACGGCTCGGCCTTTGACGCCGCCGTGCAGCTCGGTGCCGATCGACACCAGGTACTTGAAGTAGGTGTCGTGAGTGGACTGGGCATGGTAGCCGTCGATACTGTTCTCCACCAGCAGCTTCCAGTTCGCGGTGAAGCTGTACTCGTTGGTGCCCCTGGCCAGCTCGACATTGCCGCCACATCCGTCGACCACCAGGTCGATGTACTCCTTGGCGTCGGCGAGATAGGTGGGCAGGTCGACGATCTCGGGATCAAAGCTGGCGAAGACGAATCCGCGGTAGGACGCGACACGCGCTACCCGTTTGAGCCCAAGCTCGTCGAATCTCACCCCGCCCGCGTAGGCGTCGCGGTCCGGCACGCCCTTGAGCTTGCCCTCGGTGTCGAACGACCAGGCGTGATAAAAGCAGGAGAACACCTTGGCGGTGCCCGTGTCCTGGCGGCATACCAGCGCGCCGCGATGCGTGCACGAGTTGTGGA
>NZ_JAVRPS010000011.1:0-8587 GCF_032162105.1 Mycobacterium sp. | reverse complement strand
GCGTGGCTGTCCCGCCTGACCGGGCTGCCCGTGTTCTGCATCGCCTACCGGCTGGCCCCTCGGCACCGATTCCCCACTGCCGCAGACGACGTGCGCTCGGGCTGGGACTGGCTCAAGCAGAGTCTGGCGGCTGACAGGATTGTCATCGCCTGTGACTCCGCGGGCGGACACCTCGCCGTCGACCTGCTGTTGCAGCCCGACGTCGCTCATCCCGCAGGTTTGGCGTTGTTCTCCCCGCTGGTGGATCTGACCTTCGGACTCGCCCGTACCCGGGAGGAGCTGCGCCGCGATCCGGCGATCCGGGCGGTCGACGCGGCGCGGCTGGTCGGGTTGTACTGCGCGGGAACCGATGTCACGCACCCCCGGCTCACCCTCGACGTGGCGGGCGGGCGCCGGCTGCCGCCGACCTTGATCCAGGCGGGCGGCGCCGAGATGCTGGTCGCCGATGCCCGCCGGCTCGCCAAGGACGTCACCGCGGCCGGCGGCGACTGCGAACTGCAGGTGTGGCCCGACCAGGTGCACGTGTTCCAGGCATTGCCCAAGCTCACCCCGGAGGCCAGACCCGCCATGCGACGGGTGGCGGCGTTCGTTGCGAAGTCGCTGCGCGACACCGCAATCCATCGAGTGGCCGAGGAAGCCTCTTGAACATCTTCGGATCCTCACCCAAGCGCAGCCGCGAGGCCGACGCGGTCATCACCGGAGCGGGCAGCGGGATCGGCGCGGCGTTCGCACACGAGCTGGCCCGGCGGGGTGGTCGGATCGTGTGCAGCGACGTCGACGAAGCCGCCGCTGCGGCCACGGCGGACGCCATCACCGGCGAGGGGGGTGAGGCAACCGCCCTGCGCTGCGACGTGTCCTCGATCGACGAGGTGACGCAGCTGGCCCAGAGCGCGCAGTCGTGGTTCGGCGGAGCGCCCAGCCTGGTGATCAACAACGCCGGGGTTGGTGCCGGGGGCAGCCCGATCGGCCAGGCCAGCCTCGCCGACTGGAACTGGGTGGTGGGCATCAACCTGTGGGGTCCGATCCACGGCTGCCACGTTTTCGCACCGATCCTGCGTGAGGCGGGCTGCGCGGACCGCCCGCGGGGCATCATCAACGTGGCGTCGGCCGCCGCGTTCGGTGCGGCGCCGGGAATGGCCGCGTACAACGTCAGCAAGGCAGGCGTGCTCTCCCTTTCCGAGACCCTGGCCGCCGAACTGTCCGGCACAGGGATCGGCGTGACGGTGCTCTGCCCGACGTTCGTCAAGACCAACATCATCGTTTCAGGGGGGAAGTCCGGCACTATCAGCGAGCAGTCGACGCAGATGGCCAACCGGCTGATGCGCTGGACCGGGTTCTCCGCGGAGCGGGTGGCGCGGACGTGTTTGGACACCCACGACCGCGGCGGCCTCTATTGCATGCCGCAACCCGACGCCAGAATCGGTTGGGGCATCAAGCGTTTGACTCCGACGGGGTATACCCGCGCCGTCGGCCTGACCACCCGTCTGACGACACCCTAGGAGGTTCGTGATGGCTATCGACATGGATGCGATGCTGGCGAAGATCAAGGACCGCCAGTGGGCGCTGGCCGACATCGACTGGGACGCACCGGGCGCCGAGTTCATCTCCGACGTGCAGCGGCCCAAGCTCAAGGCCTTCATGGCCGACCTGTGCTGGATCGAGAACATCGGCGCCCGCGGCTTCGCGGCACTTGCCAAGAAGGCCCCGACTCCGACGATCGCGGAGATCTACCGCTACTTCCACGCCGAGGAGCAGCGCCACGCCAATGCCGAACTCGCGCTGATGAAGCGGTGGGGCATGCTCGAGGACGGCGAAGTCCCAGAACCGAACGTCAACATCCGGCTGGCCATCGACTGGCTGGACCGCTGGGCCGACGACATGCCGCTGTCGCTACTCGGCACCGTGATCCCGATGCTGGAGGTCGCGCTCGACGGCGCGTTGCTGAAGTTCCTGCTCGACGAGGTCGACGATCCGGTATGCCACCAGGTGTTCGAGAAGATCAACAACGACGAGTCACGGCACCTCGTGGTCGATTTCGAGGTACTCGACATGATCGGGCACGCCAAGATCCGGCGCTTGCTGATCGACTTCGTCGGCCACAACGCCACCCCGGGTCTCATCATCGGCGCGATCATGGGTGCGCCGCTGATCAACAGGATCCGCAACGAGATCGTCGCAATGGGCATGGAGCCAGAGCGGCTGTACAAGGCCGTGAAGCGGTTCAAGGAACTCGGCGATCGAGGCGAATCCACCCGGCGGGTACCGACATACCGGTTTCTCAGGCGGTACGCCGGCGTGGTCACCAACCCCCGCCACCCCTACCATCTGCTGGCCAACTCGATGGTCTGGCTCTCCGACCGGTACCCGCGGCCACTGCTGCCGTCGGTACCGAGCTGGGTCAACGAGGTTACCCACGAGCCGGCGGCCTGAGGCATGCCCAACAGCGCTGCCGCAAAACACGTCTTCGACACCCTGATCGTCGGCACCGGCTTCACCGGCATCGGCGCGGCCATCAAGCTGACGCAGTCGGGAGTCGACGACTTCATCATGCTGGAGCGTCACGAGCGCGTCGGCGGAACCTGGCGGGACAACACCTATCCCGGTGCGGCGTGCGACATCCCGTCGCTGCTGTACTCGTTTTCGTTCGTGGCGAACCCGACCTGGTCGCGGGCCTACTCCTCCGCCGACGAGATCCGCCGCCACATCGAGGACATGGTCGACCGGTTCGACCTGCGCCGCCGGATCCAGTTCGGGACAGAGGTCAACGGCCTGGAGTTCGACGAGAACGAAGGCGTGTGGACGGTAAAGGCAAACGGGCGCAAACGGTTCCGGGCCCGCACCGTCGTGCTCGCGTCCGGGCCGCTGCCTGATCACAAGTGGCCGGACGTCCGCGGGATCGACACCTACGAGGGCCACAAGATTCACAGTGCCGACTGGGACCACGATTACGACTTCACCGGCAAGCGGGTGGCGGTGATCGGTACCGGCGCCAGCGCCGTCCAGATCGTGCCCGAGCTGGTCAAGCAGGCCGCGTTCGTCAAGGTCTTCCAGCGCACGCCGGGTTGGGTGATTCCGCGGCTGGACATCGCCACACCCGGGCCCGCACAGGCACTGTTCGCGAAGGTTCCTGCCGCGCAACGACTTGCCAGGCAAGCCCTGTTCTGGGGCCACGAGGCCAGTGCGACCGCACTGGTGTGGGATTCACCGCTCACCTCGCTGGTCGCGCGACTCGGCAAGGCCCACCTGCGCCGGCAGGTCAAGGACCCTTGGCTGCGCCGGCAGCTGACCCCGGACTTCACGCCCGGCTGCAAGCGGATGCTGGTCTCCAGCGACTACTACCCGGCACTGCAGCGCGACAACTGCAAGCTCATCGACTGGCCGATTGCGACCATGAGCCCCGTGGGGATCCGCACCAGCGACGGCGTCGAGCACCATCTCGACGCGATCGTGTTCGCCACGGGATACGACGTGCACCTGACCGGACCTCAGTATCCGGTCACCGGCCTCGGTGGCCGGTCGTTGGCCGACGAATGGGCGGGCGGCGCACAGGCGTACAAGAGCATCAACGCCAGCGGGTATCCCAACCTGTTCTTCATGACCGGGCCCAACTCCGGCCCAGGCCACAACTCGCTGCTGGTCTTCGTCGAGGGACAGATCGACTACGCCGTCGCGGGCATCACGACGATCCTGCGCGACGGTCTGCGTTACCTCGACGTGCGCGCCGACGTCCAGCGCAGTCACAACGAACGGATCCAGAAGCGGCTGACGAAGACCACCTGGATGAGTGGCTGCAGCAGCTGGTATCTGACCGCCGACGGATTCAACGCGTCGATGTACCCCGGGTTCGCCACGCAGTATCTTCGACAGATGCGCGACTTCCGGCTCGGCGATTACGACGCCTTGGCGCGGGGCGCACGGATCCCCATCACGTCGTCGGCCTGACGTGGCCGCCAAGCAGCCGCGACAGCAGGCGGGCGCGATATCGGCGATCCTCAAACAGATTCGGCGGAGTTCGCGTGACGTCGTCGAGACGGCGGTGTCGCAGTTGTTCGACGCCGCCGTGCAACCGCACGGCGTCGAGTCGTCCGGCGAGTACCGGATCGAGGAACTGGCGCGGCTTGGGGGCACCACCACCCGCAACATCCGGGTGTACCGCGACCGGGGACTGCTGCACCCGCCGCTGCGGGTGGGCCGCATTGCGTTGTTCAACGACACCCACCTGACCCGGCTACGGCTCATCACTTCACTGCTCGACCGTGGATACAACATCGCCCACGTGCACGAGATGCTCAGCGCGTGGGAACAGGGCAAGAACCTGGGCGACATGCTCGGGCTCGAGTCCGCCATCGCAGGAAGCTGGGCCACGGAGAAGCCCGAACGGATGAGCGTCGCCGACGCCAAGCGGCTGATCGACCACGACGCGGGCTTCGAGCGCATGGTTGGACTCGGGATCGTCCGGCTCGAAGAGGGCGAAGCCATCGTCGTACGCCCCAAACTGATCGAGGCGTTCAACGAGATTCGTCAGTACGGCATCAGCACCGACAAGCTCATCGACATCCACGAACAGGTCTCACCGCTGATCGACCAGATCAGCGGAATCCTGGTGCGTGCCGGCGTGGATCACGTGGCCCACCGGATCAAGCCAGGGGCGCCGCTGCCGCCGGACACCGAAGTGGCCGAACTGATCACGATGCTGGTGCGGTTCCGCACTCAGGCGGTCGCGGCGGTGAGCGCGACCCTGGCGTTCTCGATCGAGGCGACCATCGAATCCGTGGTCAGCCAGATGCTCGCCGAATTCATCGAGAAGGAACCGGCCAAGGAGGCCGACGGCACGTAGGCGCCGTCACTCCCACTCGATGGTGCCCGGCGGCTTGCTCGTCACGTCGAGCACCACGCGGTTGACTTCGGGAACCTCGTTGGTGATGCGGGTGGAGATGCGTTCGAGCACCTCGTAGGGCACCCGCGTCCAGTCCGCGGTCATGGCGTCCTCGCTGGACACCGGCCGCAGCACGATCGGATGTCCGTAGGTACGCCCGTCGCCCTGCACTCCGACCGAGCGGATGTCGGCCAGCAGCACCACCGGGCACTGCCAGATCTGGTTGTCCAGGCCGGCCGCGGTCAACTCCTCGCGGGCGATGGCGTCGGCGCGGCGCAACGTGTCAAGCCGGGCGGCGGTGACCTCACCGACGATCCGGATTCCCAGACCCGGACCCGGGAAGGGTTGGCGCGCAACGATTTCCTCGGGCAACCCGAGTTCACGCCCGACGGCGCGGACCTCGTCCTTGAAGAGCAGCCGCAGCGGTTCGACGAGCTTGAACTTCAGGTCGTCGGGCAACCCGCCGACGTTGTGGTGGCTCTTGATGTTCGCCGCCCCGGTACCGCCGCCGGACTCGACGACGTCGGGATACAGCGTGCCCTGCACCAGGAAGTCGACTTCGGGGCCGCCGTCCTGCACGATCCCCCGCACCGCGCCCTCGAACGCCCGGATGAACTCGCGGCCGATGATCTTGCGCTTGCCCTCGGGGTTGGTGACGCCGGCGAGCGCCTCCAGGAATCGCTCCTCGGCGTCGACCGTGACCAGCTTCGCGCCGGTGGCGGCGACGAAGTCGCGCTGAACCTGGCCCCGCTCACCCGCCCGCAGCAGTCCGTGGTCGACGAACACGCACGTCAACCGGTCACCGATGGCGCGCTGCACCAGCGCGGCGGCCACGGCCGAGTCGACCCCGCCCGACAGACCGCAAATCGCCCGCCCGTCGCCGATCTGGTTGCGCACCTGTTCGACCAGTGCGTCGGCGATGTTGGCGGCCGTCCACGTCGAGTCAATGCCGGCGAACTCGTGCAGGAACCGGCTCAGGATCTGCTGGCCGTGCGGCGTGTGCATCACCTCGGGGTGGTACTGGACGCCGGCGAGCCGACGGGCGCGGTCCTCGAACGCCGCGACCGGGGCCCCGGAGCTCACCGCGACGACGTCGAATCCGTCCGGCGCTTCCGTGACCGCGTCGCCGTGGCTCATCCACACCGACTGGGTGTCGGGAAGATCGGAATGAAGTTGTCCGCCAGTGACCTTCAACTCGGTTCGGCCGTACTCGCTGGTGCCGGTGTGCGCCACGGTGCCGCCGAGCGCCTGGGCCATCGCCTGGAAGCCGTAGCAGATGCCGAAGACCGGCACGTCGAGGTCGAAGATGGCCGGGTCGAGTTGCGGCGCGCCATCGGCGTACACGCTGGCCGGTCCCCCGGACAGCACGATCGCCAGGGGATCCTTGGCCTTGATCTCGTCGACCGTCGCGGTGTGCGGGATGACCTCCGAATACACATTGGCCTCGCGGACGCGCCGCGCGATCAGCTGCGCGTACTGCGCACCGTAGTCGACGACCAACACGGGGCGAGGAGATGCCGTTTCCACTGGTTCAGTCTAGTGGCGACACTCCGGTCATCCCTGCACACTAGGGGCCGACGACTGGTTCGTTGCCAACGAACCGCGCCAGTGCCTCATCGGTCGTGGTCGGCACCGTGGGTAGCTGTTCGGCGATCGAGGGGACGGTGTCCACGTCAGTCACTTGCCCACCTTTGTCGAGGATCGAGTGCGCGCCCATCCGCTTCTGGCTTCTTCGTGCCACTTGAACGCAGGCGGAACCAGTGGCCAGCCGCGGCGGATCGTGGCGCGCACGCTCCGGTATGCCACTTCGTCGGCCTTCGACCACGCGATGCCGAATCGTTCACGGGTCGGCTTTGGTAGGCCTCCGAAGATCACCAGCCGCAACGGTGGCGCAAGCAGCATCCGAACCGGCAACGTGGGCAGTGTTCGATCGGCCAGTGGCTTCAGGCTTGCGTACACGGGAAAGTACGGTGACTTGCTCATGTCCGGCACCGCCCGCCGATTGATGAACTCGATGAGGTAGTCCGACGCCGGATTCGGCTCGAGGACGTCATTGCAGTAGCGGTCGAAGTCGGCCTCGAACGCGGCGCGGTCGGGTGGCATCGGCGCGGTGCTGACGCCGTAGCGCCGGTACCACTCGCACCCTTCGCGGTAGAGCCGTTCCCACTGCGCATTCGACAGCTCGGCCGTATCCCAGTGCCCCGCCACCCGATCGACCATCCGCTGGAAGGTGGCATGCGCCCACCAGTACGTCTCGGGAGTCAGCGCGTGGTAGCGGCGCCCATCGGGCATCTGCCCCTTGATGTCGCGGTGGTATTCGCGGACGGCGAGCAGCGCGTCGACTCGCGGCCGAACGGTTGGAGCACCGCCGGGGCACGGGTCAGCCGGCAGAGCTGACCGGTTCGATCGGCAGCCGGCGCAACGCGGCGGGAGCTTCGGCAGGCACCACCGGACGCACGGGCGCGATCGGCGCCAGCCTGCGATACGACTCCCCTTGTGCCGGACGCTGATCCACCTCACCACGGTTGGGCCACAGCGACGCGGCACGCTCGGCCTGCGCGGTGATGGACAGCGAGGGGTTCACGCCAAGGTTCGCCGAGATCGACGCGCCGTCCACGACGTGCAGCGTCGGGTAGTTGTACACCCGATGATATGGATCGATGACACCGGTTTCGACGCTGTCACCGATCGCCGCGCCGCCGAGGAAGTGCGCAGTCAGCGGGATGTTGAACAGTTCGCCCCAGGTGCCGCCCGCGACGCCGTCGATCTTCTCTGCCATGCGGCGAGTTACCTCGTTGCCTGCCGGAATCCAGGTCGGGTTCGGCTCACCGTGGCCCTGCTTGGACGACATCAACCGCACACCGAGTGGTCCGCGCTTGGTGAAGGTGGTGATCGAGTTGTCCAGGTGTTGCATCACCAACGCGATCACCGTGCGCTCGCTCCAGTGCTGGGGATTGAGCAGTCGCAACAGCAGGCGCGGATTCTTGCCTGCCTGGTCGAAGAACTGCCGCCACCGAGACACGTCCGTGCCCTGCGGCCCGCTCCCGTCGGTCATCAGGGTCTGCAGCAGCCCCATCGCATTGGAGCCCTTGCCGTAGCGCACCGGTTCGACGTGAGTGTCCGCGGTGGGATGGATGGACGAGGTGATCGCAACGCCATGGGTGAGGTCGAGTTTGGGGTCGACCTTCATGGTTGCGGCCCCGACGATCGACTCCGAGTTCGTGCGGGTCAGCACGCCGAGCTTGTCGGAGAGTTTGGCTAGCCTCCCGGTGTCCCGCATCTTGAACAGCAGCTTCTGCGTGTTGTACGTGCCTGCGGCCAGAATCAGTTGCGATGCGGTAAACGTCTTCTTCTTGCGGCGTGCCTTGCCGTTCGTTGCCACCGTGGTGACCTGCCACAGACCGTCGGAACGCTGACTGAACTCGGTCACCGTCGTCATCGGATGCACCTGTGCCCCAGCGGATTCCGCTAGTCCGAGGTAATTCTTGAGCAGGGTGTTCTTGGCGCCGTGCCGGCAACCCGTCATGCACTCGCCGCATTCCAGGCAGCCGGTGCGCGCCGGTCCGGCACCGCCGAAGAACGGATCGGGCACCGTCTTACCGGGGGTCTTGGCACCGTCGGCCCCGAAGAACACGCCGACTGGGGTGGCGACGAACGTGTCGCCGACGCCCATGTCGTCGGCGACCTCCTTGATGATCCGGTCGGCGTCGG
>NZ_JAVRPS010000010.1:0-2936 GCF_032162105.1 Mycobacterium sp. | reverse complement strand
GCGTGGTCGAGCTGAGTTCGGTGGCGGCCTACTCGACCGCAGAGAATTGGCTGGTCAAGGCCGACCCGGACGACCATCTCAGCGAGGTCGTCGTCGCGCTGCGCTAATCGCGCTTGTGGTCGGAATCCTTACCTCGGAACCCTAGATGCAAATGAAACCGGTGCCCCACCCCACTGGACCGCTGATGCAGCCGAAGGGTCCGCCGCCGTTCCAGCCCCCCGGCACGCCCCAATTCCCGCCGCCTCGCCAGTCCCCGCTGTCACCCCAGTCCCCGCCGTCTCCATCATGGTTTCCATGGGGTTTGTCCTGCGGCAACGGTATCCCCGCTACGCCGGGCGACGATGGATTGGCGTTCGCGACGCCCGTGCCAAGTCCGAATGCGGTGAGGCCAAGCGCGCAGACGATGGCGGCTTCGGCCAAGATTCTCATCAGTTTCATTGTGCAAACCCCTCTTTACGACGCCTCGCGGTGGAACGCGACCCAGCCTCGTTCATGCCACTCGCTCGGCAACCTCGTGCGGCGCATCCAGCTGGGCAGTCTCTACTCTCGTCCCTTACGCTTGCCGCCGCAAGACGCGGCAAGGGTGCTGGCACTTGGAAGCAAAGGGGTTGCCTGCCCCGCTGCGCCACGCCCCGTCATCCCATTTCGGCGGGTGGCGGGCGGGCCCTCGCCCGAGCACCATGAGGCAGCCGAACCCGTGCAGCAATGACTAAATCTCCCCACTTTCCAGTAATTTTGGTGGGGCCACGTGGCCAGGCATGCACGACCTCAGTCAGACTCATTTCCCCAGTTGGCAGGGTTCTTCTTGCTCGGTTGGACCCGCGGTGGCTCCCCAGGCATCTTCGGGTAGTTCGGCGGGTAGGGCAGGTCGCCCAGACCGCGTTCCTCGTCGGCGGCGGCCATCTCCAACAACGGTTCGATGGAGTGCGCGACGGCGTCGATGTCCGCCCACGGGTCGTCCCGCTTGGCCACCAGGTCCGGCACGGTGGCGATGGTGTAGTCGTCGGGGTCGGCGTCGGCCAGTTCACCCCAGGTCAGCGGGGTGGACACGGTCGCGATCTCGGTGCGGCGCGCCGAGTAGGCCGACGCGAAGGTGCGGTCGCGCGCGTTCTGGTTGTAGTCGATGAACAACCGCTCCCCACGCTCCTCCTTCCACCACGACGTGGTGACCGCATCGGGCGCGCGCCGCTCGACCTCACGGGCCAGCGCGATGCCCGCCCGGCGCACCGCGACGAAGTCCCAGTCTCGTTTGATCCGGATGAACACGTGCACGCCACGTCCGCCCGACGTCTTCGGGTAGCCGACGATGCCGAGCTCGTCGAGAACGGGCTTCAGCACGTCGACGGCGATCTCGCGGGCCTCGGCGAACGCGGTACCCGGCTGGGGATCCAGATCGATGCGCAGCTCGTCGGGGTGCTCGGTGTCGGGGCAACGCACCTGCCATGGATGCAGCGTGATGGTGCCCATTTGCGCCGCCCACGCGATCGCCGACGGGTGTGTCACCTTGAGTGCGTCCGCGGTGCGACCGGACGGAAAGGTCACCTCACAAGTCTCCAGATAGTCGGGATGCTTTGCGGGAACCCGTTTCTGGTAGATCTCCTCGCCGTCGATGCCGTCCGGAAAGCGCTGCAGATGAGTGGGGCGGTCCCGAAGGACGGCGAGCATGGGCTGCGCGACGGCAAGGTAGTAGTCGAAGAGCGTGCGCTTGGTGCCACCCGAACCCAGCTTCGGGAAGTACACCTTGTCGGGACTGGTCAACCGGACGGCGATGCCATCGACGTCGATTTCCTCTGCGGGAGTTGCCATGTCAGGACTCCAGCACGTCGGACAGATCGTAGTTCAGCGGCACGTCGAGCTGGTCGAACCTGCAGCTGGACGGGTCACGGTCGGGCCGCCACCTCACGAACTTCACCGCGTGCCGGAACCGTTGACCGTGCACTGTATTCCCCTCCATCTGGTCGTAGGCCACCTCGGCGACCTTCTCCGGCCGCACCGGGATCCACCGCTTGTCGGCCGCAGAGTTCCACCGGCTCGGCTCGCCGTCGTTGATCTGGTCGCCTTCGCGCAGGGGCTCGAGATCGGCGAACATCTTCAGTCGGTCCTTGACGCTGAATGATGCTGCGCCACCGATCATCTGAAGCTCGCCGTCGTCGCGATACAGGCCGAGCAGAACAGACCCGACGCCTTCGCCGCTCTTGTGGATCCGGTAGCCGATCGCCACGCAGTCGGCGTCGCGTTTGTGTTTGACCTTGATCATCTCGCGCTTGCCCGGCAGGTAGTGACCGTCGAGGCGCTTGGCGATCACGCCGTCCAGCCCTGCCCCCTCGAACGTGGTCAGCCAGTGCGTGCCGAGTTCGGGGTCCTCGGTAGTTCGCGTGACGTGGCACCACTGCTTTTCGTTGACCAGGTCGGTCAACGCCTGCCTGCGTTCCCGGAACGGCTCGCCCAACAGCGAGCGGTCGCCGGTGGCCAGCGCGTCGAATCCGATGAAGTGGGCAGGGGTCTGCTCGGCGAGCATCGTGACCCGGCTCTCGGCGGGGTGGATGCGCTGGCTCAGCGACTCCCAGTCCAGCCGGATGCGGCCGTCGATCTCGCGCGGCACGACGACCTCGCCATCGAGGACACAGCGCGGTGCCAGCTCCTCTCGGAGCGACTCGAGCAGCTCGGGGAAGTAGCGGCCCAGATCCTTGCCGCTGCGCGACAGCAGCACTACCTCGTCGCCGTCGCGGAAGACCAGCGCGCGAAAGCCGTCCCACTTGGGTTCGTAGGACCACACCCCTGGATCGTCGGGCACCTTCTCCGCGGCCTTGGCCAGCATCGGGTCCACGGGTGGCTGTACGGGAAGGTCCACGGCGTCCATCCTGATCCATCGGGTACTCACCGCGCCACGAGCTGGCGATGTTCATGTAGACCGGTAGACCCAGACGAACTAATCG
>NZ_JAVRPS010000009.1:0-9981 GCF_032162105.1 Mycobacterium sp. | reverse complement strand
AGGAGGTCGGGTCGCCGCTGCTGACCGCGCACACCGTCAAGTTCTTCGCCGACGGGGTGATCGAGAACGAGACCGGCGCACTCCTTGCGCCGTACTGCGGTGGGCTGCACGGTCACGGCATGCAGGTGTGGGAGGGGCAGAGCCTGGCCGAGGCCGCCCGGCGCGTCGACGAGTTGGGCCTGCAGATCCACATCCACGCCATCGGCGACGCCGCCGTGCGTCAGGCGCTCGACGCGATCGCCTACGCCGTCGAGTGCAACGGTCCGCGGGATCGCCGGCCGGTGATCGCGCACGTGCAGCTGGTCGACGACGCCGACCTGAACCGGTTCGCCGAGCTGGGCGTGATCGCCAACATGCAGCCGCTGTGGGCGCAGCTGGACGCGCTGATGACCGTGCTCACCGTGCCCCGGCTTGGCGCCGAACGGTCCGACAAGCAATACAAGATGCGCACCATCGACGACTCCGGCGCCCGGCTCGCGTTCGGGTCGGACTGGCCGGTGTCATCCGGGGCGCCGTTCGACGGCATCGCCATCGCGGTGTCCCGCCGCACCCCGGAGGGCGAACCCGAGGGCGGGTGGACGCCAGAGGAGATCCTCACCATCGAACGGGCACTCACGGCCTACACCTCGGCGGTGGCCGAACAGGCATTCGCCGGACAAGCGGATGCTCCGTGGGGCACGATCGGCGTCGGCGCCAGCGCCGATCTGGTGTGGCTCGATCGCGATCCACGCACCACGTCGGCGCTCGACGTTCCCGGAATCGCGGTACGCGGGACCTTCCTGCAGGGCAGGCAAGGTCATCCCGCGGCCTGAGAGGAGTGGTCATGTCCACCGCACCCGCTGAGCCATCCCCAACCGTCGCCGGAACGGCCGCGGGCGAGGGCCACCTCAAACGCGCCCTCGGCGTGCCGTCCCTGGTGTTGTTCGGGATGGTCTACATGGTGCCGCTCACGGTGTTCACCACCTACGGCATCGTCACCCAGCTGACCGGCGGCAGGCTGTCCGTCGCCTATCTGGTCACGCTGGCCGCGATGGTGTTCACCGCAAGGTCCTACGCGCGGATGTCGGCCGCCTATCCGGTCGCAGGCTCCGCCTACGCGTACACGCAGAAATCGTTCGGGGCGCCGGTGGGCTTCCTGGCCGGCTGGTCGCTGCTGCTGGACTATCTGTTCCTGCCGATGCTGAATTACCTGGTCATCGGCATCTACATGAGCGCGGCGATCCCGTCCGTACCCCCGTGGGTGTGGATCCTGATCGCAATCGTCGTGGTGACGATCCTCAACATCGTCGGCATCGTGTCCGTGGCGCGAGCCAACTTCCTGCTGCTGGCGCTGCAGATCGTGTTCATCGTCGTCCTCGTGGTGATGGCCTTCGTCACGATCTCCGGATTCGGCACCGTCAACCTGATGGCGCCGTTCACCGGTGACGGAACGGTCAGCGGCGCGAGCCCGATCTTCGCGGGCGCAGCCATTCTCTGCCTGTCCTTCCTCGGATTCGACGCGGTCTCGACACTGTCGGAGGAGGCGAAGGACCCCACCCGCAGCGTGCCCAAGGCGATCATGATCGCCACCGTGGTGTGCGGGCTCATCTTCTTCGGGCTGTCGTACGTCTCCCAGTTGGTGTTCCCTTCCAACCAGTTCGCCGACGTGGATGCGGGTTCGACGGACGTCATGCTGGCGGCGGGCGGGCAGTTCCTCAACGTGTTCTTCACCGCCGCGTACGTCGCAGGCTGCATCGGATCCGCGCTCACCTCGCAGGCTTCGGTTGCTCGGATCCTCTATGCGATGGGGCGCGACGGCATCCTTCCGCGGAAGGTGTTCGGCCACGTCTCGCTGCGCTTCGCCACGCCGACGTTCGCCATCCTGGTGGTGTCGGTGATCTCGCTCGCTGCGCTCTGGATCGAACTGGGATTCCTCGCCTCGATCGTGAGTTTCGGTGCGCTGGTTGCCTTCTCGGCCGTGAACCTCACCGTCATCAAGCACTACTTCATCGACAAGGGCGAGAAGAACGTGCTCAACAACGTCATCCTGCCGCTGATCGGCTTCGCGTTGACCGTGTGGTTGTGGTTCAACCTGTCCTGGCTGACGTTGGAGGTCGGATTGATCTGGCTGGCAATCGGTCTCGCGTGGCTGCTCTTCATGACCCGGGCATTCCAGCGACCCACCCCGGTGCTGGACATCGAGGAGTAGCGGTCAGGCCGGCGGCCACGACCGCGCGGCGGCGACGAGTCCTCGGACGAGCCGTGAGGTCGCAGGCGTCAAGCCGTCGTCGCCGACCATGCCGCTGCGCGGGCTGATTCCCCGCACCCGTGGCGAGAGTTCGATCTGTGCGCCACCGCCACGCGGGCGGTTCACGGGGTTGTCCGGGTGCATCCCACGCAGTTCACGCGGGATCTGCTCGAGGTCGGTGACGAGTTGGTATCCGGGGATGACGACGTGGCGCGCGAGGTGCGCGGCCAGGCCGCGGTTGCGCCCTCCGACGAGCAACTGGGTGCTCCGATTCATGCGTCCGTAGCCGTGCAGCGACACCACGACGTCGACGTGGTCGAGAAACTCGGCGAGCAATGGCGATTCTTCGGCGCGAAAGGCGTTGGATGCCAAGTGGTTCGGGTAGTCACGTGGGTGGCGCACGACGTAGACCGAGGCGTCGGCCTCGGCAGCCGACCGATCGGCGATGACATCGGTCATCTTCTCCAGCCCGCCGCCATGGATCGCGAGGAACCCGAACGTCGACCGCAACACACTTGATTCCGTGACGTCGGGATCGGCGAGCAGCTCGGAAAGTGATTGTGGTGCTGACGGATCCGGATCGCCCAGCTGGCGTGGCCAATGCACCGGATCCCAGCGGTTGAGGAACTCGACCCAACGACTCGGGAGCCCGTGGTGTCCCGCCGCGTCGATAATCCGCTCCAGATAACCTTCCCGCGCGGCGCCCGGCTCGACGCGGTGATCGACGTAGACCCAGGCCTCGGTGGGCCCGTCATCGGTGTTCACGACCGCCAGGTCGCGGCGGTACCGCACGGGAACGCCCTCGGCGCGATCCAACGTCGCGAGGTCCTCGTCGCTGATCTGCCACACCACGCCGTGCACCTGGGAGCCGTCGAACGGCTCGACGGTGGCCACCCCGCGCTCGTTGATCAGCCAGTCGTGGTCGGCGAGCGTGGCGGGCCGGGGATCGGTGGCACCGGGGCAGCGCCGCGCCATCTGCGCCACGCTCAGGTTGGAGCCGTAGGCGAAGTAGGTGTGTGTTCGGAGCCGCCCCGGCGGCGACATGCGACCCGGCATTCAGCCCGTCACGGTCAGATAGATGAGCACCACATTGAGCACAATAATGATTCCCGCGACCGCCCACCCGAGCGCGGTGGTGATGCGGTGGTTCACGTCGTTGCCCATCAGGGATCGGTTGGAGGTCAGCCGCACCAGTGGAACCAGCGCGAACGGGATGCCGAAGGACAGCACCACCTGCGACAGCACCAGCGCCCGGCTGGGGTCGACGCCGATCGCGAGAATCACCAGTGCCGGGATCAGCGTCACCAGCCGGCGCAGCAGGAGCGGGTAGGAGCGGCGCAACAGACCCTGCATGATCATCGCCCCGGCGTAGGCGCCCACCGACGTCGACGCCAGGCCCGACGCCAGCAGGCCGATCGCGAAGAACAACGCGACGGTCGGCCCCAGAGCGCCCTGCACGGCGGCGTAGGCACCCTCGATGGAGTCGGTGTCGTCGATTCCCTGCAGGTTGGTGGCGGCCACCAGCAGCATGGCCAGATTCACCGCACCGGCGACGAGCATCGCGATTCCGACGTCGTAGCGGGTGATGCGCAACATCCGCCGCCGCGGGGCGCCGGCCTCGGGTTGGCCGTGCCGGTCGCGGGCCAGACCGGAGTGCAGGTAGACGGCGTGCGGCATGACCGTCGCGCCGAGCATCGCGGTGGCGAGCAGGATGCTCTCGGGGCCGTCGAAGCGCGGCACCAGCCCGCTCGCCACGTCGGCGACCGACGGCGGCTCGACCACCAGGCTGGTCAGGAATCCGATCGCAATGACCAGCAGCAGTCCGGTGATCACCCGTTCGAAGACCCGTTGACCACGCCGGTTCTGCACCGCCAGCAGCAGCAGCGAGACCGCACCGGTGATGACGCCACCCACCAGCAGCGGCAGATCGAACAGCAGGTACAGGGCGATGGCGCCGCCGACGACTTCGGCGAGATCCGTTGCCATGGCGACTAATTCGGCCTGCAGCCAGTACGCGATCCGGGTGGGGGTGCGGGTGTGGTCGGCCACCGATTCGGGCAGGGTGCGTCCGGTGACCAGCCCAAGTTTGGCGGACAGGTACTGCACCAGGCCCGCCATCACGTTGGCCGCCAGGATCACCCAGACGAGGAGGAAGCCGTACTGGGCTCCGGCGCTGACGTTGGCCGCGACGTTGCCGGGGTCGACGTAGGCGATGGCGGCGACGAATGCCGGTCCGAGCAGCAGCCAGGGGGCGCTCGGGGGCGCCTTGGTTTCTGTAGACAACGACCCCACTCTCTATCCGGTAGTACGAATAGAAAAGTTAGGTTATCCGAAATCTGGCCCGATCGGCAACGGCAACGGCTACCAGCCGAGGTCGAGGACGAAACCGCCGCCGAAGGGCCAGCCGTACCACGGGCCGTTGTTCATCGCGGGCGGCGAGGTGATGATCTGGGCATGGCCAGGGGTCTGGCACTGCGTCGTCATCGGGCCGGTGTTGACACAGTTCGGCGCCGCCGTCGCGGCTGGCGCCATCGCTACCGCCGCGGTGACGCCCGCGACGGCCAAAACCATTGGTAGCACTCGCATCATCGGCCTCCTTGGGCCTGGAAACTGCTAGCGGTGGCCGCCGCCCCCACCGCCGTGGGGACCTACGTTGCCTCCGCCGAGGAAGATCCCCGGACCGTAGAACTCGTCATCAAAGGGGTAGACGGGCTCAGGCGCGGAGGCGTCGATCTGGACGTTGCCCGGGGTGGCGCACTCGGTGACCTGGGTGCCGGTGGTTTCGCTGCCGCCGGTGCTCTCGCATGTGGGCAGATTGGACACCTCGTCGCTGGGATCGGCTGATGCGACCGGAGCGAGCAGGAACGCTGCCGCCGCGCCGGCCGATGCGATCAGTGGGATGAAACTCCGTGTCGTCGTCCGCATCGGCAGCGTCCTCGTTTAGTTGGTCTAGCTGCGAAGTTCACAGTCAATTTGCAGAGTACAACCGTTTCCCGGTGATGAGTGGCAAGTCGAGCGTCGTCACGATCCCGGCAGGCGCCGCGACGACCGCGGGGATGGCGTTGACGATGCGCGCGGCCGTCGCGACCAGACCCGCGTGGTTGTGGTCGCCCTTGCTGCTGCTCAGACAGAGGTCGAGTGCGTAGTTGGGTTCGCCGGTCACCTCGATCCGGTACGAGCCGCCCTGCTGGGCCTGTTGCGGCCAGTCCGGGCACAGGTCGTCGCGCAGGCGGGTGACGTGCTCGAGCACGACGACGGGCTTGCCGTCGACGACGCCCTGCACCTCGAAGCGCATGGCCGCCGTCGTGCCCTTCGGGATGTGGCCGGACGCGATGTCGAAGTCCTCCGGCGCGGGCACCCGGACGTACTCCTCGACGACCTTGTCCAGCGTCAGGCCGAGACCGTCGGCGAGCTGTCGGATCACCGACCCCCAGGCCATGCTGAGCACACCGGGCTGCAACAGCATCGGGACGTCGTCGAGCGACTTGCCGAAGCCCATCACGTCGAACATCACCGTCGCGCTGTCGTAGGTGTCGTAGTTGATGATCTCCATGCAGCGGATCTGCTCGATGCTCTGGCAGGTGCCCGCCAGCGCAAGGGGCAACAGGTCGTTGGCGAACCCCGGGTCGATGCCGTTGACGAACAGGCTGGCCTGGCCCGCCTCGGCGGCCGCCTGAAGCGGCGAGATGAGCTCCTCGGGGATCACCTGCCACGGGTACTGCAGGAACACCGGCCCGCTGCCGACGACGTTCACCCCTGCGGCCAGGATGCGCCGGTAGTCCTCTAGCGCCTCCATCAGCCGGTTGTCGGCCATCGCGGTGTACACCGCGCACTCGGGCTCGGTCGCCAGCACGGCGTCGAGGTCGTTGGTGGCCTTGATGCCGGTCGGGGTGTCGAGTCCCGCGAGTTCGGCCGCGTCCTTGCCGACCTTGGCCTCCGACGACACCCACACGCCGGTCAGCTCGAACTCGGGATTGGTGATCAGTTCGGTCAACGCGTGGCCGCCGACGTTGCCGGTGCCTACCTGTGCGACGCGAATTGGCATGCTGAGTTCCTCACAGATCGGGGATGGGGAGATCGAGGTTCGGGAAGGTGAGGCCGCCGTCGACCTCGAGGGTCTTGCCGGTCAGGAAACTGCCTGCCGGCGACGCGAGATAGACGGCGGCCGCGGCGATGTCGAGCGGATCGCCCAGCCGGCGCAAGGGGGTCGCCTTCTCCATCGGGTCGCGCAGTGCGTCGTTGGACGCCACGATCTCGAGCGCGGAGGTGAGGATCGACCCCGGCGCGATGGCGTTGACCCGAATCCGCGGGGCCAGGTCCAGCGCGGCCAATCGGGTGTACTGGGCGAGTGCGGCCTTGGCGGTGCCGTACGCGGCGAATCCGCGCGCGGAGAGCCGGGCCATCGTCGAGGTGATGTTGATGATGCTGCCGCCGCCCGAGTGCTCCAGCATCAGCGGAACGGCCGCGGCGGTGAGCGCATGGGCGGTCGTCACGTTGAACGTGAACGCGTCGCGCAGATCCTTGGTCGAGGTGTTCAGCAACGGTGCCGGCATGGTGCCGCCGACGTTGTTGACGACGATGTCTAGTTTGCCGAACGCCTCGATCGCCTCGGCCGCCAGCTTCGCGGTCTCCTCGGGGTGGGCGAGGTCGGCGACCACGACGTGGGCGCGCCTGCCGGTGGCCCGGATCTGTTCGGCCATCTCGTCGAGTTGTGACTGCGTGCGGGACGCGATGACCACGTCCGCACCGGCTTCCGCAAAGGCCAGTGCCATCGCGGCACCGAGTCCTCGGCCTGCGCCGGTGACGACGGCTACCCGATCGTCGAGCCGGAATCTGTCAAGAATCATGTTCGCCTCTCTTCCCCGCCGGGCGTCACGGTAGCAAGGCGTTCAAGTTCCGGTGAGCGATTTCTGGAACACGTTCTAGTTCTGCGCGAGTTCCGTGCGAGAGCGGTGAGTGGGGACGTAGGTCCAGAAGGCGTCAACGAATGATGACGCGTTCTGGACCCGACACCGATGGCAGAGCGTTCAACCTCGCGGTCGCCGAACCCTGGTTCCGCGATGGTTTGAGGCGCACAATCGAGGTGTCCACCTGAACCTGGGAGCCGCGATGAGCGAGCAACTGTACGACTTCTTTGGCGGCGTCTTCCAGCGCTACTTCAAACCCGCGATCGCGGCATATCCACGGATGGGTGGCGCACTCGTCGGACGGTTGTTCGCACTCTCCGACGACGTCCCGGATCGATTGGCACAGACCCGACGGGCCGCGGTGGCGTGGGGCGAAACCGAAACCGGGAACGCCGAGATCACCTCGGAACTGTTCGTGATCACCCAACACGGCTTGATGTACGGCGCCGGGTTCTGCGAGTCGTCGCAGCGGGCGCTGTACTACCTGGCCACGCCATCCGTACTGTTCGATCCGTTCGTCGATCAGGTTGAAGCGACCGGACCGCATGATGGCGCGGTCGTCGGGGTGGACGGACGGTTCGGCCGCGAGCTCGCATGCGCTCATCCGATGGATGCCGCACTGCGACACATCCTCGACGAGCACCTGGCGCTACGCGTGGATCTGCCGGCCTAGCTACTTCTTTGCGGCTGCCTTCTTGGCGGGAGCCTTCTTCGCCGCGGCCTTCTTCGCGGGCGCCTTCTTGGCCGCAGCTTTCTTCGCCGGGGCCTTGCGCGCCTTCACGCTGGCCTCCAACTTGGCCAGCAGGTCCGAGACGTCATCGGTCTCGTCGAGTTCGGTCGGCTGCTCCTCGACGGTGAACGCCTCTCCGCCTTCGAGTTTGGCTTGAACCAGTTCGTGCAGCTGTTCCTGGTAGTCGTCGCGGAACTGGTCGGGGTGGAAGTCGTCGGTCATCGACTCGACCACCGAGCCGGCCATCTTCAACTCCGCGGGCTTGATCTCGACCTCTTTGTCGAGTATCGGGAAGTCGGGGTCGCGAATCTCGTCGGGCCACAACAGTGTGTGAATCACCATCACGTCGCGCTTGCTGAAGTCCTTGACCCGTAATGCCGCCAGCCGCGTCTTGTTGCGCAGGGCGAAGTGCACGATCGCCACCCGGTCGGTCTCGGCCAGCGTCTTGGCCAACAGCACGTAGGACTTCGACGATTTCGAGTCCGGCTCCAGGAAGTAACTCTTGTCGTACATCAACGGGTCGAGTTGGTCGGCGGGCACGAACTCGACGACCTCGATCTCACGGCTGCGCTCCTCGGGCAGGGTGGCGATGTCCTCGTCGGTGATCACCACCGTCTGGCCATCGTCGGAGTCGTACGCGCGAGCGATGTCGCGGAACTCGACGACCTCGCCGCACACCTCGCAAACCCGCTTGTAGCGGATGCGCCCGTTGTCCTTCGCGTGCACCTGGTGGAACTTGATGTCGTGGTCTTCGGTCGCGCTGTAGACCTTGACCGGCACGTTCACCAGGCCGAAGGCGATGGAACCCTTCCAGATCGAACGCATAGCCCAGTATGGACCACGGCGTCAGCCCCGTTGGAGAGCGGCGCGATCGGGCAAGTCGGCCCCGGCCTTGGCGACGGTCAACGCCGAGCACAGCGACGCCGCCCGAACTACGCCGTCGAGGGTGTCGGTGTCGATGCGCGCCAGGTCGGCCCGCCGCGATGCACCCAGCAGGTCCAGCGACCAGAGCGCGTCGATGAGGCCAGTCATGAAGGAATCACCGGCGCCGACGGTATCGACCACCTGGACCGGCCGTGCCGCCACCCGCACGGTGCCCGCCGCGCACACCGCGAAGGCGCCGCGCTCGCCCATGGTCACCGCGACGATCGACGGCCCCGATGCCAGCCAGGTCTCGGCAGTCCGCTCGGGATCCGAGTCAGGGGAGATCCAGCGCAGGTCCTCGTCGCTGGCCTTGACGACATCGGCGCGTTCGACCAGACGGTCGATCCGTCCGATCGCCAGTTCGCGGTCGGTGATCAGGTCTGGGCGGACGTTCGGGTCGTAGGTGATGGTGGCCGACGGCTGATACGCGTCGAGCAGTGCCGCCGTCGCCAGGCAGCCCGGATCCAGGAACCCGGCGATCGACCCGGTGTGCGCGACGATCGGCGGCGCCACCTCCGGTGTGCCCGCCAACTCCCATTCGAGATCGAAGACGTAGTCGGCCGCACCGGTCTCGTCGAGCCTGGCCAGCGCCGTCGGCGTGCGAGCGGCGGTAGTACTGCCGGGGACGAGCCGGACCCCGGAGGCTTCGACGTAGTCGACGATGCGACGGCCACGCTCGTCGTCGCCGATGTGGGTGAGGAAGTCGACGTCGCGGCCGAGCCTGCCGAGGCCGACCGCCACGTTCAGTGGGCTGCCGCCGACGTGCTCGCCAAGCGCCTGGCCGTCGCGCTGCACGATGTCGATCAACGCCTCGCCGATCACCAGTGCCCGTCCGCTCATTGCACCAGGCTCTCGAGAGTGGCGCGGGCACCCTTTCGGTGCAGGGAATCCAGCGCCCACAGATACGCGTCGACGAACCGCGACTCCTTCGCGAGATCACCGAACACCGCGGTGTTCTCGATGAACGCCGTCGGGTGCTCGCGCTGTGAGCGGGCCAGCGGGACCAGGGAATCGGCGAGCTGATCCTGCACGTCGATCGGTTCGCCCTGCTCGTCGACGCCCTCGGCGTAGCGGGCCCAGCTGGCCACGGTCGCCGCGGACAGCCGGATCGGGGCGCCGCTCCGCAGGTTCTCCCGGATCACGGGCAGCAGCCACTTCGGGATGCGGTCCGACGAGCCGAAGCACAACCGGAC
>NZ_JAVRPS010000008.1:0-5531 GCF_032162105.1 Mycobacterium sp. | reverse complement strand
CTGGTCGTCGATCCGACGGCGAGCCTGCAGTCCCGGGTGAGCGTTCAGTTGCGGGCGATCACCCTGATCGTCGCCGATGAACCCCGCCTCGCGGCAGCGTGCACGCAGGCGCTGTTGCGCAACGACGACCCCGCCGTCGACGACGTCCGCGCCCGGATCGGCGCAGAGGTGCGCCGCAGGCTCGGCGCGGCGTTGGGCACCGGCGCGTGGCCGGAGGTGCTCGCCACGCTCGAGACGGTGTTCTGGGGAGCGCTGCTGCAGGTGCAGTCGCGGTCCGTGGCTTACCGCACCATGGCGAACCGGCTCGACACCATGCTGTCGCTGATCTTGCCCGAGGGTGATCGTTGACCTTCCCGAGCACGAGGTGACGGGCCCCGAACCGGCGGAGTGGCTCAACGAACTTGGACCGCAACGCGTGCTGTTAGCATCCCGAGGTCCAGCTACGGCGAAGGAGGGGTCGAGTGGCTCGCGCACTGGCAGTGCCGTTGACCGTCGCCGCGGTCATGATGATGTGGTCGTCACCCGTCGCTGCGGCGGAACCGCCATCCGAAACCACCGTCTACGCCATCGGCAAGTGCTTCGATCTGGCTCTGCCCCCACCGCAACGACCGGCGCGGTTCGACTACAACTGCGACGGAACGGGCGTACTGCAAGACATGACGTGGACGACGTGGGGCGTCGACGGCGCGAAGGGGACCGGCACGGACGGCTCGATCGAATGCAAGCCGAACTGCGCCCAGGGCACGCGGCTGACCAATCCCGTTGTCGTGCACGCGTGGAATCCGTTGCCACCGACCAACGCGCTCTGTCCGTCGGGCGTGAAGTTCTACTCCGATCTCTCCATTGCGTACCCCCACAGTGCACCGCCCTGGATCAAGCCGGGAACGACGTGGGACGTGGGAACCGACTTCGTGACCATCGACGGCATGCCCGCCGTCCACTTCTCCGAGCTGAAGCCGAACTGCCGGCCGCGCTAAGCGTTCACATAGCGCTCAGAGCCCGGCGCCTCGCACTTCTACGCCCCCACCGCTATTTCGATGACGCCATCACGCCTTGGCGAGCTGCTTCTGCTCGTAGGGGCGCGCCCACCCCTTACTAGTACCCTCGCTTTTCGTGACCGTCTCTGTGCGCCGGGTCAGCCAGACGAGCTGACGGAGATGACCGACCGGATCGAACTCATCCACCAGCTGGTGTCGTCGGCGGCCGCCGCGGTGCCCGATCGGGCCGCCATCATCTGCCCCGACGGCTCGACCGTTACCTTCGCCCTGTTCGACCGTCAGGTGAGCTCCGTCGCGAACTGGACGGCCGAGCGAACCCGTCGCGGCGACCGCGTCGCGGTCATCGCGGACAACAGCGCCGCATACGCCCGGCTCTACTACGGCGTTCCCCGCAGCGGCCGCATCCTGGTGCTGATCAATCAGCGGCTCAGCCCCGACGGGCAGACCACCCAACTCGCGTCGGCCCGGCCGACCATCCTCGTCGGTGATGCGCGCTACCTGGACGCACTCTCGGGGATCGCCCAACACCTCCCCTCCGTCGAGCACGTCGTGGCGTTCGACGATCCGGAATGGCAACGCGCGGAACATGAGTCGGCTGGTGGCACCGAAGTGGTCGGGCCCGACGATCCGGCCTGGCTGCTGTTCACCAGCGGATCGACCGGGGCGCCGAAGGGCGTCCTGCACACCCATCGGTCGATCACCACCGCGGTGCGAGGCACCGTCGCAGGACGGTCGGTGCGATCCGGCGGCGTCTACCTGCTGCCGTTTCCGATGTGCCACGTCGCGGGCTACAACATGTTGGTGCAGCACGCCGCCCAGTCGACGGTGCTGCCCGTCGCGGCGTTCCGCCCCGACGCGTTCGCCGAGGCCGTCAACGCGCACGGGGTCACGTCCTGCTCGCTGGCGCCGACCATGCTGCACGGCCTGCTCGCTCATCTCGAGGAGACGGGGACCGAGTTGCCGACGCTGCGTGACATCGCCTACGGTTCGGCCGCGATCCCGGCGGACCTGCTCCGCCGGGCGCTCGCGCGGCTCGACGTCGGCTTCCATCAGGGCTACGGCATGACCGAAACCGGTGGCAACGTCACGTTTCTCGGCCCCGACGACCACCGCGCCGGGGCGGATGGTGACGCAACGATCCTGGCCAGCGCGGGCCGGGCGCACCATGAGGTGCAGATCCGCATCCAGATCGACATCGCCTCCGAGAAGGACGGTGTCGGTGAAATCCTGGTCCGCGGAGCACAAGTCGCCGCCGGCTACTGGCCGGACAACACACCGGCGACGGTCGACGGCTGGCTGCACACCGGTGACGTCGGCCGCATCGACGACGCCGGGCGACTGATCGTGCTCGACCGCCGCAAGGACGTCATCATCACCGGCGGCGAGAACGTGTCCTCACGCGAAGTCGAAGATGCGCTGTCGAGCCACCCGGACGTCGATCAGGTCGCGGTGGTGGGTGTGCCCGACGAGTACTGGGGCGAGGCAATCTGCGCCGTGGTCGTCGCCAAGGCCGGCGAGCCCCCCTCGGCGGAGGCATTGGCCGCCCACGTGCGTGCGAGGATCGCGGCGTTCAAGCGCCCGCGGCACGTCCTGTTCGTCGATGCGCTTCCGCTGACCTCCAACGGGAAGATCGTCAAAGAGGCTGTGCGGCAATACGCCCGAAAGGAACTGGCGCGCTAGGCCCTGCCGCCCTACGATCACGACTGCCGTGTCAGGATCTGGGTCATGACGGTGGTACTGGTGCACGGCAACCCGGAGACCGACGCGGTCTGGGATCCCCTGGTGGAGGCACTCGGCCGGGATGACGTGATCCGGCTGTCCCCGCCCGGCTTCGGCGCCCCGCTGCCGGACGGCTGGCCCGCCACCTACCTGGACTACCGCGACTGGTTGGAAGCCGAACTGGCGCGGCTGGACGGTCCAATCGACCTCGTCGGACACGATTGGGGCGGCAACCACGTGGTCAACGCGATGATGCACCGCCCAGAGTCGGTGCGCAGCTGGGTCAGCGACATCATCGGGGTGTTCGACCCGGACTACGTCTGGCACGAGGCAGCGCTGGTGTGGCAGACGCCCGGCGATGGCGAGCGGCTGGCCGACGCCATGCTGGGCGGGACACTGCAGGAGCGAACGGAACGAATCGTCGCGCTGGGCGTGACACCCGAGGTGGCCGCCAAGATGGCCACCGCCCACGGCCCGGAAATGGCTCGAGCGCTGCTGCTGCTCTACCGCTCGGCGCGCCAACCCGCCCTGGCCGAAGCAGGCCGGTCACTGGAGCGGGCCGCGGCGCGACCGGGGCTGTGCCTGCTTGCCACCGAGGACCACTACGTCGGCTCGGAGGAGATCCGGCGCCGGGCAGCGACGCGCGCGGGAGCCCGCACCGAGGTACTCGAGGGGCTGGGCCACTGGTGGATGGTGCAAGACCCGGCACGGGGCGCGGCCGCGCTGACTGGCTTTTGGGATTCACTCGACCAAGTGCCCGGGTAGTGCTCGTCGCCATGGCCTCGCACCCGGCTAGGGGTAATACTTGGCCGATGGCTGATCGCAACGTACTTGGCGGCCCGTTGGAGCAGTGCGGCACCGACCCGCTCACTGGCTTCTACCGCGACGGCTGCTGCTCGACCGGGGACGAGGACCACGGCCGGCACACCATCTGCGCTGTCGTCACCGGAGAGTTCCTCGAACACCAGCGCTCCATCGGCAACGACCTCTCGACGCCGATGCCCCAATACCGGTTCCCCGGCCTCTCACCCGGCGACCGCTGGTGCGTGACCGCAGTGAATTGGCTCCGGGCCCAAAGCGACGGCTACGCCGCTCCGGTGGTGCTGGCGGCCACCCACGAACGCACCCTCGACGTCGTGCCCCTCGAGACGCTGCGCGAGCACGCGATCGACGTGCCCGACGACCTGAGCAGCCTCTGACGGGCGGGACGCTCGGGGACGGGATGGCCGGGTCGGCTCAGAAGCCGGCGGCCTGCCCGTCGCGGCGCGGGTCGCTCGCCGCCAGATACCCGTCGGGCCGCCGCCAGATCGCCTGGCAGCTGCCGAACTGGTTGTAGTCGTCGACCACGACGAGATCGTGGCCGCGCCTGCGCAGCTCGTCGACCGTTGCGCGTGGGAGGCCGTCCTCAACGCTCACCTGCATGCCCTGCAACCAGCGGAACCGCGGTCCGTCGCACGCCGCCTGTGGGTTCTGGCCGTAGTCGGCGATGCGCACCACGACCTGCAGATGACCCTGCGGCTGCATGGTGCCGCCCATCACGCCGAAACTCATCACCGGTGCGCCGTCTCTGGTGAGGAAGCCGGGGACGATGGTGTGGTACGGACGCTTGTGCGGCCCAACCAGATTGGGATGCCCCGGCGTCGCGCTGAACTCGGTCCCGCGGTTTTGCAGCGAGATCCCGGTGCCCGGCACCACCACGCCCGATCCGAAGCCGTCGTAGTTGGACTGGATCATCGACACCATCATCCCGGACGCGTCGGCGGCGGTCAGATACACCGTGCCGCCCCCCGGCGGCCTGCCAGCCGCCACCGGTGTGGCCCGCACCGGGTCGATCAGCGTCGACCGCTGCTTCAGGTAGTCGGCGTCGAGGAGTTGTTGCGGACCCACCAGCATGTGGTCGGGGTCGGCGACGTAGGCCAGCGCGTCGGCGAACGCCAGTTTGATCGCCTCGATCTGGAGGTGCATGCTGTCTGCCGAATCGACTGGGAGCGAGGCCATGTCGAAGTGCTGCAGGATGCCCAGCGCGATCAAGGCGATGATCCCCTGACCGTTCGGCGGGATCTCGTGCAGCGTATAGCCGCGGTAGTCGATGCTGATCGGATCGACCCAGTCGGCACGGTGCGCGGCGAGGTCCGAAGCCAGCATGACCCCGCCGTTCGCGGTCGAATGCGCCTCCATCGTCGCGGCGAGTTCGCCGCGGTAGAACGCCTCCCCGCCCGTTGCCGCGATCGCCTCCAACGTCGCCGCGTGCTCGGGGAGCCGGAACCGCTGCCCAGGTGCCGGCGCCCGCCCGCCCGGAAGAAACGCCTCGGCGAACCCCGGCTGCGGCCGCAGCTCCGTCACCTGGTCGGCCCACTGCGCGGCGACCGTCGGCGAGACGAGGAACCCGTCGCGCCCGTAGCCGATCGCCGGCTCGAAGATCCGGGCAAACGGCAACCTGCCGAACCGGGCGTGCAGCTCGGTCCACGCCGATACCGCGCCTGGCACGGTCACCGAATTCCAACCCCGCTCCGGCACCGGGCCGCCGCCGAAGTACTCCGGTGTCCATGCCGCAGGCGAGCGCCCCGAGGCGTTCAACCCGTGCAGCCTCTCGCCGTCCCACACGATGGCGAAGGCGTCGGAGCCGATGCCGTTGGACACCGGCTCGACCAAGGTCAGAGTGATCGCGGCGGCCAGTGCCGCGTCGACTGCGCTGCCGCCGTCGGCCAGCATCGCCAGACCGGCTTGTGCGGCCAGCGGCTGCGACGTGCAGACCACGTTGCGCGCCAGCACGGGTTTGCGCGGCCAGGCGTACGGGAGGTCCCAGGAGAACGG
>NZ_JAVRPS010000007.1:0-12708 GCF_032162105.1 Mycobacterium sp. | reverse complement strand
GCGCCGCCTCCGGTGTCACGAACGCCAGATCACAACACCCCGCACCGTCGACGCCCGCGATCGGGCACAGCGAATCGACCCGGTCGGGTGACGCCTCGAGCACCTCGACGACCTCTGCGTGCCAATGACTTCCGCGCTCGCCGGTCACCCGCGCCAGCACCACCTCGTCGGGCAGCGCGTACCGCACGAACACCACTCGTCCGTCGTGGCGTGCCACGCAGCTTCCGCCGTTCGCAGGCGGGCCGGCGGTCAGCTGCAAGAAGTCCGTCAATCGAGGAACCCTCTTCTGGCGTCGCCCGGTGCGGACTGCGGCAGCAGGTTCTTCAACCTGTCCGAAGAACTCAGCTGCCACGGGACGGAGGTGACCATCACCTGAGGCTCGAACAGCAGCCTGCCCTTGAGCCGCAGCGCACTTTGGTTGTGCAGCACCTGTTCCCACCAGTGCCCGACGACGTACTCGGGGATGAACACCGTGACCACCGTGCGCCGCGACTCCTTGGTGATCCGCTTGACGTAGTCCAGCAGCGGGCGGGTGATGTCGCGGTACGGCGACGCGATCACCTTGAGCGGAACGGTGACGTCCTCGCTGTCCTCCCACTTGCTCTGCAGCTCGCGGGCTTCCTTGTCGTCGACGCTGACGTGGATGGCCTCCAACACGTCGGGCCGGGTGGCCTTGGCATACGCCAGCGCGCGCAGCGTCGGCAGGTGCAGGTTGGACACCAGCACGATCGCGTGATTGCGGCTTGGCAGCACCACGTCGCCCTCCTCGGCCGCCTGGGCCTCCAGCTCGCGCGAGACGGCCGCGTAGTGCTTGTGGATCATCTTCATGACCACGAACAGGAAGCCCATCGCGAGGATCGCAATCCACGCCCCGGCAAGGAATTTCGTCACGACGACCACCAGAAGCACCGTGCCGGTGCAGATGCACCCGATGGTGTTGATCACCCGCGCCCGGTGCATGCTGCGCCGTTCGGCGGGGTCGGTCTCGACGCGCAGCAGCCGGGTCCAGTGCCGCACCATGCCGATCTGGCTCAGGGTGAACGACACGAACACCCCGACGATGTACAGCTGGATCAGCGCGGTGACCTCGGCGCGGAACGCGATCACGAAGGCGATCGCGGCGAAGGCCAGGAACAGGATGCCGTTCGAGAACGCCAGCCGGTCGCCACGGGTGCTGAGCTGGCGCGGCAGGTACCTGTCCTGAGCCAGGATCGAGCCGAGCACCGGGAATCCGTTGAACGCCGTGTTGGCGGCCAGGATCAGGATCAGCGCGGTGACTCCGGCGATGGCGAACAGCCCGACCGGGAAGTCGTGGAACACCGCGTCCGCCAACTGGGTCACTAGCGTCTTCTGGTGGTAGTCCGGCGGGGCGCCGATCAACTGCTCGCCCGGCCGCTCGGCCATCTTCACGCCGGTCTCCTTGGCCAGCATGATGATCCCCATGAAAAGCGAGACCGCGATGACGCCGAGCAGCAGCAGCGTCGACGCCGCGTTGCGCGACTTCGGCTTCCGGAACGCGGGCACGCCGTTGCTGATGGCCTCGACACCCGTCAGGGCCGCGCATCCCGACGAGAACGCCCTCGCAACCAGGAAGACCATCGCGAAGGCCGTCACGTCGCCGTGCTCGGACTGAATCTGGAAGTCGGCCGACTCGGCGCGCAGTGGGGTGCCAAGAACGTAGATCTGGAACAGCCCCCAGGCCAGCATGATGTACATGCCGATCATGAAGGCGTAGGTGGGAATCGCGAACGCGGTGCCCGACTCCCGGATGCCCCGCAGGTTCAGCGACGCCAGAATCAGGATGGCCGCCACCGCGAACAGCACCTTGTGCTGAGCGATGTACGGCACTGCAGAGCCGATGTTGGACATTGCCGACGCCATCGACACCGCAACCGTGAGCACGTAGTCCACCAGCAGCGCGCTCGCGACGGTCAGGCCTGCCGTGCCGCCGAGGTTCGTCGTGACGACCTCGTAGTCGCCGCCGCCGGACGGGTAGGCGTGCACGTTCTGCCGGTAGCTCGCGATCACGATGAGCATCACCGCCGCCACCGCCAGCCCGATCCAGGGCGCCATCGTGTACGCGCTCAACCCGGCGACCGACAGCACCAGAAAGATCTCCTCCGGCGCGTAGGCGACCGAGGACAACGCGTCGGAGGCGAACACAGGAAGCGCGATCCGCTTGGGCAACAGGGTGTGGCCCATGGCGTCGCTGCGGAACGGGCTACCGAGAACCAGCCGGCGCGCGGCGGTCGAGACCTTGGACACGAGAGCCAAGGGTAAGCCCCTAAGCCTTCGGCTGTCCGAATAGATGTAGCGTTCCGTGTGCGCAGGTTGGGCACGAACTGTTTCTGGGGACCGCTGGAAGGACCGACGCGTGCGGGTAGTGGTGATGGGATGCGGCCGAGTCGGTGCGTCGCTGTCGGACGGGCTGGCCCGCATCGGCCACGAGGTGGCCGTCATCGACCGCGACGGCACCGCCTTTCACCGGCTGTCCCCCGAGTTCCCCGGCGAGCGCGTGCTCGGCATGGGCTTCGACCGAGACGTGCTGTTGCGCGCGGGTATCGAGGAGGCCGGGGCGTTCGCCGCGGTGTCCTCCGGCGACAACTCCAACATCATCTCCGCCCGCGTGGCGCGTGAGACGTTCGGCGTGGAGCGCGTGGTCGCCCGGATCTACGACGCCAAGCGCGCGGCGGTCTACGAGCGGCTCGGCATTCCGACGGTGGCGACGGTGCCGTGGACCACTGATCGGTTGCTCAACGTCCTCACCAGGGAGACCGAGACCACCAAGTGGCGCGACCCGTCGGGAAACGTGGGCGTGGCCGAGCTGGCGCTGCACGAGAACTGGGTGGGCCACCGCGTGACCGCCCTCGAGGGCGCCACACGCGGACGGGTGGCGTTCATGATCCGCTTCGGCAGCGGCCTGCTGCCCGAGCCCAAGACCGTGATTCAGGCCAGCGACCAGGTCTACCTGGCCGCCGTGTCGGGTCACATCGCCGAGGCCATGGCGATCGCCGCGCTGCCGCCGGGCGACGACGTCGACGATCAGTGAGGTACCCGTGAAGGTCGCCATCGCAGGAGCCGGCGCCGTCGGCCGGTCCATCGCCAGGGAACTCGTCGATTCCCATGAGGTCACGCTGCTGGAGCGCAACCCCGCGCACATCGACGTCGACGACATCCCGGCCGCGCACTGGCGCCTTGGCGACGCGTGCGAGCTGACCCTGCTGGAGTCGGTCGGGCTCGAGAACTTCGACGTGGTGATCGCCGCGACGGGCGACGACAAGGCCAATGTGGTGGTCAGCCTGCTGGCCAAGACCGAGTTCGCGGTGCCGCGCGTGGTGGCCAGGGTGAACGACCCGCGCAACGAGTGGCTGTTCGACGAGAACTGGGGTGTCGACGTCGCGGTGTCCACCCCGCGGATGCTGGCGTCGTTGGTCGAGGAGGCGGTCTCCGTCGGCGACCTGGTGCGACTGATGAGCTTCCGCAAGGGCCAGGCCAACCTCGTCGAGATCACCCTCCCCGACGACACCCCGTGGGGTGGCAAGGCCGTCAAGCGTCTCGGACTGCCCCGTGACGCGTCGCTGGTGACCATCCTGCGGGGCGCGCGGGTGATCGTGCCCGAGGGCGACGAACCGCTGGAGGGCGGAGACGAACTTCTGTTCGTGGCGATATCCGAGGTCGAGGACCAGTTGCGCGAACAGGTGCTGCGCCCGCGCTCGAGCGGTTAGTCCGGCCGCGCGAGCGCAGGCGGCGGTGTCGCCCGGTCGTGACTGTGCGCGGCCGCCTCGGGTGACACCCGCCGGTAGTCGCACTGGCCGTTGCTGATCCCGACGGCCGAGATCAGCCCTGCGACGGCGAACAGCACCGCGACCACCACCGCGCCCCGTCGGAAACCCGCGAAGTCGCCCGGCGCGAATGCCGAATCGCCTGTCGCGCCGATGATCACGCCGGTGAATGCGACCGCGATGAGGCCCGCGATCCGGGAGACCGCGTTGTTGACGGCCGACCCGATGCCACTCTGGGCGGGGTCGACGGCGGCCAGCACCGCCGCGGTGAGCGGCGACACCGTGATGGACAGGCCAACGCCGAACACGACCAACCCTGGCAGCATCTGCGTCCAAAAGTCGAACGGTTCCCGCGCAGCCCCGAGCAGCAGGAAGCCGGCCGCGGCGACGAATGGTCCGACCGCCATGTAGACCCGCGGTCCGTGCCTGCCGGCCAGGGTGCCGAAGAGGCGCGCCAGGAAGAACGACAGCACCGGAAGGGGCAGCGTCGCCAGACCCGCCTGCGTCGCCGAGAGGCCAACGGACTCTTGCAGGAACAGCGCGACGAGCAACATGCCCAGGGACACGGCGGCGTAGAGGAACACCGTCGCGAGGTTGCCGACCGCGAAGTTGCGCGCCGCGAAGAGGTCAAGGGGCATCATCGGGTTCGGCGCGCGGCGCTCCCAGAACGGGAACGCCACCAGGCACGCCAGCCCCACGACCAGGCCGCCCGCCACGGCCGGATGCGAAAGCCCGAGCCGCTGCTGTTCGATCAGCGCGAAGACCGCGGCGGTCAGCCCGACGGCGCACAGCGTCGCGCCGACGAAATCGATTCGGGCCCAACGCTTCGGACCGACGTCGTCGGCAATCTTCTCCCGGGTCGCTGCGCTCCTGCCCTCCGAGGGGATCTTGGTGGTCAGGTACAGCGTGACGGCCAGCGGAATGATGTTGATGCCGAAGACCCAGCGCCAGCTCAGGGCGTCGACGAGCACTCCGCCGAGCGGCGGTCCCACCACGAACGCGGTGCCCGTCCACGCCGTCCAGGTGCCGATCGCACGGGCCTGCGCGGCGCCGGTGAACCGGGCGTTGATCATCGCCAGCGAGCTGGGGACCAGGAAGGCGGCCCCGGCGCCCTGCAGGCACCGGGCGGCGACCAACACCCAACCGGTCGGCGCGACGGCGCACAGCACCGACGCGACCGCGAACACCGCCAGCCCCGTGCGCAGCACGGTGAGCCTGCCGAACTGGTCGGACACCGCGCCCGCGACGAGGATGAGCGCGCCGAGCGCCAGCAGGTAGCCGTCCACCACCCACTGCTGCAGGGCCAGGCCGGCCAGACCGGTGTGCGCGAGGTCGGCGGCGATGGCAGGCAGCGCCAGGTTGACCACCGAGCCGTCCAGGAACGCCACGAACGACGCCAGCACGGCGACCGCGATCAGCGACCGGTCGGCCGCGCGCCCTGGGGCGAGCGAAGCGACGGGGGGATTCTGGTCCTGCACCGGGATGCCCGTCAGTCGGTGCGGGCCTCGGTTGACTCGGGCGCCGCGGTGGCCTCCGGCGCGTCGATGCTCTGCGCCGCTTCGGCCGCCTCTTGCGCGTGCAGCGCGCGTTGCGCGGTGCGGATGGCCAGGTACGTCACAAGCGCCGCGACACCGGTCAACGGCCAGCCCATCGCGATGCGCGCAACGCCGAGCAGGCCGGTCTGATCCGCGTCGTAGAGGTGGTTCTGCACGACGAACCGCGCACCGAACACCGCTACCCACGTCACGGTCGCGACGTCGAACGCGAAGACGGCCTTGCGCACCTTGCGCCAGCCTCGGTCGCGTCCGTTGACCCAGCCCCAGACGTAGCCCACCACGGGCCGCCTGATCAGCACCGACAGGGCGAACACCGCGGCGTACAGCAGCGACGACCAGATGCCAAGCAGGAAGTAGCCCTTGGACTCCCCGACGAGGTAGGCGATCAGCGCGCTGACCCCGACCGCGAAGAAGCCGGAGAAGGCCGGCTGCAACGACTCCTTGCGGATCAGCCGCCAGACCAGGATCAGGGTGGCCACGCCGAGAGCCGCGCCGATTGCGGGCATCAGCCCGGCCAGCGACGACACCGGAACGAACACCAGGACGGGCAGCGACGAATAGATCAGGCCGCTGATGCCACCCATCTGTTCGAGCAGCGCCTGCGCGTTGAGTTTCTTTTCCGGTTCGTCCCGCTCGCCCGGCTCGGCCTCGTCAGCAGTCCCCTTGTCGGGGCGACTCACTTCTGAATCTCGTAGTGCGGGTTATAGATTGCCTTGCTGCCGTTCTCCAGCTTGCCGAGACGGCCGTGCACGCGCAGGGTGCGGCCGGACTCGATGCCCGCGATTCGACGCTGGCCGAGCCACACCAGCATCACCGAATCGGTGCCGTCGAACAGTTCGGCGCGCACACCACCCGCGCAACCCTTGGCGTTGGTCTCGACGCAGCGCAGTGTGCCGACCATCGTCACTTCCTGGCCGCGCCGGCAGTCGATTGCCTTCTGCGCACCGTTGTGAGCGGCTTCGTCGCTGAGTTCCTCGACGTCGCGCTGCGACGGGTCTTCCGTCAGCCGGCGGGTGAGCCGGCGTAGATAACCTTCGGCCGTAGCCATGGCCTCTCCTGACCCCTTCGCGAATCCACCGTGGATTCCCACTGACAAACGCCACGGTAGACCTCTTGGTTCCGATTTGCCACGCAGCCACCTCGTGTCGGATACACGTGATTTGACGCGCACGGCACGATCGACAGATGGCCGTCAATCTGCGCGGGATCACGGTGGTTCTGCTGCCCGGCACGGGGTCTGACGACGACTACGTGTACCGGGCCTTCTCCACGGCGTTGCACGGCGTTGGGGCGACGGTGCTGACCCCGGCGCCGGAGCCCGACGCGCTGGTAGAGGGGTTTCGGCGCGAGCTGGACAACGCGGCGCGGCTGGGTCCGATCGCGGTCGGTGGGGTGTCGATCGGCGCGTCCGTCGCGACGTCATGGGCGCTGGCCCATCCCTCCCACGCCGTCGCCGTGCTGGCGGCGCTGCCCGCGTGGACGGGCCCACCCGGCAACGCTCCTGCCGCGCTCACCGCCCGGCATTCGGCGCACCAGTTGCGCCGCGACGGGCTCGCGTCGGCGATCGCGGCGATGCGCGCTTCCAGCCCGGCGTGGCTTGCCGACGAGCTGACCCGGTCGTGGGTGGGTCAATGGCCCGCGTTGCCCGACGCCATGGAGGAGGCGGCCTGCTACGTCGCGCCGACCTGCGAGGAGTTGGAGACGCTCGCCGTGCCGATGGGCGTCGCCGCGGCGACCGACGACCCGGTGCATCCGGTGGAGGTCGCGCTCGAGTGGGTCGCCGCAGCGCCACGGGCGGCGCTGCGGACCGTCACGCTCGACGCCATGGGCGTCGACCCGGCAGTTCTCGGCGCTGCCTGCCTGGCCGCGCTCTGGGAGGCGAGCTAGCCACCCGTGATGGTGCGGAGCTGTTGCATCGCCGATCCCTGCTCACTGCGCCGCGCGACGGGCTGCGCCTCCGGAAGCTGCGGCTCGGCCGGTTGAGCGCCCTCCGTCACCATCTGCTCGGCACGTGCGCGCAGCCGACCCACCAGCGATTCGGATAACTGCAAGTTCAGCATGGCGCGTACCGGTTGCGGGGTGTCGCCGCGCCGAACGACGGTGTCCGCCAATGCATTTCGTACATCTGCTGCGATCGCGTGCGCACTCTCGGGCGAACCGATCGCCGCGCCGCGAACCATCCAGCGGGGGCCGTCGATCCCGACGAACCGCATCACGACGGGTTCGGGGCCCTTGGTCACCACACCGACCACCTCGCGGCCCCATGGCCCGTCCTCGACGCTGACCTGCGCCGAGTCGTTGCGTAGCGACTCGGCGATCTCGGTGACCACCTCGCGCCACAGGCCGCCGGTCCTCGGCGCGGCATAGGCGGTGATGTTGTACCGGCCGTTGGGCGTCACCATCCACACCATGGTGGGCACGCCCTGCTGGTTGACCTCGACGGCGAGTTCTGCACCCTCGTTCTCGGGGATCAGCACGGAGCCCAGGTCGTGCCTGCCCACCGTGACCACGGACGCGTCGTCGAACTCCTCGACGTCGAACGGGCCGTCGGGGTCGTCGTTCCCGGCCACGTCGCCGGTGTCCGGAGACCCTTCGGTCTCGCCGTCCTGCATGTTCTTGCGCTTGCCGAATGCCATTACAAACTCTCGTGTCCGCCGGAGGAGCCGTGGCCGCCTTCGCCACGGGATGTGTCACCTAGTCCGGCCTCGTCGAATGACGTGACCTCGACCAATTCGGGTAGTTCGACCCGTTGCACCAACAACTGTGCGATGCGATCACCACGACGCAGGAGGATGGGCTCCTCGGGGTCGAGGTTGATCAGCGAAACCTTGATCTCTCCGCGATACCCGGCGTCGACGGTGCCGGGGCTGTTGACGATCGAAAGTCCCACGCGCGCGGCCAATCCCGAGCGCGGATGCACGAGTCCCACCATCCCGTGTGGAATGGCGACCGCGATTCCGGTTGGGACCAGCGCGCGCCGCCCCGGGGCCAGTTCGACGTCGACGGCGGTGAAGAGGTCGACGCCGGCGTCGCCGTCGTGTGCCCGGGAGGGCATCGGCAGGTCGCGATCGAGTCGCACGACCGCCAGAGAGGTGGACATGATGCACGAGATTACTCTTGGCCGCGTGTCGGACACGCGCGCAGCCACCCAATCCGTGCGCTATCAAGAGCGCTTGCGGGTGCCATGGTGGTGGTGGCTGCCCGGGTTCGGGTTGGCCGCGCTCATTGCACTCGAGGTGAATCAGGGCGTCGAGGCGCTACCCACGTGGGTGCCCTACGCGGTGCTGCTTCCCGTCGCGGCGGCCGTGCTGATGTGGTTCGGCCGAACCGACGTGCGCGTCGTCGGCGACGACCAGAAGGAGGCCGAACTGTGGGTGGGCGCGGCGCACCTCCCGGTCGGCGTCATCTCCCGCTCGGCCGAGGTGCCACGGTCGGCGAAGTCCGCCGCGCTTGGTCGCCAACTGGATCCGGCCGCTTACGTGGTGCACCGGGCCTGGATCGGGCCCATGGTGCTGCTGGTTCTCGACGACCCGGACGACCCAACGCCCTACTGGCTGGTGAGTTGCCGACGGCCGGACCGCGTGCTGGCGGCGCTGCGCAGCTGACGCGGAACCGGCCTGGGCCGCTATGCCGCTAGGCCGCGCAGTCCGTGCAGATCATCACGCCGTTCTTCTCGCTGGCGAGACGGCTGCGGTGATGCACAAGGAAGCAACTCGAGCACGTGAACTCGTCGGCCTGCTTCGGAATGACCCGCACCGACAGTTCCTCGCCGGACAAGTCGGCGCCGGGTAGTTCGAACGATTCTGCGGACTCGGTCTCGTCGACATCGACGACCGCCGATTGTGCCTCGTTGCGCCGAGCCTTCAATTCCTCGAGCGAATCCTCGGAAACGTCGTCGGTCTCAGTACGCCGTGGGGCGTCGTAGTCGGTAGCCATCCTCTTCCCCTCCAGTAACCATGCGAGAGAGCTTTGTACCAGCGCAGAACGCATTCACCAAATAATTCGTGCCCCGAACGGCCGCCGTATGGATGTGATTTATATCACACTCTAAAACCCCTGGTAGAGACCGGTGGCCGGGCCTGGCCTTACAGTGCAGGGGTGGTAGCGCAAATCACGTCCGGCACGGCGTTCGACAAGCAGGGCCGTCCGTTCCGCCGTCGAAACTACCTGCCTGGGATTCTGACGCTGGCCGCGCTGGCGGTCATCACCCTCGTGGTGTGGGTGACGGCGTTCAATCGGCCCAACGACGTCAACGAGATCGCCGCCTGCAATCCGCCACCGCCGGCCGGCGACGCCACGCAGACCGCGCTGGGCGACCAGGTCATGCCCGCCACGATGACCGAGGTGGCTCCCGCCAAGCTCGCCGACACCAAGATCCGCGTGCTCAACGCCAGCGGACAGGGCGGCCAGGCCGCCGAGGTCGCCGGCGCCTTCCGCGACCTGGGCTACGCCCCGCCCACCGCGGCCAACGACACCGTGTACCAAAACACCCGCCTGGAATGCCAGGGCCAGATCCGGTTCGGCCCGGCCGGCCGCGCCGGCGCCGCCGCGGTGTGGCTGGTCGCGCCATGCACCGAGCTGTATCAGGACCAGCGAAGCGACGACACCGTCGATCTGGCGGTCGGCACGGAGTTCGGCGACCTGAGCCACAACGACGACACCGACGCCGTGCTGGCCAGCCTGCGCCCCGACGCGACACAGCCCGCGGACCCCTCGCTACTGGCCAAAGTGCACGCCGGCGCCTGCTGAGCGCCCGTCGCTTCGCTCGCCCCGCCCAGCTCGCCTACGTGCGGGCGCCCACCCGCGTCAGGGCCGCGTCGAACTCCGCGGCGATACCCGGCGCCGCGGCGACGATGAGATCCGAACCTCCGCCCTCGACGGGCGGCAGAACCAGCCACGCACCCGCCTCCGCGGCGATCAGTGCGCCCGCGGCCCAGTCCCAGACGTGCACGCCGTCCTCGTAGTACGCGTCCAGGCGGCCCGCGGCCACCATGCACAGGTCCAGCGCGCACGACCCGAGGCGGCGCACGTCGCGGACGTCGGGCAGCAACCGGGCCAGCACCTCTGCCTGCCGCAGGCGCTGCTCCCTTGCGTAGCCGAATCCCGTGCCCACCAACGCCATCGCCAGGTCGTCGACGGCTGTGCAGCGCAGTGGCGTGGACACACCGGCGCGCCGCACGTGGGCGCCGTGGCCCACTGCGGCGGAGAACACCTCTCCCGTCGGCACGTTGGCGACCGCGCCCGCCACCGACGCGCCGTCGATCTGCACGCCCACCGACACCGCGTAGGCCTCGATGCCGTAGACGAAGTTCACCGTGCCGTCGATCGGATCGAGCACCCACAGCGGCCGCCCTGCCTCGACCCGTGCGGCACCCCCGCCCTCTTCGCCGAGTACGGGGTCACCGGGCCGCAGTCCGGCGAGCCGATCGCGCAGCAGCCGCTCGGTCTCGGTGTCGACGATCGTCACCGGGTCGGTCGGCGTGCTCTTGGCCCGCACCACCGATCCGGCGGGGTCGGGCCCGGCGGCGTCGCCGAACACTTCCGTGCGTCGGCGCCGCACGAACTCGGCGGCCTCCGCGGCCAGTCCTTCCGCGACCGCCCGCAGGCTCGCAGGGTCGGAGTCGATGTCAGTCACGCCTCTAATCGCAACACGAATCGAGCCAGCCGGGATACGCGGCAGGCCCACATCAGGTTTGGCGAGGCACTAATGTGTGGGTCGCGTCGCCCCTGCCGACCTCTCGAAGAGGAGCGCTCATGACCGCCGCCGACACCCCAGCCGCTGATCCGAGTACCAACGGCTCGCAACGGCGCGGATTCGGCGTCGACGTCGGCGGCAGCGGGGTCAAGGGCGGCATCGTCGATCTCGACACCGGATTGCTGATCGGCGACCGGTTCAAGCTCCCGACCCCGCAACCCTCCACGCCGGACGCGGTGGCCAAGACCGTCGCCGCCGTCGTCCGCGAGTTCGGCTGGACCGGCAGCCTCGGGGTCACCTACCCCGGGGTGGTGACCGACGGCACCGTCCGGACGGCCGCCAACGTGGACAAGGGCTGGATCGGGACCAACGCGCGCGACGTCATCTCGGCCGAACTCAACGGGCAGGCGGTGACGGTCCTCAACGACGCCGACGCCGCAGGACTCGCGGAGGAGAAGTTCGGCGCAGGCAGGGACAACACCGGCGTGATCGTGCTGCTGACGTTCGGCACCGGCATCGGCTCGGCCGTGATCCACAACGGTGTGCTGCTGCCCAACACCGAGTTCGGGCACCTCGAGGTCGGCGGCAAGGAAGCCGAACACCGCGCTGCCTCGTCGGTCAAGGACCGCAAGGGGTGGAGTTACGAACGCTGGTCAGAAGAAGTGACCACGGTGCTCATCGCGATCGAGAACGCGGTCTGGCCCGATCTGCTCATCGCAGGCGGCGGCATCAGCCGCAAGGCGGACAAATGGATCCCGCTGCTGAAGAACCGCACGCCGGTGGTGGCGGCGTCCCTGCTGAACACCGCGGGCATCGTCGGCGCCGCGATGGCCGCCGAGGTGGACGCCGCCACCCATTGATGGACTCCTGCGGCTCGCCGACGAGCAAAATTTGCCGCTCGTAGGGGCAGTTGCTCACACTGTCGTTACAATGGTCAACGGCGGCCGCATAACGGATAGCGGCGAGTATCCGAGTTGAGATCAACGCCAACATTCGACAGCCGACGCTTTTCGGTGGCGCACGCACGCCCACGCCTCCGAGATCCGCAAGACCGAAAGGGTGCACGTGGCAGCGACGAAAGCTAGGCCGGCCACCGACGAGCCGGTGACGCACAGCGCCCCCAAATCCCCCGCTAAGAGGGCTCCGGCGGCAAAGACCGCCAATGGAACGGCGCCCGCCAAGCGGGCCACCAAGACCGCCGCCCGGGCGGCCAAGCCCGAGTCGGCGACCCCCACCAAGGGCACCGCCGCCAAGCGCGCACCGCGCGCCAAGAAGGCCGTCGAAGGCGAGACCGTCGACGGTCTCGAGGTCACCGCAGAACTGGACACCGGCGACGACCTCGACGTCGAACCCGACGTACTGGTCGACGAGCCCGATCTCGAGCTCGAGGATCTCGACGCCGACGAACCGGTCGCCGACGAGGAAGTCGTCGCCGACGGCACGCCCAAACCCATCGTGTCAGCCGCGGTGCCCGCAGCACCTGCCGAGGAGGAAGACATCGCCGAGCCGTCCGAGAAGGACAAGGCCTCGGGCGATTTCGTCTGGGACGAAGAGGAATCCGAGGCGCTCCGGCAGGCCCGCAAGGATGCCGAGCTCACCGCGTCGGCGGACTCGGTGCGTGCCTACCTCAAGCAGATCGGCAAGGTGGCGCTGCTCAACGCCGAAGAGGAAGTCG
>NZ_JAVRPS010000006.1:0-7108 GCF_032162105.1 Mycobacterium sp. | reverse complement strand
GTGCCGCAGAGCCTGGAATGACCCGATCGGACGGCCGAATTGCCTACGCTGACTGATGAACTGCAGGGTGTCGTCGAACGCGCGCTGAGCGGCGCCGAGGTTCTGGGCCGCGATGATGAGGCGCTCGAAATTGAGCCCGGTCATGAGCTGGCGCCAGCCGTTGCCGACTTCGCCGATGACCGCTTCGGCGGGTAGCACGACGTCGGTGAAGTAAAGGTCGTTGGTATCCTTCTGACCGCCCATCAGCTCGATCGGGCTGATCTTGAGGCCCCCGGTATCGGCGGGAACGTGGAACATGGTGAGTCCCTCGTGCTTTCCGCCGCCGCGGTCGGTGCGCGCGACGAGCAGGATGTTCTCGGAGATGTGCGCGTTGGAACACCACGTCTTCTGGCCGTTGATGAGCCAACCCTCCGAGGTCTTCTCAGCCTTGGTGCTGAGGTTGCCGACGTCGGAGCCCGCCTCGGGCTCGGACATCGAAATCGACTGGGACGCACCGCGTACGATGCCGCGCAGCACATTCTCCTTCTGCGCTTCGGTGCCGAATCTCTGGTAGGGGCCGCCGGTGATGAACGTCGGGCCAATCGCGCTGATCGGCAGCATGCCGCGCGAGGTCTCTTCGAGCAAGATGCACATGTCCACCATGGAGGCGTCCGAGCCCCCATACTCCTCCGAGACGGTCAGGCCAAGCCAACCCAGCTCGGCCATCTTCTTGTAGAGGGCCGGATTGTGCTGGTGCTCATCATGGTTGGTGAGCTGGTCCCGCTTCTCTCGGGTGCCTGCCTCGCGCTTGGCGAAGTCAGCAATGGCCTTGGCGAAATCCTGCTGCTCCTGACTGAACTCAACGCCCATGGTGTGCTCCTAGTGGGTGGGTAGGGGTGGCAAGGTTTTGAGGATGCGTAGGTTTTCTGGCTGGGTGATCTGCATTTCGTCCCTTTTTCGGCTACAACGAGCGGGCGATGAGTTCCTTCATGATCTCGTTGGCGCCGCCGTAGATTCGCTGAGCGCGTCCGTCGATGAACATCTGGGCGATCGGATACTCCAGCATGTAGCCGTAGCCGCCGAACAGCTGCACACAACGGTCGACGACCTGGCACTGCATGTCGGTGACCCAGTACTTGGCCATGGAGGCGGCGGCTGAATCCAGCTCGCCGCGCAGGTGGCGCTCGACACAGCTGTCAACGAAGACGCGCGCAATGTGAGCGATAGTGGCACACTCGGCGAGCTCGAATCGGGTGTTCTGCATGTCCAAGAGTGCCTGCCCGAACACCTTGCGCTGCTTCGTGTAAGCGACGGTTTCCTCGACGGCTCGCTCGAGCGCGGCGATTCCCAGAACGGCGATGATCAGGCGCTCCCAGGCGAGCTGGGCCATCGAGTAGCTGAAGCCCTTGCCCTCGTCACCGAGCAAGTTCGCCACCGGGACTCGCACGTCGTCGAAGAACAGCTCGGCGGTGTCCGCCGCCTTCATGCCGACCTTCTTCAAGTTCTTGCCAACCTTGAATCCGGCAGCGTCCGCCGTCTCCAAGACCAATAGCGAGATGCCGTGGATCGACGCGGCGGCAGGGTCGGTCTTGACCACGAGCACGATGACGTCCGCAGTGGCGCCGTTCGAGATGAACGTCTTCGCGCCGTTGAGTCGGTAATGGTCACCGTCCCGGATCGCGGTGGTGCGAAGAGCTTTGAGGTCCGACCCGCCGCCCGGCTCGGTCATGGCGATTGCGCCGATCAGCTCGCCTTTTGCCATCCTGGGAAGCCAGCGCCGCTTCTGCTGCTCGGTACCGTAGTTCGACAGGTAGTGCGCGACGACCCCACTATGCGCGTGATTGCCGAAGCCGATTTCGCCGCTGGCCGACGCCGCCTCAAAGATCGCCAGGTCGTGCGCAAGTGTGCCGCCGCCACCGCCATATTCGACCGGTATTGCCGCGCACAGCAGGCCCAGCTTCGCCGCCTTGAGCCAGAACTCCCGGTCGACGTGCTGCTGCTGTTCCCAGCGCTCCCGATTCGGAGCCCCTTCGATGTCGAAGAATTTGCGAGCCATGTCCCTCAGCGCGGCGACCTCGTCGTCGATCCAAAGTGAGCGATACATCGTGGTTCTCTCAGAAGTTGAGGCCGCCGCCACAGACCAGAGTCTGCCCGCTGACATAGTTGGATTCAGGCGTGCACAGCAGGTAAACGGCGCCGGCCGCTTCGACGGGGGAGCCGCCGCGGCCGAGCGGAATCGACTGTTCCATCGCAGTGAGCACGTCCGGGTTCACGCCGACCTTGATTGCCCTGCCCTCCACGTCGATGGTGGCGCCTGCGCCGGCAGGCGCCTCGGTGAGGCGGGTCTTGATCATGCCGAACGCCACGGAGTTGACGGTGACGTTGTAGCGGCCCCACTCCTTCGCGAGGGTCTTGGTCAGACCAGTGACACCGGCCTTGGCCGCCGAGTAGTTCGCCTGTCCGATGCTGCCACCCGTCCCAGAGAGTGAGGAGATGTTGACGACCTTGCGGCACGGGACCGGCTCGCCGGCTGCCTTGGTCTTCTTGACCGCGGCGGAGATCACGGGCTGGGCGGCACGCAGAATCTGGAACGGCGCCTTCAGGTGCACGTCGAGGATGGCGTCCCACTGCTCGTCGGTCATCTTCTGGATCACCGAATCCCAGGTGTAGCCAGCGTTGTTGACGATGATGTCCAGTCCGCCGAAGTTGTCGACGGCAGCCTGCACGAAGCGCTCGGCGAATCCGACCTCGGTCACGCTGCCCGAGCATTCGACAGCATTGCCCCCTGCGGTCTCGACCGCGGCGACGGTCTCCTTCGCCGGCTCGGCATCGAGGTCGTTGACCACGACCGAGGCGCCCTCGGCGGCGAGCTTCAGCGCGATCTCGCGGCCGATGCCGCGACCCGAGCCGGAGACAATGGCGACCTTGCCATCAAGAGTTCCCATGTTCTGCGATGCCTTTCAGTTGGGGCGAGCGAAGCGACGGGGAATGTCACAGTGCGACGACGGCGTCTCCGGTCAGGGTGACGGTGCCGTCGGCGAGGGTGACGGCGAGCTCCAAGGTCGCCCGGCGTTCGCCGTCCACCTCGTCGATCGAGACGACTTTCCCGGTGGCAGTCGGCTGGCCGAGCACCGGGGTGATGGCCGCGAAGCGCACCCGGTAGGACCGGATCCGCTGCTGCGGAACCCAATCGGTTAGCAGGCGGCCGAGGTAGCCCATCGACAGCATGCCGTGCGCGAACACATCGCCCAGGCCCGCGGACTTGGCCACGTCGATGTCGATGTGCATCGGATTGTGGTCGCCGGAGGCGCCGGCGAACAATGTCAGCGTCGTGCGCGAGATCGTGTCGATCTTCAATGCCGGAAGTTCGGTGCCGACCTCGATCTGCTGAGTCCACGTCATTTGGCTGCCCCCGGGTTGCGGACGACGATTACCGTCTCCAGGTCGGCAACGGCGATCCCGTCGGCGCGGGTGACGGCGGTGCTCTTGACGATGAACTCCAGCGCTCCGCCCTTCTTGCTATAGACGTCGACGATCCGCGGCGTCGCCGTAAGCGTGTCACCTGCGTGTGCGATGGAGTGATAGGTGAAGGACTGCTCGCCATGTAGTACGAACCGCGGGTCGATGCCCTGGTCGACGACCCATCGGAACTGGTCCGGATTCTCCAGCTCGATGGAGAAGAGGAACGTCGGCGGCACGGGCAAATCGGCGTAGCCAGCGGCTTTCGCGGCTTCGACGTCGGTGTACAGCGGGTTGGTCTCGCCGATTGCCTTTGCGAAGAAGCGAAGGCGGCCGGCGTCGACAGTGAGAGTTGTTGCCGGAAGCTGGGTTCCGACGAACGCTGAGTCTACGGCCACTCAGCTCACCTTCTCGTACAGTGTCACGACCGCTGCTCCACCGACTCCTATGTTGTGCTGCAGCGCGAGTTTGACGTCCTCGACCTGCCGGGCCTCGGCCTGCCCACGCAGCTGCCACACCAGCTCGGCGCACTGCGCAAGGCCGGTTGCCCCGAGCGGGTGACCCTTCGACAGCAGACCGCCCGACGGGTTGGTGACGACTCGTCCGCCGTAGGTATTGTCGCCATCGGCGATGAACTTCTCGGCAGTGCCCTCAGGCGTGAGCCCGAGCCCTTCGTAGGTGATCAGTTCGTTGGTGGTGAAGCAGTCGTGCAGCTCGACGACTCGAATGTCCTCGGGGGCGACGCCAGCAGCTTCGTAGACCTGGTCTGCTGCAGCCTTGGCCATGCCGTACCCGACCAAGTTCATCATGTCGGCGCTGTCGAATGTCGACGCAGAGTCGGTCGTCATCGCTTGCGCCCTGATGACGACCGAAGCGTCGAGGCCGTGTTTGCGAGCGAACTCCTCGCTGCAGATCACTGCTGCCGCCGCGCCGCAGGTGGGCGGGCAACACTGCAGCCGAGTCAGCGGGCCGTAGATGTGCGGCGACGCCATCACCTCCTCGACGGTGACCTGGTCGCGGAAGACGGCATATGGGTTATTGGCGGCATGCCGGCGGGCCTTGACCGAGATCTTGGCAAAGGTCTCCTGGGCAGTGCCGTACTTCTCGGCGTACTGCCGTCCCGCGCCGCCGAAGTATTGTGCTGCGAAGGGCGACTCGTCTCGACCTTGGACCGCGTGCATCACTTCGTCGAACCGGTCGAAAGGTGTTGGCCGGTCCGACCAGTGTGTGCCCAGTGCGCCGCGCTGCATCTGCTCGAATCCCAGGGCGAGTACACAATCGACGACACCGCTCTCCACGGCCTGCCTGGCGAGAAAAAGCGCGGAGGAACCCGTCGCGCAGGCGTTGTTCACGTTGACGATCGGGATACCGGTCTGGCCCACCCCATAGAGGGCCGCTTGTCCAGAGGTCGAGTCACCGTAGACGTAGCCGACGTATGCGTGCTGGACCTGCCGGTAGTCGATCCCGGCGTCGGCGAGGGCCACGATAGCCGCCTTCTCGCCCATCACGTCGTAGGACTCGCTGCGACTCGGGCTCTTGAACGGGACCATTCCCACGCCCACCACCCGTGCGTTGTTCTTCGTCACCTAGCTAGTAATACCGCGAGTCACACGATTATACAAGCAGCTTGCACATCATCGATTGCACGGTGCAGACTGAACCACCCGAGCCGCCATTGCCTGTTGCTGGCCACGTTGTCGAATGCGGCAGCCTGCGCGGCGGATAGCGGAAGACCCTTCAATGGGATGGGCGTGACCGGGACGAGTCCCGCGGTGTAGTGCGGGCGGCAGGCGGCCAGAATTAGGACCGAGCAGTGAACCCGCAAGGTGCCAGGTCATTTGCGTGAAATGCCGATTTGCGTTGAGACCGTCGCCGTGTTGGCCGAACTAGATACGAGTAGTAGGATATTGCGAGTGACTCGCGTTATGCCGTAACTTGCATATATCGGGCGTTGTTGCCCGACGCCATCAGGGGGTGGCACCAGTCGCCTCTCGGCCACTGCCACCATCGAGGAGCGTTCCAGGCATGACCACCGCATCAACCACCGGCGTCTCGCTGCCCACCAACCTGCAACTGCTCGAATTGCTATGAGGCCAACGCCATCACCGGCGACGAAGACCATGCAGATCGGCGTCGTCTCCCCACTGTACGAGCTTCGAGGAGATCCGAGCGCTGTTGGACGGATTGGGAGAGCGGTCGAGGACCTGGGCTTTGACCACCTCCTCGCCTACGATCACGTGCTCGGGGCCGTTCACGCCGATCGAACGCCTCCGCTCATGGGCCCCACAGAGCGCGACCCGTTCCACGACCCGTTCGTGACATTCGCTTATCTGGCCGGCATCACCGAGCGAATCGGTTTCGCCACCGGGATTCTGGTCCTTCCGCAGCGCCAGACAGCGCTGGTGGCACGGCAGGCGGCCGATGTTGACCTCCTGTCCGGCGGTCGACTCCGCCTGGGTGTGGGCGTCGGCTCGAACCACGTCGAGTACGAGGCCCTCGGGCAGGACTTCGGTACCCGCGGTGCCAGGCAGGAGGAGCAGATCGAGCTTCTTCGCCGGTTGTTTACCGAACCTGTCGTCGACTTCTCGGGCCGGTTCGACCGGGTTGATCGAGCGTCATTGGTGCCGAAACCAACGCGGCCCATCCCGATCTGGCTTGGTGGAATCAGCGACGCCGCGTACGACCGGGCCGCCCGACTCGCGGACGGCTTCATCTTTGGTGCCGGCTTCGACCTAAGTGTCGCCATCGACGCCTGGAAAGGGCTGCGTGATCGGGTGGGCGCTCTCGGCAGGTCGGTCGACGACTTCGGCGGGGACTATATGGCGCTTAGCCGGGGCAGCGTAGGCGAGCTCACGGCGAAGATCGACGCCTGGCGCGAGGCAGGCGGTACCCATGTCTCGGTGGCCACGATAGGCCTCGGCCTGGACTCCGTCGATGGCCACATCGACTACCTCGCCTCGGTCGCAGACACGCTCGGCTTGTCGTGACGTGCCCAAGGGACCGGCGTCACATATCACCAGCGCAGTTCGGTCATCAACCTCTCCTTCGGCCGTACATATGAGGTTGCTTGAAGCACACACGTGTCGGCGGACGGGCTTGCCATCCATGCTATTTGAGCGGAACGCACGAGCACTTAATGTCCGAACGCGACCGAACTGGGCTCGGTGCCGAACGGCGTCGCGGTCTTGCTCGGCAGGCGACGATTCTGTGGATCAGGAAGGACGTGGAAGCGTTACGGATGTCCTCGAAGGAGTGCGTGGACGACATGGTGACCTCGCCCGTCATCCCTAGTTCATTTCATTTCGTGTCGGTGCGGATTCCGACGATCCCGGTGACGGGTTCGTGCAGTTCGGCGACCACACGAGGGCCAAGCATCGAACCTCCCGGGATCGGCACGGACCGAATCTGCCCGCCCAGGTCCGAGACATACACGACCCCGGCCCCGCCGTCCACGGCGAGGCCGATGGCCTCGCGGAACCCATCGGCGAGAACCTCGGGATCGGTGCCCTTCTCGCCCGAAGCCGGGACCGGGGCGCAGTTCAGCGTGTTCCCCTTCGGCGGTGCGCCGCGGTCCGTCCAATAGAGCCAGTCACCGCAGATCTCCAGGTCGATCGGCTCGGGAAGATGCTCCCACAGCACCTCGATGTCGGTGCGGTCCGACGCTGTCTCC
>NZ_JAVRPS010000005.1:0-2854 GCF_032162105.1 Mycobacterium sp. | reverse complement strand
CGAATCAACGCGTTCGGCGACGACGACCGGGTGCCCGGCTCGTCGTCGACGCTCAGCGCGGTGGTCGTGGTACTCGCAGCGGCGGCCAGCTGGACCAGGATCTCGGGCGTAAGCGCGATCTGCCGAGTTACGTCAAGGCCGCACAAGATCGGAAGACGTTGCAGATCAACCTCTTCTGTTTCATTCGGAGACCAGGCAGCGAAGACCTCGGCCGCCGCTTCAGGGTCCACTGCGATGTTCCACTCTGACACCGCATTGGTATTGCCCCGGTAGTCGTACACGCCGCCCATGATCACCAACTGGTGCAACAGTGTTGGCAGCTCCGGTTCCTTGCGCAGTGCCAGCGCCAGGTTGGTCAGCGGTCCGGTGGCCAGCCCGATCAGCTCCCCGGGATGCTCACGGGCGGCGCGGACCCACGCCGACGCGGCATCATCGCCGCAGAGCTCCCGATCGGTCGACGGCAGCTCGGCATAGCCCAGTCCGCGTGGCCCATGGACTGCGCTGTCGCCGCGCGGGTTCGGGGAATTCAACGGGTGAGCGGCGCCCTTGGACACCGGCACGCCATCGACGCGGCACAGATCGAGCAGGCCGAGGTTGTTCTCGCAGACTTGTTCCACGCCAACGTTTCCGCCGGTCGAGGCGATGCCGACGAGTTCGGCATCTGGACTGGCCAGCAGATAAATCAGCGCGATGGCATCGTCTACGCCGGTGTCGACGTCGGCGAAAACTGGTGCGGCGGCCACCACCCAGACGATACCTGCCGCTGGCTAGTCGACCCGGTCGGCGACGGCCTCGCTCACCACCGGTAGACCGACCAGCATCAGGACGTGATGGGCCGGCGTCCCCGGTGGGGCAATCAAACCAAGTTCGGTGTCATGCTGTCGCGAGCGCTCCAACGCTTCTGCCAAGACTCGCAGACCAGCCGACCCCATATGCGTCACCGGCGACAGGTCGAGGCTCAAAGGAAAAGTGCCTGAGCGGCTTTGACGCGAGATGTGTGCCGCCAGAGACGCGGCGGTCTCGTTGTCGACATCTCCGGTGATCACCAGGAATCCATCCTCGACGACCGCTGCGGAGAACTCGGGCGCGTTGGTCCGTTGGGCTATGGGCGCGACGTTGGGTTCGGTGACGATGCGGGCGGGCCGACTCAACAGGTGCGTAATCGACGCGGCGGTACCGGTGTCGCTGCCGACGACGTGGCTTTCGGTGGCCAGCGCATCCGCGAGCATCAGCCCGCGGCCGCGCAGTCCCGGGTCCGCCGACGGGGTCTTCCACTGCCCACGATCGGTCACCGTCGCATGCACCATGCCGTCGTCATCCAGAGTTGCCTCGACGTCGATATCGCCCCCGGCCCTCGACCGATATCCGTGCTCGAAGGAGTTCTCGACGAACTCGCAGATGATCTGCACGATGATCAGAACATCCATGTCGTCGGCGCCGATAGCGGCTAGCCAGGCGCGAAGCGCGGCGCGAACCTCTCGCGCTGCGCCGATGTCGGCGTCCAAGGTCAGGTTCAGTGGCGGTGGCGGCGTACGTCGTTGCGCGGCAAGCAACGTCACGTCGTCGCTGTAGCCCGTGGTGCGCAGCATCAGTTCCAGTGTCTGTGAGCACAAGCGCTCGAGGGGACGCGTTGCTGTCTCGATCGGGAAGGCCGAGCCGCCAAGGACACGAGCCGCCAGGTCGGCGAATTCGGCCGTGCTGGCGGCAAGGGGCCGGCTGGGGCGCTCAATGATGCCGTCGCTGTAGAGCAGCACAGCATCACCGACGTCCACGTTTTGGGTGGCGGTGGCGAAGCCAAGCCCGCTGCCCAGCGGACCGGCGCCAGATGGCTCGAAGAACCGTCCAGCGCCGCCGCTGATCAGCAGCGGAGGGGGGTGGCCCGCAGTGCAGTACTCGAACGCACCGGTGTGGGTGTCAAGGCGGCCGATGCACAGGGTCGCCGCCTTCGACCCCGGTACATGCTTGCTGAAATCGTCCACTGCCGTGAGGCTTTCGGTGATGCTCTTGCCGGCCAGCAGTTCGAGCCGAACGGCGGTCCGTAGCTGAGCCATCACCGCCGCGGCTTCGACACCGTGTCCGACCACGTCGCCGACGACGAGAAAAGCGGTGCCGGAATCGCCGGGCATTGCCTCGAACCAGTCGCCCCCGGCGCCGGTGTCCTGCGTGGCCACCAGGTATTCGGCCGCGATGTCCGCGCCCGGTAGTACCGGCAGCGACGGCGAAAGCAGTGCTCGCTGAACCAAAATCCCTAGATCCCGCACCTGCGCGTAACGCTCGGATAGTTCTGCGGCGCGGGCTTCAGCTGCCCTTCGCTCGTGTACCTGCGCGGTGACGTCGGTCAGCATCACCTGGGTGCCTTCGATGGTCCCGTCCACGCCGACGCGGGGACTGACGACGATGTCGCCGCAAATCTCCTGCATGGTTCCCGACCCGTCGAAGTCGAATTGGAAACGCCACTCCCGCCCTTGCTGGATCTCTGCTGTGCGATAAACGCGGTTGAGAATGTCGATCAGGTTCTGACCTTCGAATTCGGGAAATATTTCACCCGCCGGAACACCCAGTCTCACCGCGGGAAACGCGGCTCGCACCGCCGCATTTGCGGCCACGTAACGGTGTTGGGGACCTGCGAACGCGACGATGAAGGGCGGGAGGCTGTCGAACGCACGCCGGACGACGTCGGCTTCGCCTATCGTGTTGTCCAGCTCCGTGTCGTCCCCCACGGTTTCAGGGTAACCCGATCGGGATTTTCGGGTGTGCGCTGTTACCAGTGCACGCCGGGGACCAGACGCGCCGCGGCTTTGACCGGTCCCATAACCCGCATGCGGGCCACGACAGCGCGGGCCGGGCGTTTGGG
>NZ_JAVRPS010000004.1:0-7202 GCF_032162105.1 Mycobacterium sp. | reverse complement strand
ACACACTCGACGCCGACCGGATCGACGCCCCCTATCACGACGGAGTGCTGCGGCTGATCATCCCCGTGGCCGAGAAGGCCAAGCCGCGGCGTATCAAGGTCGTCAGCGAAAACGAACGGAAATTGCTCGGCGCCTGAGAGGTGGGCCGGGGCACGACCTGCTTTGCCAAGGGGCTGTGCCCGGCCCATCCCGCTGGGTGATTAGAGCTGGCTGCTCCCATTGCAGTCCCCAGCCAAGGAGGTGACCCACCCGCCTGCATCTACTTGCCGGACGCGCCGTTGTTGGACGCGATCTCGACCTCTGCGGTGGCCTGGATGAGGGCCAACAGCTCCTTGTCCAAACCAGGTGAGAACTCTTCGCGCCGTTCCGGCGCGATGGTCATCGGGAACCCCTCGGGCATGACCGCGGTGCTGAGTTCGGTCCCGTCGTTCGACGGCGACGCACCACGGTAGAGCTTGTCAGCCTGGCTTTCGTCGTCAGCGCTGAAGGTGTACTGGATGCTCTGCAGACCCATGTCGAGAAGTTTCTTGACCTCGGGGAATTGCTCGGCGCTGGTCTTGGGGATCGGTAACGCCGCACCCCAGTTCACTCCTAGACTCTCCAACGCTTTGGCGAACGCGTTCTCGTGCGCCTGATCGCGCACGATCAGATAGGCGATCGTGGAACGAGCCGTCTTGTTGGCCGTCATCTCATAGATCCGGCACTTCTGCAGCCGACCGGTCGACTCCAACATGAGGTTGTACAACAAGTCGAGCACCAGGTTGCCGCTGTTGTACACGTAAGACCCCAGCCAGGGGTTCCCGGCCGCGTCGACCGGAAGCGCCCCCTGAGCACCCACCAGGTAGTGGTGAATGTTGCTGGTGTCCAACGCAATCTTCAGCGGCGTCGCACCTTTGGCGCCCGGCCGGTCAACCGGGTCGGTCTTCCTGCCCTTGTACTCGGGCGACCCGTCTAGAAGGCGCGAGATGGTCGTCCCGATCAGTTCCACATGGCTGATCTCTTCAGTGCCGACACCCTGAATCAGGTCCTTGTAAGGCTTGGACGTCGCGTCGCCCCGAAAGTTCATGCTCTGGAACAGGTACTGCATCATCGTCCGCATTTCACCGAACTGGCCACCGAGGCCTTCTTGCAGCGCGTTGGCGGCGGCGGGATCCGGTTCATCGACGGCGATCTCGTTGATGAGTTGTTGTGTGTGTAAGTACATGATTCTCCTTAGATGGTTCGACCGGGCGCCGTAACCGGCGCCGTGGTAGTTGGTTTCGACGGTCAGCGAGCCGGGCCGTTTGTGTTGTTCTAGGCCCGTCACCGGTGTCAACGGGCCGGCCGGTCTCATCGCGGGTGCGGCCCAATGCGGCGCCGAGAGCGATCATGGCGACGGCGAGCCCGAAGCAGGCAAAGGTGAGCTGGTCATAGTGCGTGTCATACCAGGAACGAAGCCGGGCAGGCCGACCGCCAGAAAGAGTGCGCCAACTGCGACGGCGGCCTTGAACTGGCGTCCTGAATTTGGACGTGGATCATGGCACGTGTGCAGGTGCTGCGAGCATAAGATCGCCTCTATTAGTGGTTCACCGACGGTGCTCCGCGGTTCTGGAAGCGAGCGGCTTAGAGGTCCTACCCGTGCTCTCGCCATGCAAACGACACTGCGGAACCGGATTTCGCAGCATGCGTCTGCCGGCCGGCGCAGGTGGGCACCGCCGAAGGCGGCCGTGACGAGGGTGATGTCGCTAGTGAGCCGCGCGACGTATGTCGATTGGCGGTTGGTTGCGCAAATCGACAATCCGTGCGCAGCCGTTGAATTACGGCTTCGTCTCCCCGGATACGGGGGCTGCCGGCGCGGCTCTCGTGCCGTGCTGTCATCGACGCAGGCAGCACCCGGGAGCTGCGATAGCTCACGGGGTGCCGTCAGGTCACACGGTGATCAGATGAGGTCAAACCGGTCGGAGTTCATCACCTTCACCCACGCCGCGACGAAGTCGGACAGCAACTTCTCGTCGGCGTTGGCGAGCCAGCGCGGGTCTCCATGAAGCACAGGGAGCCGGGAACTAGGTGTCGCAACAGGCAAGCAGCGCAAGGTTTCGAATCGCTCAGATCGAGCATTCTCACCGCGTGAGCCTTCGTGCTCATTCAAGTCGCGTCCAGCCCCGGCGCTCCCAGATTCGCCGTGGTCGCCGTTCGGCGCTCTCGACGCATACGTATGTCAAGGATCTTCATGTCTTCACGAAACACATTCGTTCGCTCCCTGCACGATCTCGGCGCCGCCGCGTGGTTTGGCGGATCACTGATGGGAGCAGTTGGTGTCAACGGCGCGGCCGCAGCCGTCCGCGATTCGCAGGACCGGGCCCGGGTGGCCGCCGTGGGGCGGGCGAAATGGACTCCGGTCAGTGCCGTCGCCATTGGCGCGCATCTGATCGGGGGCGGCGCCATCCTCTACGCAAACCGCGGCCGCGCCAAGTACCAGTCCGGCGTCACCGCAAACACTCTCACGAAGATCGTGCTCACTGGAGCTGCGCTGGGCGCCACCGTCTACAGCGGGATTCTGGGCGTTAAGGCGGCCCAGGGCGACGGGCATCCCGTCGAGGGGGCGACCGAACCAACTGCGTCTACGCCGGACGATGTCGCCGTCGCTCAGAAACAGCTGCGCTACCTGCAGTGGGCGCTCCCAGTACTCACCGGTGCAATCGTCGTGCTGGGCGCGCAACAGGGCGAGCAGCAACGTCCCAGCCAGATTCTTGCTGGCGTCGGCAGCGCGCTCTCAAGGCGAGTCAGCGACTAACGAACGCAGACTAGCTATTTCGCACCACAGTCGAGGAACCCCGGAATGCCGGGGACCATCAAGACCATCTCAGGGACAACGCATCGTGATGTTGTTCCTCCCGTTAGGAGAAGAACCAGATGACTGAGCACGACAAGGCTGATCAGGCGCGTAAGGGCCTGATCGATTCGGTCAAGGGCAAGGTGAAGGAAGTCGCCGGCGCCGTGTTGGGCAACGACTCGCTGACCGCCGAAGGCCAGCTCGAACAGACCCAGGCCCAGGAGCGCAAAGAAGCCAACAGCATCGAAGCCGTCGCCGATGCCGAGGCCGTCCAAGCCCACGCCGACGCCACGGAAGCCAAGCTGGAAGGCGCCGCTGACAGGGTTGCGGTGAGCACCGAGACCGCTGCGGTGGAGAACTCCGTCCAGGCCCAACAGGCCGCTCGGAAACGTGCGGCCGAGCAGGCTGCCCAGCGGGACGCCACCCAAGACAAGGCTCAGGCTGAACTCGACGCTCAGAGCGCGATGGAGCGGGCGAAGGCCCAAGAGCTCGCCGACGTGAGAGCTGCCGCTGGGGACGTCGTGGACGCCGTCGACGAGCATCAGGCCTCAGTGCAAGAGGCGGAAAGTGCCCTGACGGAAGCCGACCGAATGAGGCAGCGTGCCGACAGTTTGACCAACCAAGCCGACCTGCCTTGAGCATCGGCAAGACACAGGAGTTAGCAATGAGAATCACTAGAGTTCCGTTCGCAGTCTTGCGTTTTCAGTACCAGCTCGTCCGGTTCCCGCTGCAATTGATCGAGGAGAGGGTAGTGGCGCGGATGGGGACGGAAGCGCCTGCCCGGCTGTTCTACGAGCGCTCGCTCGGTGCATTAGACGCGACCGTCGGCAGTGCGCTCGGCGATGCGAGGCTCAAGAGGCGTGGTGCCGCACTCGCCGACCGCAGCGACGCGCTCAGTCGGGCCGCACAGCTCGAAGCGACTGCGGCCCAAAAGCAGAAGCACGCTGATGCCGAGCTGAAGGCCACGCGCGATGACGCAATCGAGGACCAGAGGGAGGCACGCGCAGCGAAGGAGTACGCGATCGTTGAAGCACGCACCGCAGCCGAAGAGCGCAAGCGCGCTGCCGCAGAGGCGGCCGAGAAACGCACCGCCGCGGCAAAGCAACAGGCCGACGATGTGGCTGCTCGGCGCAAGAAGGCGGCCGAGGAGGCCAAGCGTCAAGAACAAGATCGGATTCGGGCGGCCGAGCAGAAGGCCACCGCAGCTGCCGAGGCCAAGCTCAACGATGCACAGGCGAAACGCACCGAGGCTGCAAGCAAGCGCGCGCAGGCGGATCGCGTCGAGGACTTGGCGGATGTGGAGAAGCGGAAACGGCAATCTGCGCGGGCCAGCAAGTCCTGACAGCAAATTCGTGAACGACGATTGACGTGGCGTTTCAGTTCACCGCGTTCGGCATAGTGCCGAGCGCGGTGACTTCCGTCAGGACCATGTCTGCACGCAAGGTTGTGACTGTGCGCGATATCCCCGCCTGCGCTAGCCCGCAGGGAGGCTCCCGACATCGACCGTTTCAGGTTTGGTAGGGCTTGTCGGCGCGGATGACGACGAGAACCTCTTCGTGTGCGAACTTTTGGCCAGTCCGCTTCAACCATCCCGACCGCGCCATCAACACTGGCCCGAACGGAATCCGTTGCTGGGCAACCACTGCAGCCGACGGTCCGGTGGATTCAAGCGAGGCGATCGACTCCTCGAACCGGCGAACTCCGAGTGCGCATGAGCATCGCGCCGGCTATTTCAGCAAGTCCGCTGCCGCCGCGCTCTTAATGCTGCGCTGCGGCATCTCGCCGACGGCGCCTGCACTATCCCCCCGCCGCGGGGGATGGGGACTCTGGTCGCGCATCCGGGCCGGCAGGGTCGTCGCGAGATGCCTCGTCGCGGTGTGGCGGGGCGTCGAAGGTGACGTCGATGTTTTCGAACCCCTTGCTGCGTTGGGCCGTGGCCTGACCGGCATAGGTGTCGCGGTCGGCGGCGGTCAGATCGACGTTGTCGGTGAACGGGGTCAGCAGCGCCCGCGGATGCAACCGGTCGACGCGCACCACGTTGATCACGGCACAGAGCACCACGAGCGTGGCGGTGATGTAGAGGAACGCCAGCATCCCCAGGACCAATGCGAACACCCCATTGGTGGCGGTGGCGCTCTTGACGACGTGCCCGACGTAGACGGCCCCGAAGGACTGCAGCAACTGCCAGCCCAGCGCGGCGAGCACCGCACCCGGCGCGACCTGCCCGATCGTCAGCTCCCGTTCGGTGCTGATGCGAAACGCCAGCACGAACGCGCAGGCGTTGACCGCGACCGACGCGGCCAGGACCACGACCTTGACACCGACACCGAACGCGCCCGCACCGGCGCTTACCGCGGACAACACAACGGTGCCCAGCAGCGCCCCACCGACGGTGACCAGCAGCAACACGCTGCGACCACGGGCCTTGAAGGGGTCGGGCCGCTGGTTGCGCGGCACCGCCCACACCGTGTTCATCGCGTTTTGCAGAGCTTGGGCCACCCCGAGACCTCCGTACAGAGCACCCAGGGTGCCGATCACCACGCCGGTCACGCCTCCGCTGATCTGCCTCGGCTCGCCCAGTTGCGGCCCGATCACCGGGAACTGGCTCAATGCCGAATTCAGCACGTGATCGCGCAGCTCCGGATGACCGACCAGCAGCCACCCCAACACCGTGGACAACAGCAGCAGCAACGGAAACACCGACACGAAGGCGTAATAGGCGATCAGCGCCGCCAGGTACCCACCCTGATCGTCGATGTACTTGTAGAGCACCGCCAGCGGGAACCCGAACACGGGATGTCGCTGCTGCACAGCATCAAGGCGATCGGTCAAACCCACGGTCGTTCCCTTTCGTCACCGTCCACCGGACGAGAACTGCCGGTGTACCCGGACGGGACGGACCGAACCGAAACGGGCAGCGCGGCGCCGTTCTTTCATCTCGAGTTCAATGACGTGGCGCACGCCGCCTTGGAACGTGTTGCGGAGGTGACGCTCATGCTCGCGAAACACCGACCAGTAGTGGTCGTCGAATTCTTCGACGATCTGGAACGTCCACCGCCCATCGAGCACGTTGCGGCCGGACGCGTCATCTCATTACGAGCGAGATCACCGTCTGATTGAGCCGACGACGCGGCCACCCCCGCAGGCCGTCGGATTTCAGCGCCGCCTGGGCGGCGTTGCGGCCGCAGATGCCGTGCACGCTGCCGCCGGGGGCGGCCGAGGCGCTGCCCAGGAAGACGTTGGCGACGGGAGTTTCGGCGCGGCCAAAGCCGGATGTCGGACGGAAGATGATCTGTTGTTGCAGCTGGGCGGTGCCACCGTTGATGGCGCCGCCGGACAGGTTCGCGTTGTTCGCCTCCAGATCCGAGGGCCGTTGCACCACTCTTCCGACGACGTGGTCGGTGACGCCGGGTGCGTGTTCCTCGAGCACCCGGTCGACGGCGGCCGCCAGCCGGCCGGCAGACTCGTCGTCGTTGGTGTCGCGGGGCAGATGCGTGTAGGCCCAGGCGCTTTCGGTGCCGGCCGGCGAGCGACTGGGATCGGCCGTGGTCATCTGCCCGAAGAGGAGGAACGGCTTGTCGGGCACGGTGGCGGTGTTCAGGTCTGCGAGCCAGCGGATGAGCCCGTGATGATCGGCCCCCAAATGGACCGTGCCGACACCACGCAAGCTCTTCGAGCGCCACGGTACGGGCGCGTCAAGCGCATAGTTCACCTTCACCACCGGTGTGTCCCAGGTGAAGTGCTCCAAGTCCTGCCGAAGACGGTCGGGTATGGCGACGCTGGGCATCAGTTGCTGATATAGCGCAGGGGCCGAGACGTCGGCGACGACCGCGCGACGCACCCGAACCGTGCGACCGCCGGCGGTGTGCACGGCCACCGCCCGGCCGTCGCGGACCTCGATGGCGTCGACCGTTTGTCCGCATTCCAGCTGGGCGCCCGCCGAGGCTCCCCGTGCGACCAGTGCCGCGGTGAGCCGCCCGGCGCCGCCTACCGGCACCGGGAAACCCACGTCTTGGGCGAGCATCGTCATCAGGAAGCCCATCACGCCGCTGCCCGGTGCGTCGATCGGCACGTCCGCGTGCATGGCGTTGCCGAGCAGCAGCAACCGAGCGGCGTCCCCGTCGAACACTTCCCGCGCCAGCACCGACGCGGGCAGCATCAGCAGCCGCGCGACCCGCAGCGCTTCAGCGGTACCCAGGCGGTGCAACAGCTGCAGTGGTGCGCGCAGCGGCGGGAACGGTGAGAACAACATCCCCAGCAGCGGCTCCTTGATGGTGCGCCACAATTCGACCAAGCGCCACCAGTTGTCGCCATCGCCGGCCTGTCCGCGGGCCAATTCGGCGGCGGTACGAGCGGGGTCACGGTAGATGACCGGTGCATCCTCATCGGA
>NZ_JAVRPS010000003.1:0-2927 GCF_032162105.1 Mycobacterium sp. | reverse complement strand
GTCGGAAACTCGTGGCGCTGATCCTTGGTCATCCAGTAGTGGTCGTCGAACTTGCCTGCCAGTTCAGCGACCGCGGCGCGAATCGTCTGCTGATCCTCGCTCAACTCGAAGTCCACATTGATCTCCGATCGACATTGCAGGGACAGGCAACCTAGGCAACCTATGTGTCTAATTATACTAATGGACAGACCAAAAAGAAAGTCCCCTTCGGGCCGTCTCGGGATGCCTGGTCAGACCGGGAGGGGAAGGAGCGGCAGGGTGTCTGCAATGCGTTCGTTCCATGCCGCGGGCGTGCCGAACAGCACGCGGTCGAGCTTGGCGCGCTTGTAGAACAGCTGCAGGTCGTGCTCCCAGGTGTAGCCGATGGCGCCGTGAAGGGTCAGCGCGCTATCGGCGAGGTCGGCGGCGTGACCGGTGACTTGCGCCTTTGCCACCGCCGCGTGGGTGGCGCACTCGGCAAGGCGCTCCTCGACCGATTGTGCCGCGTAGAAGGCGATGGACATCGAGGACTCCACGGTGACAAGCATCTGGGCGGCGGCGTGCTTGACGGCTTGGAACGAGCCGATCGGGTGGCCGAACTGGGGTCGATGCGTGCTGGAGTCGACGGTCAGCCCGAGCATCCGTTCGCAGGCGCCCAGCGCGTCGGCGGCAACCAGAACCGCTGCTCTGGTAGCGATTTCGCCCAGCGCTGCGGTGGCATCGATATCGAGTCGGCGTGCCTCGACGTCGTCGAGGGTGATATCGGCAACGTCTCGCGAGCGGTCCAGCAGCGGCCGGGGGTGAACCCCCATACCCCCGGCCGCGCTGTCCACCAGCCACAGCTCCGTGGCGTCGCCGTGGCACACGGGAACCAAGAATCGCCGTGCCTGGGCCCCACCGAGTACGCAGGGTATCCGTCCGTGCAGCTGATCGCCGCGGACCTGCACCGATGTCGGTGCGGGTATGCGGTCGGCTCGCACCGCCAATGCGGTCACCTCACCGGCCTCCATCGTGGCCCGCAACACGTCCGCCTCGTCGGCGAGTACCGGCGCCACGATGGCCGATTGCAGCCAGCCGGCCGATGGCACCGCCGCGCGGCCCAGTTCGCGCGCGACGAGGGCGAGCTCCAACACGCCGCCCCCCTGGCCGCCGTGGTCTTCGTCGAAACCGACCCCGGCCCAACCCTCCTCAACGAAGAGACGCTCGAAGTGAGTGTGGTCGCCGGTATCGAGCCAACCGCGCACCGCCGCGGATTGGGCGCGTTCGTGCAGCCACTCGCGCAGCGAGGCGACAAACAGATCCTGTTCTTCGGAAAGCTCCCAGTGCATTGGCGTAGCTCCTAATCGCAATCCCGTTCGGCGAACGGGCCGATCAAATAAATGGTATCTTAGGTCTGACCATAATCCAAGAGGTGGACGCGATGGAAGCACCGGAACCCGCCACACGCGTGCGATCCGGCCTCAAGCTGAGCCCCGTCGACGTCCCCAAGGCGTCCGACGTGCTCGCCGGCCAGTTGCGCGAGCGGATCCTCAACGGCGAACTCGTCGAGGGTGTCCCGCTTCCGGCGGAGCGCGAACTCGTCAAACAGACGCAGATGAGCCGGGCCACCGTGCGTGAAGCGCTGCGCATCCTCGAGGTGCAGAACCTCGTTCGCGTGAAAGCGGGCCGCGCGGGCGGAGCGTTCGTTCAGCGACCCACGACCAAGTCGATGGCGAGCTCCGTGAGCATGCTCATCCGTGGCAGGCACATCAAACTGATCGACCTGATGGAGGCAAGGGAGGCGCTGGAACCGTTCTGCGCCGAACTTGCCGCGCGCAACCGCACAGACGACGATTTGGCGGTGCTCGACAAGACCAACGAGGAAATCGCAGAGCCCGACACCGATCTCGAACAGTTCCTGCGGTCCAATCTCGATTGGCACGTGGGTGTTGCGGTTGCCAGTCACAACGAGCTGTTGATCGGCTTCATGATCGCGTTGTCGGAGGCAATCTATGCCGGCACCGAGGATGAAGCCTTCGTCGATACCGATGTGCGCGCGGTGACCACCATTGCACACCGGATGATCACCAGTGCGATCCGTGATCGCGACTCCGAGACTGCCGGACGCCGAATGCGCAAGCACGTCCACGGCTACGCCGATGCGTTGGCCGAATCCGATGAGCGCGAAGCGATCGTCGTCGGCGACGCCGCCGTGGGCCAATAACTCACCGCCGCACTATCTTCAGAACTGTCTACAGTTGGGCGTCGTGGGCAGTCCGTTGAAGCGATCGGCGATCCAGTGCATCCCGTGCTCGCCGTCGACGAGCGGGGTGTGGGCATGGTTGACCACGCGCTTGTTGAGGAAGGGCGGTTGCTGGTTGGTCCAGAACTCGACGTCGGCTCCCCGGGCATACCAGTCGAGGCCGAGCTGACGGCAAGGACCCATGGCGGTCGTTCTCCTAGCTGGTGGTGGTATCTCCGGGCATGCCCCGAGGAGGAGAGCAAAAGGTGCTCGTTCGGGGGAAGCCTGCGTCGCCCGCATCGGCGACGATGGCGAGGTCTCAACAGTCACGAGGTGGAGATGACACCGGCGCCGCCAGATTTCCGCACCGACAGCCTAGGCGAGTGCACGATCGTCTCTCCGTTGCGTGCAACCCAGTTCATGGACAAATCGAAACCGCTCTTGTTCCGCGCGGATATCGATGAGCTTCGGGAGCAATTCCGGGCCGGCGTCGATCCCCCCGCCTTCGAGCTGGCGGGTCCGCAAGAGAAAATCTACTTTGATCCCACCGCCCTGCGGTGCGGGATCGTCACATGTGGCGGCCTTTGCCCCGGCTTGAATGATGTCATCCGCTCCATCGTCTTCTGCTTGCACGAAAAGTATGGCATTGCAAAGGTTTACGGGTTCCGGTTCGGTTACGCGGGTCTAGTCGACCGAAGCGCGCTGACACCGATCGAATTGACGACCC
>NZ_JAVRPS010000002.1:0-10623 GCF_032162105.1 Mycobacterium sp. | reverse complement strand
CCGCTGGTCCGCGAGATCGTCTCGGCCGCAGCGGGTCGCGACATCCGTGACATCCTCGCCACCGAGATCCTCGACCCGCTGGGATTCCGCTGGACGAACTACGGCGTTGCGCCGGAAGACGTTCCGCTGGTCGCACCGAGCCACGCCACCGGCAAGCCGTTGCCCGCCCCGATGGCGGCGGCGTTTCGCATTGCGATCGGCGGCACCACGCACCAGATCATCCCGTTCACCAACACGCGGGCGTTCCTCACCAGCGTGGTGCCGTCGTCCAGCACCGTCTCGACCGCAGACGAACTGTCCAGGTTCGCCGAATTACTGCGTCGCGGTGGTGAACTCGACGGTGTTCTGGTCATGCAACCGGAGACCTTGCTGGCCGCGACGAAGGAGGCCCGGCGGTTGCGGCCGGATCTCGCGATGGGCCTTGCCCCACTACGCTGGGGCACCGGATACATGTTGGGCTCCAAGCGGTTCGGGCCGTTCGGGCGCGACGCACCCGCAGCGTTCGGGCACACCGGACTGGTCGACATCGCCGTGTGGGCCGACCCCGAGCGCCGGCTCGCGGCCGGGGTGGTCAGCAGCGGCAAGCCCGGCGGACACCGGGAGGCCAAACGGTATCCGGCACTGCTGGACGCCATCGCCGCGGAGATTCCACGGTCGGGCGCGCGGCTGTGACCGACCCGGTTGACGAACTGCGCGACGACCACGCGGAGCTGATCCGGCGGCGGGCGCTGACCGAGGACGCGGCCCGACCCGACGCGATCGAGCGCAGGCATGCGGCGAAGGGGCGTACGGCGCGCGAGAACGTCGCCGACCTGATCGACCCCGACTCGTTCGTCGAATACGGCCGCTTCGCCGTCGCCGCGCAACGATTCCGGCGTGACGTCGACGACCTCATCGCGCGCACGCCCGCCGACGGTCTGGTGGCGGGCACCGCACGCATCGACGGCAGCCCGTGCGCCGTCCTGGCCTACGACTACACGGTGCTCGCAGGCACGCAGGGCGCGCTCGGCCACCGCAAGAAGGACCGGCTGTTCGACGTGATCGAGCGGATGCGGTTGCCCACCGTGTTCTTCGCCGAGGGCGGCGGGGGTCGACCGGGCGACACCGACTATCCCGTGGTCTCGTCGCTCGACGTCCGCGCATTCAAGCTGTGGGCTGCCTTGTCCGGTCTGGTGCCGCGGATCGCGGTCGTCAACGGTCGGTGCTTCGCGGGCAACGCGGTCATCGCAGGCTGCGCCGACCTCATCGTCGCCACCGAGAACGCCTCCATCGGGATGGGTGGCCCGGCGATGATCGCAGGCGGCGGACTGGGCGACGTCCACCCCGACGACGTCGGACCCATTTCGGTGCAGGCGCCGAACGGGGTGGTCGACGTCGTGGTCGCCGACGAGGCGCGGGCGGTCGCCGCGACCAAGAAGCTCATCGGCTACTTCCAGGTCCCGACCACAACGGGTCCCGTCGCCAACCAAACCGCCTTGCGCACCATGGTTCCCGAGCGGGCGCGTCGGGCCTATTCGGTCGGGCCGATCATCGAGACGATCGCCGACGCGGGTTCCGTCACGTTCCTGCGGGAGCGGTTCGCCCCTGAGATGGTGACCGCGCTGACCCGGATCGACGGCCGCGCCGTCGGCGTCATCGCCAACAACACGATGGTCATGGCAGGGGCGATCACCGCGGGTGCCTCGGACAAGGCGGCCCGCTTCCTTCAGCTGTGCGATGCGTTCGGGCTTCCCGTCGTCTCGCTGATCGACTGCCCCGGTTACATGGTCGGCCCAGCCGCGGAAGCCGAAGCGCTGGTCCGCCGCGGCTCGCGCATGCTGGTCGCAGGTGCTTCGCTGCGGGTACCGCTCGTCGCGGTGATCCTCCGTCGCGGGTACGGGCTTGGCGCACAAGCGATGTGCGGTGGCGGCCTGCACGAGCCGCTGCTGACCGTGGCATGGCCGGGTGCCCACCTTGGTCCCATGGGGCTCGAGGGCGCCGTCCGGCTTGGCCTTCGCAAGGAGCTCGAGGCGATCGCCGACGACGGCGCGCGTGAGGAGCGGGTACGTCAGGCGACCGCCGCCGCGCAGGAGAATGCCAAGGCGCTCAACGCCGCCCAGCTGTTCGAGATCGACGACGTCATCGATCCGGCCGACACCCGCAGGCTGATCGCCGCCACCCTGGCCGCCGCGGCGGCGCACCCACCCGAGTCCACGCGGCCGCGGTTCGTCGACACCTGGTAGTCCGGCGGGCTGTCCGTCAATACTTTCCGTGCATCGGACGGCGCCGTGGGTGCGAGACTGACCGGGTGAGACAAGTTGTGCAAGCAATCGCTTTTCCGCCGGCGCGGGACTTCATCCTCTCCGCTGGCTTCGCGGGCGCGGCCGCAGTGGTCGCCGCGGTCATCGTGTTGTGCGCCGTGCTGTACGGGTCTCGCCAGGCCGGCAAGCGGTCTCTCGCCGAGCGTGATCAGCGAGAACGTCACTACGAGGAAGGTCGCGAGGCCGAGCAGCGCGCGGTGGCGGTGGCGCGATGCTGGGACCAGTGGTGGCAGGTGGTGGAAACCGCTGCGCTGGAACCTGCGGCCAGCGAGGGCGCGACCCTGGGCCTCGGACCGGAGGTGACATTGGAGCTCCTACAGGGGCTGCTTCGTGATGCCGAGCGGCTCGGCGATGACACCCTCGCCAAGGCCGTGGCGGTCCACCAGGAACAGCTTCTGCTGGTGCTGGCACAGCAGAGCGGACCACTTTCCACGCTTGCCGCGCCCGCGCCCGCGCCCGCGGCGTCAGCACATCGCGGGCCGGACAAGACGCCGCCACCGGACCAACAGGCATCAAGCACCGAAGGCCCCGCTCCGAGCGGGGTGGGTTCCGAGCCGAGGCGGCGGCGCGCGGCGGCGCCAGCCACCGGTGCCGACCCAGAACCGGTGACCGGTGAAACACACTCGGCCGCAGGCGAAGAGACCGGCGGAAGGAGGCGGCGCCGGTGACAACCACGCGACAGCACATCGAGGACCTCGACGTCGACAAGTGGGCCAGGTTGACGCGACGCGCGGCGGTGGAATCGGTCGAGTCGTCCAAGCGGTCGGGCTTGCGGCCTAGGCCAGAGTCGGTCGCGATAGCGGCGATGACTGAGCGTGAACTCGTCGAGCACCGCCAACGTCACGGGCCTGCGAAACCCCGTCTCTCGCTGGTGATGCAGCTCGTCGAGGCGGACCAACGAAGCCGTGAGGCCGAAAGCCTGGCACGCGACGCACACCAGGGCCGGCTGGATGCCGAAGCAGCGGCGTCGATGGCGCGGGCCGAGGCCGATGAGTCCGCTCGCGCAGTCACCGCAGCGCAGGAACGGATCCGCGCGGTGGAGGCCGAGTCGGCGCGCAAAGACGGTCAACGGGCACGGGAACGAGCGGCTGATCAGCAGGCAGTGCAGCTGGCGCGCGCTGAGACTGAACAGGCGCGCGCCGATGCGGCCGCCAGCGAGGCGGCAGCCCAGGAACGGGTGCGCGCTGCGGAGGGGCGTGCCGAGCAGCGCATGACAGAGCGGACGACGGAACGGGCAGCCGGGGAAAAGGCGTTGCAACAGCTGCAAGCCCAGCTCGACAAGGTTCACGCCGATGCGGAGGCCGAGAGGACGGCGGCCAAGGAACGCGTGCGCGCTGCAGAGGCGCGTGCCGAGCAGCGCGTGGCAGAGCGGGCGACGGAACGGGCGGCCGGGGAGGAAGCGGTCGCTCGGGTGCGCGGCGAGTCCGAGCAGCTGCGCGCCGATGCGGCTGCGGAGGTTGCGGCGGCGCGTGGACAGGCCAAAGCCGAGGTGGCTGCCGCGCGGCAAGCCGCAGAGGCTGAGATCGACCTTGCGCGCCAGGCCGCGCAAGCCGACATCGACAACGCGCATGCCTATGCCGGGGATGTGGTGCGGCAAGCACAGGCCGATGTAGCTCGGGCGACGTCGATGGCCACGTCGTCAAGATTGCTGACGATTCCCATTCCGCCGGCGGAAGTCCGCGCGGGCGAGCAGATCAGGCCTATCGAGAGCGCTGTGGACGCGCTTTACCAGATCGATTACCTGCTCGAGATCGCGATGGCCGAGGAGGTTTCGTCCCAACCCCAGCCGGATGTCGAGTTCATGCGTAGTCTCTCGTGGACGGTGCAGGAGCGGGCTAAGGACCTATCCCCCGAGTTTGCTCAATCGCCCGTGCAGTTCACCGATCAATCTCAGATGGAGGCGGCCGCTTCCTATCTCGATGCCGCCGGCAGCGCTTTTCGCGCCTGTCTGCAGCGCATAGAGGGCGCGGCGCAGCGACTGGGAGGCCGCAACCGGAGCTCGGATGCCGAGATCATCGAGATGGTCATGGCGATGCTCGCCGACCCGTGGGTACAGGCCGTACGCCAGCACCGCTCATGACGACACCTCGGCTCGTGTCGGCGCGATAGAACTGGCCCCGGTGGAAGTTGACGGGTGTCGATTTCCTATCGTGGCCAGATGAGCAACGCTGCTGATACCGACCGGGTCGCGGATCTCGCGCGCCAGGTCGTCGCCGAGCACGATCCGAAGTCGGTCCCCATCCCCGAGTTCCTCGCCGCCTGTTACGACGCGGGCCTGTCCTGGGTGCACTTCCCCGAGGGGCTCGGCGGGCTTGGCGTCTCGCGCGGCCTGCAGGCCGTCGCCGACCGGGTCCTGCAAGGGGCAGGCGGCCCGGTGCCGCTGGGGCTGAACCCGATGGGGTACGGCATGGCAGCGCCGACCATCCGTGAGCACGCGCAGAGCGACGACGTGAAGAAGTCCTGGTTGCGCCCGCTGGCCAGCACCGAGGATCTCTGGTGCCAGTTGTTCTCCGAACCGGGCGCCGGTTCCGACCTGGCCGGGCTGGCCACCTCGGCCGTCCGCGACGGCGACGACTGGGTGATCAACGGGCAGAAGGTGTGGACCAGCCTCGCGCACCGCGCCCGCTGGGGCCTGCTGCTCGCGCGGACCAACCCGGACGTGCCCAAGCACAAGGGGCTGTCGTACTTCGTCATCGACATGCACGGGCCTGGCGTTGAGACCCGGCCGCTGCGCCAGATGACCGGCCAGGCCGAGTTCAACGAGGTGTACTTCACCGACGCCCGCATCCCCGACAAGCACCGGCTCGGTGACGTCGGCAATGGCTGGAACGTCGCAATGACGACCCTGATGAACGAGCGCAGTGCACTCGGCGGCAGCGGCAGCCGGCGCGGCGCCGGGACCATCGCCGACGCCGTCTCGCTGTGGGCCTCGCGCCCCGACCTGCGGACCCCGGTGCTGCGCGACCGGCTATCCCAGCTGTGGCTGCGCGCCGAGGCGCAGCGCCTCACCTCCGAGCGCTCGCGGGCGGCCGCCACCGTCGGCGGCCCTGGCCCTGAGGGTTCGATCGGCAAGCTGGTGGGCGCCGAACTCAACCAGCACATCTACCAGTTCTGCATGGATCTGCTTGGGCCCGAAGGGGTTCTGTATCACGGGTACGCCCACGGCAGGGACGAGGACGAGTCCGAATCCGACTGGCGGGGTCCGGTGCAGCAGCGCTTCCTGCGCAGTCGCGCCAACACCATCGAAGGCGGCACGTCCGACGTGATGCGCAACATCCTCGGCGAGCGGATCCTGGGTCTGCCAGGAGATCTGCGCGCCGACGCCGGCATGCCCTGGAAGGAGATCCCCCGTGGTTGAGGAGCTTGCGGATCAACCCCGCAAACAAGCTGAGTTCACGTTCACCGACGAGCAGGTTCAGCTGCGCACCGCGGTCCGCAAGTTCTGCGCTGAGAATTTCGACGAGCAGACGGTCCGCCGGCTGATGGAGTCCGATCCCCCGTTCGACGCCAAGGTGTGGACGCGGCTGGGCTCCGAGCTCGGCGTGCTCGGACTGTCCGTCCCCGAGGCCGACGGTGGCGTCGGCGGCTCGCTGGTCGACCAGGCCGTCGCCGTCGAGGAACTGGGTGCATCGCTGGCCTGTGGCCCCGTGTTCGGCACCGTGTTCCTTGCCATCCCGGCACTCGTCGCCGCGTCCGGCGGGCCGGTGAGGGACGGGTTGCTCGCCGAGTTGGTGGAGGGCCGCCGCACCGCAGCATTCGCCGTGGCCGACCGGGCCGGCGCGTTCGATCCGGCGGCGGTGACGGTCACCGCGGCGCGCTCGGGTGAGCAGTGGACGCTCACTGGAACGGCGCCGCGGGTGGTCGACGGCGGCGCCGCCGATGACCTGTTGGTGGCCGCGAGCGGACCGGACGGGGTGGCGCTGTACGCCGTCGAGGCCGCCGGGCCGGGCGTGGACCGCACCCAGCTGGTGACGCTCGACCTGACCCGCCCACAGGCCACGGTCGCGTTCTCCGACGCACCAGCCCGGTTGGTGGCCGATTCGGGCGAGGCGCAGCGCGTGATCGAGCATGCGCTACAGGCGGGTTCGGCGCTGCTGGCCGTCGAACAGGTCGGCGCCGCACAGCATCTGCTCGATCTGTCGGTCGAGTACGCCAAGACGCGGTTGCAGTTCGGCAGGCCGATCGGGTCGTTCCAGGCGGTGAAGCATCGTCTGGCGGACCTGCTGGTCGACGTCGAACACGCCCGCTCCACGGCCTATCACGCGGTCTGGGCACTGGCCGATGGCCTAGATGTTGAAGACGATCCCGCGCTGGCCGCGAGCATCGCGCAGGCCACGGCGTCGGCGGCGTTCGCGAGGGTCGCGGCCGACACCATCCAGGTGCACGGCGGCATCGGCTTCACCTGGGAACACCAGGCGCACCTGTACTTCAAGCGCGCGACCACCGACGCCGCGCTGCTGGGCAGCCCCGAGCAACACCGTTCGCGGGTGGCCGCGCTGGTGCTGGACACCGCGTCCGCCGAGCGGGTGCCGAGGGTCGCCGACGGCACTCCCGCCTGAACGTCGCCGCGCGCGCCGGGCCAGGACCTGCAACACAACGGCTCGGTAACGTTTTGTGTGGCCAGAGGGACAAGAGTGATAATTGGGGTACTTGCTCGCATGCCCCCACTTCGGTCCAAGGAGGGACCTTCCTTGTTTAGGTCCTTCATTGCAGCCGAGGTGACCCGCGTCCGTCGCGGTGCCCGCATGGTGTCGGCCGTCCTCGCGATCCTGCTCACCCTTGCCGCGACGACGGCCTTCACCCCAGCCACGCCGACTGCCTCCGCTGCCGACTGCCCGGACATCGAGGTGGTCTTCGCCAGGGGCACCGACGAACCGCCTGGCATCGGCAAGGTCGGGCAGGCACTCGTCGACTCGATCAAGGCGCTGGCCAAGAAGAAATCGGTCCGCGCCTACGCCGTGCAGTACCCCGCGTCGTGGGACTTCCTCGCCGTCGTGGACGGCGCGAACGACGCGAGTGCGCGCGTTCAGTCCACCGCGGCGAAGTGCCCCAAGACGAGGATCGTCCTCGGCGGATACTCGCAGGGCGCCGCGGTCGTCGACGTCATCACGACGTCCCCGATCGCCGGTGTCGGGTTCAAGGCCCCGATGCCTCCCGCGATGGCCAACCACGTCGCCGCGGTCACGGTCTTCGGCAATCCGTCGGCGCGGGTGGGCCAGCCGTTGACGATGCTCAGCCCGCTGTACGGCGCGAGGACCGCCGACATGTGCAACACCAACGATCCAATCTGCTCTCTGGGCAAGGACTTCGGGTCGCACGTCCGCTATCCGGAATCCGGACTCGTCAAGCGCGCCGCACAGTGGGCCGTCGATCACGTTTAGCAACCGAGACTGCGTTCACATTGCGGCCACGGTCGTGAAAGCGCAGTGCGGGCAGCCCTCAGCGAAATATGAACGACGTGAAGCTACCGCGTCAGCTCCGCCAGGATCGTCGCGATCCAGCCCGGCTTGGTCTCCCGGACATGGGTGACCGTTGCCGCGTCGCGTCCCATCGAGTAACCAACTGCGCTCTGCCGCAGGCCGTCCCACCCACGGACCGGTCCGGTTGCGTACCCGACTTCGGGTACACCTGCCAGTAGTGCCCTCTCCCCCTGTTCCATGCGAGCAGTCAACTCGCCCCACCCGTTGCAGCGCAATCGATTTTCGCCGGCCGGACACTCACCAGAGGGCGCGATAGTTCAGCAGCGCACCGATGACGAGCACGATTCCGATGCCCAGGAACAACATTCGTACGGCAAGCGGTCCGTACCGGGTGAGCGCGCGGACGAAGTTGCGCTGCACCCGCCGGGCCCGGATGGTCCGCCGCGTGGACAGCGCCAACACGAGCAGTGACGGCACCAAGGTGATGGCGCAGTAACAGATCACGATCACCGGCCACGCCGACGGCAGCGGTTCGCGCGCGGAGATCATCGCCAGCGCGGTCAGATAGGGAACGGCGGTGGGCGCCTGCCCGAAGCCGATGACGAGCCCGACGAGCCCGAGCAGCCACGGGTTGCGCCTGGCCACGTTCACCGCCCACAGCGGCGGCGTCGGTTTCCGTCCTGACGAGGCGATCGCAAGGGTGATGAGCACCACTCCCAGCGCCAACTGACCCCAATAGCGGATGGTCGGCGTGAGGTCGAACTCGAAACGATCGGTCAGGAAGTTCAGGCCGAGGACGGTCAGCACGCCGAACGTCGTGATCGCGATGAATACGCCTGCCACGAAACTCAGCCCGGACGGCAGCGCTGACCTGCGGCTCAACCGGCTGTCGTACACGACCGCCGTCGTCACTCCCAGGTTGAGAACGTTGACCGAATCGAGGAGCGCGAACCCCAGGAGAGGTAGAAGGAGTGCCAGCATGACGTCACCGAACCTACGGGAAGCGGCCGTCCGGGCGCGCATTTGAAAAGGCATGGAATCGGCGCCGCCGGGTATACCTGGACAGCACGGGACCCGAACCGGAAGGACACATGACCGCAGCACGATCGCAGCTTGACCAGCGTGACATGGCCGAAGCCCAGCGGATCGTGAGCGCGGTGGCCGGCGCGTTCTCCGCCAAGGTGGTCGGCCAGAACCACCTACGGGAGTCCATGCTTCTCGGCCTCCTCGCGGGCGGCCATCTGCTCATCGAGAGCGTTCCCGGCCTGGCCAAGACCACCGCGGCCCGCGTGGTCGCCGAATCGATCCGGGGCGGATTCAGGCGCATCCAGTGCACACCCGACCTGCTGCCCAGCGACATCATCGGCACCCAGGTGTACGAGGCGGCGACCAATTCCTTCGTCACCCAACTCGGGCCGGTACACACCAACATCGTGCTTCTCGACGAGATCAACCGCTCCAGCGCCAAGACGCAGAGCGCGATGCTCGAGGCAATGGAGGAACGTCAGACCACGATCGCGGGTGTGGAGTATCCGATCCCCGAGCCGTTCCTCGTCATCGCGACGCAGAACCCGGTGGACCAGGAGGGCACGTATCCGCTCTCGGAGGCGCAGACCGACCGCTTCATGCTCAAGGAGATCGTGCACTACCCGTCCATCGACGAAGAGGTCGAGGTGATCTCACGGATGGACGCCGGGTTGTACGAGAAGGACCATCGGAGCGCGCCGGTCGTGGCCACCGCGGACATCCTGCGCGTTCAGGACCTGGCTCGGACGGTGCACATGGACCGCGCACTCATCCAGTACGCCAGCCGCCTCGTCGGCGTCACCCGCGAGCCAGAGCAGTACCTGCCCGCGAGCACCGCCCGCCTGATCGAGTACGGCGCCAGCCCGCGCGCCACCATCGCGTTCTGCCGGACGGCGCGGGCGTTGGCGATTCTGCACGGTCGCGGCCACGTGGTCCCCAACGACATCGCCCGACTCGCGCATCGCGTGTTGCGGCATCGCCTGATCCTCGGGTTCGAGGCCGCCAGCGCAGGCGTGACGCCGGACGCCGTGGTCGACGCGGTGTTGCAAGCGGTGCGGGTGCCGTGAGACACAGGTAGACGAACCGCGTGGGAAAGCATCTCGACAGCGCCAAGAAGTACTTCGGCCGCGACACCAGCGGATTTCTAGAGGGCGGACGCTACGCGCTCGTTCACACCAGAAGCCTCGAGTTCGACGACCTCCGGCCGTACGTGCCCGGCGACGACGTCCGCGACATCGATTGGAAGGCGTCGGCCCGCTCGGGCCACGTGCTGATCAAACGATTCGTCACTGAGAAGCACCACAAGATCCTGGTGGTGGCCGACACGGGCCGGAACTCGACCGCGCTGGCACCGTCCGGTGAGACCAAGCGGGAGGTCGCCGCAAACGTCATCGGTGCCATGGGGCTGATCACCATCCGTCGTTCCGACGAGATCGGCATGGTGTTCGGCGACGTCCGAGGATGCGTCGACATCCGGCTGCGGCGCGGCGAGACTCACATCGAGTACCTGCTGCACCGGCTCGAGCAGCAGACCACGACGCGGCAGGCGCGCAGTGACATTGTCACCCAGCTGAACTGGGTGGCAAGGCATTACCGGCATCCCATGCTGATCTTCGTGGTGTCCGACGAACCCGACGTCGACGAACGGCTCGGCGACGTTCTCACCCGGCTCACCGGTAGACACGACGTGATGTGGGCGATGGTTTCCGACATGCCCGCGGTGGCGACGGCCGAGGACGAGCAGGACGGCTTCGACGTGACCTCTGGACGCTTCGTCCTGAGCGGCGCCGTGGTGGGGCCCAGGGTGGTCGCCGCGTACCAGCGCGCTGAAGAGCAACGGCGGGAACGGCTTTCGGAGTTCATGACCGTGCACGGCG
>NZ_JAVRPS010000001.1:0-6651 GCF_032162105.1 Mycobacterium sp. | reverse complement strand
TGCCGCCGAAATCAGCACCGTGCTCGCTCAGCACGACATCAACGCGCCAGCCGGTTCGTTCTACGCCTACGAGGCATCGAGACGACTCGGGCTGGGCGACGCGGGCGGACTGCGGATCGGATTGGCGCCGTACAACACCTCGGATGACGTCGATCGGCTCATTCGCGTATTGGCTGCGGCCCTGTGAGCCACAATGCATAGTCGAAGATATATAGATATCCACTGTATGTGAGCTTCTCCACTGCCTGCTCAAATTGCGGATTCGCGCGCCGACGGCCGACTGAGGCACTGCATGAAGCCAGGCTGGCCCGCGAAATCGCCTGTCTGACAACATTTTTGCTCTGGTCTACATCGTCGGTGCCCGTCGGGGGCCGAACGGGCTGAGACGTAGGACGGGCCTTGGGAGGTCCACGGCCCTGGCTGACAGCTGGTCCCGCGCCACGCGCGCAGGCCCCGTCAACAACGGCGCCAGCCCAATTATTCCTGTGAAATGGCTGTCCCACGGCCCAAGTACGCACCGATTGCCGCTACATAGGGTGCGTGATATAGATACGGAGTGGGAAATCCGCCTGTTGACGAAGACGCCTTCGATTACGTCGGCGAGCTTCTCGATCAGGCATTGGACCTGACCGCGCGGTTTCTCACGGATCGCGCCGATCTGAGTGCGTCCGCCGCGTTCGTGCTGAACCGGGTGTGCCGTGAAGGGCCGATTCGGCTTACGACGCTGGCCGCCAAGGAAGCAGTCAGCCAGCCGTCGATGACTCAGCTGGTCCAGAGGCTCGAGCGGCTGCACCTGGTGACCAGGCTCCCCGACCCCGACGACGGGCGCGCCGCCCTCATCGGCATCACCGCGCACGGTCAGACGTTGCTCGACGAGCGGAAGCGCGTCCGTCGGGCACGCCTTGCGGCATTGATGACGACGCTGACGACGGACGAGTCATGCGCATTGCAGGTTTCTGCGCGGGTGGCCCATCCGATCTTGTGCCGGCTCGTCGCGAATGCCGACAGTTCGCCAGACAGTATTGCGCAGCGAGAGGTGTTCGGATGAGGGCTATTCCGGTGGGTCGGGTCTTGAAGAAGATATGGATCCCGTTGGTACTCATAGTCGTACTGGCGATCTCGGGCCTCGTCGTTTCGCGCTTGCACAAGATGTTCGCTTCCCAGGACCTCAATGCCAACGCCGGTGCGGGTATCGAGATCGTCCAGTTCAATCCGAAGGTCATGGTCTACGACGTGTACGGCCCGCCGGGCAGCACTGCCCAAATTGGCTACTTCGACCCTGATGCCAACGTGCACTCGATCACCGCGACCCTGCCGTGGTCGGTCACCTTGTCAACGACATTGCCGTCCGTCAGCGCCAGTCTCGTGGCGCGGAGCGACACCGATCAGATTGGATGCCGCGTCACCGTGAACGGAACCGTCCGTGAGGAGCAATCCGCCAATGGGGTCAATGCCCAGACGTACTGCCTGGTGAAGTCCGCATGACGCACGCGACCCCGCCGGCCGAGACCGACGAGCACCCCAAGCGCCCGTTCTTTCCACACTTGCTGCGCATCCTCGCGGTGCCGATCGTCCTGTTCTGGGTGTTCGTCGCTGTCGTGGTGAACGTGGTCGCCCCGCAACTCGAGGTCGTCGGCGAACTCCATTCGGCCCCAATGGCTCCCGAGGACGCGCCTTCGATGAAGGCGATGAAGTTGATGGGCGGCAACTTCCAGGAATTCAACTCGAACAGCACCATCATGGTCGTCATCGAGGGTCAGCAGCCCCTCGGTCCCGATGCGCACGACTACTACAACGAGATCATCCGCAAGTTGCAGCAGGATCCCAAGCACATCCAGCACATCCAGGACTTCTGGGGTGACACGCTGACGGCCGCCGGTGCGCAGAGCGCGGACGGCAAGGCATCCTACGTGATGATCAACCTCGCGGGCGAGCAGGGCCAGACCCTGGCCAACCAGGGCGTCGAGGCCGTCCGGAAGGTCATCGAAGAAACGAAGGCCCCGCCGGGCGTGCAGGCCTACGTCGCAGGGCCGGCCGCGCTCACCAACGACTTGCACGTCATCGGCAACGCCAGCCTCGCCCAGATCACTGTGATAACCCTCGTCGCGATCGCGTTCATGCTGCTGGTCGTCTACCGCTCGATAGTGACCACGCTGATCCAGCTCTTCCTGACGTTTCTCGGGTTGCTGACCGCGCGCGGAGTGGTCTCGGTGCTGGCCACCCATGGCGCCTTCGGGTTGACGACGTTCGCCGGGAACATCCTGACGATGCTCGCGATTGCCGCGGCCACCGACTACGGCATCTTCATCTTCGGCCGCTACCGCGAGGATCGCGGATTGGGTCAAGATCGCGATGACGCCTACTACGCCACCTTCAAGTCCGTCGCGCCGGTCATCGTGGGCTCTGGCTTGACCATCGCCGGGGCCACCTACTGCCTCAGTTTCGCGCGGCTGCCCTACTTCTCCACCATGGGTGCCCCGGTCGCGATCGGCATGGTCGTGGTCGTGGCGATTGCGGTCACGCTCGGCCCGGCCGTGCTGTTCCTGGGTACCCGGATTGGCCTCTACGAATCCAAACGCCCTCCCCAGAGCCGGTTTTGGCGGCGGGTCGGCACCACCGTGGTGCGGTGGCCGGCACCGGTCTTCGTGGCGAGCCTGTTCGTGGTGTTGATCGGCCTCGTCGCGATTCCGGGCTACAAGCCGGCCTACAACGACCGCTACTACATGCCAGCCGACGCGCCCACCAACATCGGCTTCGCCGCCGCCGACCGGCACTTCTCAGAAGCCCGAATGAACCCCGACATCCTGATGGTCAACGCCGATCACGACATGCGCAACCCCGCCGACATGCTGGTGCTCAACGCGATCGCCCGCAACGTCATGCACACCGAGGGCATTGCGATGGTGCAGAACATCACGCGCCCGTTGGGCATTCCGATCCAGCACAGTTCGATTCCGTTCCAGACGAGCGTCCAGGGGCAGACGAGCAATATGAACCTGCCGTTCCAGCGGGCTCAACTGGACACCATCAAGAAGACGGTCGATGCGACGAACGTCTCGATCGACATCCTGGAGAAGCAGTACCAACTCTCGCTCCAGCAAACCGCACTCACGCAGGACTCGGCGGCCAAGTCGCGGGAGCTACTGGCGACCACCCAAGAGCTACGAGATCACATTGCGGACTTCGATGACGAATTCCGGCCCTTGCGCAACTACTTCTACTGGGAACCGCACTGCTTCGACATCCCGATGTGCTTCGCGATCCGTTCCCTCTTCGACTCCCTCGACGGGATCGACCAACTGACCGATCAGACGGGAGCGGTGCAAGGCAACACCGACCAACTGGCCGACCTCGCTCCGAAGCTGACGGCACTTCTTCCACAGACCATCGCGAGCATGAAGCAGAGCAGGGACCTGTCGCTGGCGTCGTACAACTCTCAGAAGGCTCTGCTCGACCAGTCGGAGGCCACCAACGACACCGCGCTGGCGTTGGGCGCCGCCTTCGATCAGGCCAAGAACGACGACCTGTTCTATCTGCCTCCGGAAGCGTTCCAGAACCCCGACTTCGAGCGCGGGCTGAAGATGTTCCTGTCCCCGGACGGCAAGTCCGCGCGCATGTTCATCACCCACGAAACCGACCCCGCGACCGTCGAGGGCATCGCCAGGGTCAATTCCGAACGCAAGGCCGCGCAGGACGCCTTGAAGATGACCTCGCTCTCGAACGCCAAGATCTACCTGGGCGGGGTCGCGGCCACCTATAAGGACATGTCCGACGGCGCCGAGTACGACCTGATGATCGCCGTGGTATCGGCCCTGACGCTGATCTTCATGATCATGCTCATCCTGACCCGAGCCGCGGTGGCAGCGCTCGTCATCGTCGGAACGGCGGCCAGCTCGATCGCCGCGTCATTCGGCATCTCGGTGCTGCTCTGGCAGGACCTCTTCGGTATTCAGGTGCAATGGCTGGTCATGCTGATGTCCGTCATCATCCTGCTGGCGGTGGGATCGGACTACAACCTATTGCTGGTCTCCCGGTTCAAGGACGAGATCCACGCCGGACTCAAGACCGGCATCATCCGCTCCATGGCAGGCACCGGTGGCGTCGTGACGTCCGCCGGGCTGGTCTTCGCAGCCACCATGGCGGCGATGTCGTTCAGCAAGCTGATCGTGCTGGCCCAGATGGGTACCACCATCGCGATCGGGCTCTTGGTGGACACCTTGATCGTGCGCTCGCTGCTGATGCCGTCGATCGCGACGATGCTGGGCCGATGGTTCTGGTGGCCGCTGGTCGTCTACCCCCGCGGCGACAATCACTTCCGGAAGCCGCAACCTCCGCGTCCACCAAGCGAGGAGTCGGACACCGCGCCGGTGCCGGTACAGACGTAGCGCGCAGGGGCACGCATAGACGCCCGCGTATGCAGTCCGGACGCCAAACGATGGATCGTCTCGGCGACTGCCCGTTGACTGTTGAGCATGCGTATAAGCCCATTTGTCATCCTGACCACCATCGCCGCCATCGCCAGCGCCGCTGCGGGCGGAATGATGTACGTGTTCTCCACCTTCGTGATGCACGGCCTGAATCGCACCGGGCCCATGGAGGCGATCACCGCGATGCGCGGCATCAACGCCGAAGCGAACGCGAGCGCGGCGTTCCTGCTGGCGTATTTGGGTGCGGCGGTGCTGGCGCTGGTGGTTGGCGTCATCGCGACCGTTCAGTTGCGGAAACCCGACAGATGGTGGGTGCTCGTCGGCGCCGCCTTCGGGGTCCTTGCGGCGATCATCACGATGGCCTTCAACGTCCCGTTGAACGACCACCTCGATAGCGTTGACCCGCAGGGCCTTTCAGCGGGCGACGCCGCCCGCGAGTGGCTGGCGTACTACCAGCCGTGGACGGCGTGGAATCACGTCCGCACCGTCACCGCATTCGTCGCAGCGGCATTGATGCTGATCGGCCTGCTCCAGGATCGCACCGACGTACAGGCACGGCCGTGAGCAACCGGCCCTCGTACGTGAGCTTCGGCCTGGCCCTAATGGTCGGATATGGCGCGTTCGCCCTCTCCTACGGCGACGATCCGATCCTGCCGATGCCGTCCGCCGCGCCCGGGGTCCTTCTCCTCGTCGGGTTGCTGACGGCCCTGACCATCACCGGAGTGGCCATCACCAAGGCCCGGCGCGGTCACGACACGGTGATCGGCAAGATGTTGGCCGCCTCTTGGCTGGTCGGCTTCGGCGCGCCGGAGGCGGAGCCTATCTCGTCGCCGCGGCACGGGAGCCGCGCCGACACACCGGCACCGTGGCGGTCTAGTGGCACTTCCTTAGATCGATGCACTGCCCGTCGTCATGCCGCTGAATTTCTGGTTCCGGGTGACTGACAGCAGCCGAAGCTTTTCGGCGTCTTGCGTGCCGGGTTTGGCGGTGAAGACGACAAGTGCCTGGGACTGGTCGGGGTCCAGCAGCATTTGGCAGTGCAGCGAGAGTTCTCCGACCTCGGGGTGGGCGAATCGTTTTGTATCGGTGTAGCGCAGGCCGATCTCGTAATCCGCCCATAACTGCGCGAATTCGGGACTTTGTCGTCGAAGAATGCGGGCGAGTTCGGCAGCGTCGGACTGCGGGCCGTCGTGGGTGACCGCGCCGCGCAGCTGTGCGGCGAAGATCCGTCCGTGATGCTCGTGGTCGGCTGCCGGGTAGATCATTCGTGAGGCCGGGTCGGTGAACCACCGGTACACCACGCTGCGGGCGTGGCCGGTGTAGGTCATCTGGTCACCGAGTAGCGCCATCGCGAGGGGAGTCTGCAGGAGTGTCACGCCAACGGATGTGACGACCTGGACGGCGGTGTCGTCTAGCCGGTCGATGACTCGCATCAGGCCCGGGTTGACGTGCTCGGCGCGCAGCCCACGGGACGGGGCGGTATAGCCGGCGAGAGCGAACAGGTGATCGCGTTCGTCCAGATCCAGATGGAGGCCGCGGGCCATGGCCGCAACCATCTGTCCCGAGGGCTGGGCGCCCGTCCCGCGTTCGATGCGGCTGTAGTAATCGCTGGACATTCCGCACAACATGGCGACCTCTTCACGCCGTAGTCCAGCGGTGCGGCGCCGCCGGCCGCGGGGCAGGCCGGCATCCTCGGGCTGAAGTGCCTCGCGGCGACTGCGCAGGAACTCAGCCAACGCCACCGGGTCCATACCCACGTCCCATCGTCCGAACCGTGATTTCGCAACTGGTCTGTACGGGCTTACCAAGCCGTCTTTCACTGTGCACCGATCGTCGCCGGTTATCCAAGCCCTGAGAGTCAGTGGTTGAACGCGTCCTGGAACTGCTTCCGACATCGCCCTCTACTGGATGTCATGACCCACAAATGGACCACTGCCGATATGCCCAACCTGACCGGCAAGACCGCCATCGTGACCGGATCAAGCAGCGGCATCGGCCTTGTCACCGCCCGCGAACTGGCCCGGACGGGCGCCAACGTCGTGCTAGCCGTACGCAACACGGACAAGGGAGCCCAAGCAGCCGCACAAATGCCCGGACGCACCGAGATCCGTGAACTCGACGTCTCCAACCTGGCCTCGGTCCGCGGCTTCGCGGCCAACTGGGTGGGCGACCTCGATATCCTGGTCAACAATGCCGGCATCATGCTCGTGCCCGAGGGCCGCAC